>JAWUYS010000001.1:0-12525 GCA_034110685.1 Neptunomonas sp.
TTGCAGCATCCAATCCAGGCAAAGAACCTGAAGCAGCAGTAACTGAAGACACTTCAGCTTCTATCGTCGTAACGGCTTCCATCAAAGGAAAAGGAGAATACGGCAATTCAGAGGGCAATATAGGCAACCCTTGTCCTTCAACAGGCAATTCCATTCCTGCAGCCAACATAGGTGAATTCACCCCATCACTCACCTCTAATCCCATCTCTTTTAGCAGCTCGCTAAATTGAGCAGGCGCCAAAGCACCTGTGAGCGGCATATTAGAAGGAATACCATTCATGCTAGGTAAGTTTTTTACATTAGCAGGCTGAAGAAGAACGTTAAGCTGAGTAACTTGAGGAGCCATAAAATTTTCCGCCAATTAGACTTATCACAGTTAATTCAGCAAAAACGAGGCCAATTAATTAAAAATAATAAAAGAGTGGGTTAAAACGATGAAGCTCGCATTATCACAAGCTGAAATAACAGGCTTTTAAATATAATTTGTTCGACTTAACTGAGAGCGCTCATCAAGTTGCTTTTGGAGCGCCTTATCAATCACTTTCCTTTCATCATCAAGTGCTTTATCAACCAATGAGTCTATCGCTTTAAATTTACCATGCATTTGCGCCCAATATTGCTTCACATGCTCTAGCTGACTTTGATTCAACTGCATAGACTTTTTATGCTGCTCAATCGCCACTGCAATTTTATTCATAAATGCTTGATAATTTTGCAACTCATTAATCGTCAAACCTTGCTCAGTGGCCTGGCGAAAAGTCTGTTGATATTCAGCTAAATATTGCTCCAACTGAATTAACTGCCCCTTATCAGTTTCAACCCGCTGAATATGCTCCGCCAAAAAACGCTCCGCGTCTTTCTTGCGTTTTTCAGCCAGATCCAACACAACTTTTAAGCGCCCAGAACGTTTCTTCATACTTACCTTGGTGGCTCACTTGGCTGCAACGCCATTGTTAACATTTTCAAACTATCATCAACATCATAGGCATCATGAAGCCCCTGCTGCAAGAATTGCTGCATTGTTGGCATCCGCTCGATAGCAAAATCTGTTGTTGGGTCACTTCCTCGCACATAAGCACCTACAGAGATCAAATCTTCATTTTGTTGAAATTTTGAGTACAACTGCTTAAAACGCATAGCTGTTGCCATATGGTCTTGAGTGACGATTTGCGGCATTGCACGGCTTATGGAAGCTTCTACATCGATAGCCGGATAATGCCCCTGCTCAGCAAGACGCCGCGACAATACTATATGACCATCTAATATAGCTCGGGCGGCATCAGCTACAGGGTCCTGCTGATCATCACCTTCTGTCAATACAGTGTAAAACGCTGTTATCGACCCTTCACCCGTAGCATCGTTACCCGCACGCTCAACTATTTTTGGAAGCTTTGCAAACACAGAGGGAGGATATCCCTTAGTTGCAGGCGGCTCACCTATCGCTAACGCAATCTCACGCTGCGCTTGAGCATAACGAGTTAAGGAGTCCATCAGCAGCAATACATTTTTACCCTGCGCCCGAAAGTATTCAGCAATACGCGTTGCCAACTGCGAAGCTCGCAAGCGCATTAGAGGAGAATCATCAGCAGGTGAAGCAACAACAACAGAACGAGCTAAACCCTCAGCCCCTAGGTTATGATCAATAAACTCTTTAACTTCTCGGCCACGCTCACCAATCAAGCCCACTATTGTAATATCAGCCTCGGTAGCCCGCGTCATCATCCCCAGCAATACGGACTTACCTACACCACTACCAGCGAATAAGCCCAGACGCTGGCCTTTACCGACTGTTAACAGAGCATTAATTGTCTTGATACCCACATCAAGCGTACTAACGATAGGAAAGCGTGACAGCGGATTAATAGTTTCACCCGCCAAAGTAGTCGATTCTTCGCAATTCAAAGGCCCCTTACTATCAAGCGGCTCACCCACGCCATTCAAGACCCGGCCCAATAAACCAAAACCTACAGGCACATCCCGCCCTGCTCGAAGAGGAACAACTTTTGCTCCTGCAGAAAGACCTTCAACGGCATGCAATGGCATTAAGTAAATCCGGTCTCCGGAAAAACCAACCACCTCTGCCTCTATCTCATGTGTGGCAGACAATATAATCAAGCAGTTATCGCCGACCGCCACCTGCAAACCCACAGCCTCAATAGTCAAACCTATTAAACGAGTGATCCGGCCTTCAATACGTGGTTTTGGCTCAGACAGGGGGGGGCTAATCAAGCTTTTGATAGATTGCGACAAATCATTGCGACTCATCACTACCCTCGTCATGATCAGAAGACAGATTATCCACAAGGTTATTTTCACGAGCATTTGAGTGCTGCAATTTTTGCAGGCGCTCTCTCAGCTGGTCGGATATATCAGAGAATCGTGATTCCATACAGTAATCAATAACACTGTCATCTGTAGACACCAAACATCCGCCAGCTGCCAGCTGCTCATCAGTGACCACACGCCACCTTGGCTGTTGCTCAGCCATCGACGTCACCGCTTCCAAATCATCCGGATGCACTGTAATGACTAACTCGCCCGATTGTTTAGGAAGCAGTTCTACAGCCTGCGAAACAGAATAGCGAACAATATCTTTATAGTCAGACGCTTGCTGCCTAGTAATAACACTTGCGACATGTAGAGAGAGCTCAGTTACTAATTCTGCTATCTGATCATGCTGGTTTTGTAATGGCAGATCCAATGATGTAATCAAGGCTTCTACTTTTTGTAACTGCTCGTCAACTACGGCCTTTCCTTTTTGTAAAGCCTCTGAAAAACCGCGCTGATCACCTTCTTGAAAGCCGACTTCGTATCCTGCAGACCTACCTGCTTCCTTGCCTTCTTCGTAAGCCTGTTCGCGAATGGCTTCCAGCTCAGAGAGCGTCACTTTCTCAGCAACAATCTCTTCGTCAACTACAGTAATAGTATCTACTTTAGGCTCGACGGGCTTTGTGTGAAAGCCAACAACATGACGGCTATTTACTTCTGGAAGCAGCCAGCTTTCGACAGGCTTGATCAAATCAGAAGATTCAAAGCGAATAGGCAATTTCTCTGATGACTTCATATAGATAGCCTAAGCCTAAACCATCTCATCACCGCCACCACCCAGCATGATCTCTCCCTCATCAGCCAAACGACGCGCAACGGTAAGAATTTCTTTTTGTGCTTCTTCTACTTCACTCACTCGAACAGGACCTTTAGCCTCAAGGTCATCACGCAATAGCTCAGCAGCACGCTTGGACATGTTTTTGAATATTTTTTCCTGCAATGCAGTTTCAGCACCTTTAAGAGCAATAATCAGTACATCAGTAGAAACTTCACGCAGAATAACCTGAATGCCTCGATCATCAACATCGATGAGGTTATCGAATACAAACATCAAATCTTGTATCTGTGTCGCCAGACCATCGTCCACTTCTCGAATACTTTCCATCAACTCAGCTTCAATCGTACTGTCAATGAAGTTCATTATTTCAGATGCTTGCTTGACGCCACCTAGTGTTCGAGACTTGCCAGAACGCGCACTACTAAATTGCCCTTCTAACATATCATTAAGCTCTTGAAGTGCCTGAGGCTGTATTTGGTCCAGTGCAGCCACACGCATAACAATATCTAAGCGCACCTTATCATCAAAAAACGCCAACACTGTCGCTGCCTGATCAGGATCAAGATAAGAGACAATGACAGCCTGAATTTGTGGATGTTCAAAACGGATAGTTTCCGCAATTTGTCGCGGCTCCATCCAGCGCATAGTATCGAGGCCCGACGTGTTGGTGCTCATAAGAATTCGATCAAGCAATGTTTTTGCCTTCTCTTCACCTAACGCCTGGTTCAACATGGCACGGATATAACGGTCATTATTGATACCTATACCCGTCTGATCGCTCACCAAGTGCATAAAATCAGAAACAACACCTTCAACCCTAGACTGAGGCACATTATCAAGCTGAGTCATCGCCTCACCTATCAACTGCACCTGCTTAGGGCCTAAATGTTTGAGCACTTCAGCAGCATCATCTTCTCCTAAGCTAATGAGAAGTATTGCAGCCTTTTCTATGTCCGTCAGCTCTGCATCATCGCTCATCTTGGCCAACCCATTGTCTTACAGCTTGCGCCACTCGCGCAGGATCTTCTGCAATCATGCTTCGAACTGCATTTAGTTGATATTCGAAACTTTCATTTGGTGTTGGTAAGAGAGAATCTCCTCTCTCACCAAAAGTCACTTTATCATCAGACACTACACCGCCATCTAGACCTTCAAGCTCTGCGGCCACATCTCCCGAAGCATCTTCCAGTAGAGCGGTAGTTGCCCCACCTGTAGTCGTGAGATTTTTAAGTATGGGTCGCAATATTCCAAATACCATCAGCAAAACAAACAACACAGCGCCTACTTGCTTTGCTATATCCCATACCCAAGGCTCCATCCAAATGGGTGTTTCTTCTTCAATAAACGGCTGCTCAACAACAAAAGGAGAATTAATTACATTGACACTATCCCCTCTCACCGCGGCATAGCCCACTGCGTCTTTTACAAGAATTCTCAACCGCTCTAACTCATTAGCAGCCCACGGTATTTTTTTCGCTTCTCCGGTGCCAGGATCAATGGACATAAGGTCATCAACAACAACTGCAACCGATAAGCGCCCAACACGACCACTTTGATGTTTGGTATAAGAGATAGAACGATCTAGTTCAAAATTACGAGTGGCTTGCTTACGGTTACTTCCAGGGATTGATGAACCTCCAGCAGCAGCCCCCCCACCATCAGCTATTTCAGGAACAGAACTTGGGCCTGGCGGCTGATTGGATAACGCACCTGGAATCCCCCCTGATACTGCAGCACCCACTCTATTTTCATCAACGGTTTGCTCACTCCTCAAAGCCGGCAAGTCCGGATTGAAAAGCTCGTCTGTTTGTTCAATAGAGGTAAAGTCAATTTCAGCAGATACTTCTGCCCTAAAGCGTCCTTGCCCTACTACTGGCAGCAAAATGCTATTAACTCTATTTAATAAAGTTGCTTCAACTTTTCGTGAGTACTCAAATTGCTTAGCAGCTAAGACAACATCTTCATCTTCATCACGAGAGTTCAAAAGATGTCCACGTTGATCAACCACGGTAACGTCTTTAACTTCTAGCATAGGAATAGAAGAGGCAACTAAATTAGCGATAGCAGCCACTTGGCCACGATCTAACTTTCGCCCTGCAAAAATCTCTAAGAAAACTGACGCACTGGTTTTTCGCTGATCTCGAACAAATACTGTCTGCTTGGGAATTGCCAAATGTACTCGCGCTCCCCTAACAGCCATCATACTGGCTATCGTTCTGGCCAATTCACCTTCTAGACCACGTCTATACCGGGCATTCTCCATAAACTGGCTGGCACCCAGACCTTGATCTTTGTCCATTATTTCAAAGCCAACCGTTTTATCTGCAGAAAACCCTTCTGCGGCTAACTTCAATCTAGCTTGATGAACATACTCATTAGGAACGAGCACAGCTCTACCATCGCCTTCAAATTTATAGGGAATGTTGTATAAGCGTAATTGTTCTATAACTTGATTGGCATCTACAAATTCAAGATTGGAGAATAAAACTCTGTAGTCGGGGGATTTTGACCATAAAACGACGGAAAAACCGATAGCAATACTCGCAGCAAGCCCTACCATCAAACCAAACTGGCGCAAAATTGTCAGCTTATTAAAGCCCGACATCAATCCACCATCATTAGTTTGTAAAGCCATCGTATTGTTATCCATAAAACAGTAAAGCCAAATATTCTTTCATTATTACATTGGCATTTTCATAACATCTTCATACGCAGAAACCAGCTTATTACGTACTTGCGTCATTGCCTCAAACGAGACACTGGCTTTTTGCATCTGAATCATTACTTGAGTTAATTCAACTCGTGGGTCGCCTTGCTCAAATGCTGTAGCCATACGACCCGCTTCCATCTGGGTATCATTTACTTTATCAATGGCATTCTTAAGCAAATCACCAAAGCCTTCGCCATCAACAGCACGAACTGAGTCAGCTTTAAAAGCAGGCTTATCAACATGAATAGCACCCTGTTGAGCTTCCGCTTTTAACGCCCTCATCTGCATTAGCACATTATTTATGTCAACTCGCTCAATCATCATACGCCCCAATACGGCACTTTATTGACACCCAACAACGAAATCATTTATAAAACAAACGTATTAACTTCGTAGAACGTCATTATTATGGCACTTAATACTTATTATTATCCAGCATAATTTAAAATGCAAAAAGCGAGCCAGAAGCTCGCTTTTATCAATATTATCTACTACAAACTTATCCAAGCTCTGGCGGATCCCCATATTTCAGGCGAACATACATTAAAGCCACAGTGATAGCATCACCTAAAGCCGTATGCCTTTCTAACATGGGTATATCTAGCTTCTTGGAGATCGTATCAAACCGAAGATCAACATTCCCCCCAATCATACGCCACTTAATAATGTCATGATAAACATGAGACAACTCAATAGCCTTACATGGCAAACCAAAACCATACTTAGGGCGAATAAACTTATCTAACATCCTAATATCATAATTGACGTAATAGCCCAAAATCGGCCTATTACCTACAAAAGCCAAAACCTGTTCAAGCGCATCCTCCAACTCAATACCATCCACCAGATCGACAGCACGGATCTTATGAATTTTTATCGAGTCTCCAGTTAAAGTTTTGGGTGGTTTTAGCTTAATATCTAACCTCTCGCTGGTTAAAACCTTCTTCCCTTTTACTTTAACCGCTCCAATAGAAATAATATCTGCATTTTTAACGTCCAACCCTGTCGTTTCACAATCCAATGAAACAACCTCATCACCATCATAAGGCTCAAACAAATGGGCATACGGGCCAGACTTATGCCCCATTTTCTCTTTCATTCTTCTTATTGTTCTTGGGATAATCATTAACGGCTCCCTAGGTGATAATGCAACTCCAGATGCTTCTTAAATCCTTTAACTATATGAAAAGCATCCCGCAATAAATCTCTTTCCATTTTATTCATAGTTTGCAAATCAAGGGTATTAGGCGTTAGATCAACACCTGCCTCTTGCTCTTCTGCACGCTTGATTTGCTGACGCAATCGTAACTGAATAAATAACCCTAACGCCTCAGTCAAATCTTTTGAGTGCTTATCAGTCATCGCCCCTACCTCGACCAATGCCTCTAAACGCTTAAAGGTATTCGTAACGAGTATCTTATGCTCAAGCGCCATTGTGCGAACACCATGCACAATCGGAAAGATTCCGCCTTTTTTTACATCAAGCTGACCGCGATCCTTCAGGTTCCCAAAAAAAGTTAACGGAGTATTAAACTCTAAAGCCACTTTCGCAAAGTTCGAGAAAAAAGCATCATTATTTCGTAGTGATTTAAAGAACCAGTTACGAGCCGCTTTAAATAAAGCAGGATTACCTGCAACAGGCTTAGCATCAACAGCTATAGCAAGGTTCATTTGATCTTGCTCAGTCCAGCTAACCGACCAAGCAGACATTTTCTGAGTCCAGTCTCCCAGAGAGTTCACCCACTCTGGATTTGACACCATAATATTGCCAGGGCAAGGAGGGTAGCCAAACTCCATTAACTGCTCAGAGAATCGATTCATCACTTCTTGCATTTGAGCCCAAACAAGCCCATCACGATAAATAATTGCATTATCTTGGTCGGTCTTCATTATTTGCTCACCGCGCCCTTCAGATCCCATAACAATCAAACAAACATGCGGCTGCATATCTGCAGGGACCATCAAATCGAACAACTTAGCCATTATGCGGCCATTCATTGCCGCCAACAGATCCATTGCAAAACGCGCTTTAACACCTTGAGAAACCAAAGACTTAATTAGGTCATTCAAGCCTTGAGCTGCTGTATGCAGATCTTCTAATGTCTTCGCTCTCTCAATGCGTAAACCAATAACATGAGAATGGCTTGAAAAGAAACTCAAGACATCAGTTAAATCAACGATACCCATTAATTCATTTTCACGCATAACAACAACACGCTCGATCTGCTGTTGCGTCATAATAATGAGCGCATTAAACAGATAGTCATTCGGGTGAACACTAATCAAACGGTATGTGGCTATCTCTGCAACAGCGGTATCGATAGAACACTCATTCATAACAACTGCATTTAATAAGTCGGTACCGGTCACCATTCCATATCGAGTGCCTCTTTTAACCAGAACACAGTCAACTTTCTTTTCACGCATCATGACGGTCGTTTCTTTAATAGTAGAAGCTTCATCCACTATTAACGGTGCACGCATTACACCCTCACCGACTTGCGCCAGCATAAACTCAGCCATATCTTGAGAATCACCATGCTGTTCAACAATCTCTGCCTTAGCCACGAGGTTTTGTTGAAAATAGTCCGCAAATGATGAATTGGTCGAAACTAGATCCAATACGGTTTTCGTTGGAATAATATGGCAAATCGTCTCAATTTCAGCGATAAAATTATGTATTGCATTACCTTTAATCGCAGACCACGCTCCGAAATAATCTTCATTTTCATAATGAACAAAAATATGTTCCTGTCTATCAGCTTCCCCTGAATGCACTTCGCTTTCTGAAACCTTACCTTTTAGGACAACATACACACCCTCAGGTACAGAGCCCGCCTGCATGATCACTTCATCTTTCTGGAAATAGCCTATATCCAGAGTTTGTCTCAGCAAAGTTTGTTCCCTTTCATCCAGCAAACTAAAGGGCAAATTATCCATATTGAAAGATGAGGGCATTATTATTCTCCTTAATGACTAAAAAGGGCGCATCAACCTTCGCTGATGCGCCCTTCTGAATTTTGAGTTGTTATCTCAAATTTTAGTGAGCGTGAGCTTCACCAGCACCGCGTGGAATACGTAGATCTTCAACAATTCTCTGCATCTCTTCAGATGGAGGAGGAGTCATAGAAGCAACAACGATTGCTACAACAAAGTGAAGTACCATACCGATTGCACCGAATCCACCTGGGCTAACACCCATGAAGTAATCAGCACTATCACCACCACCAAATACGAAGTACCACATGTAGCCGACTGTAGAAACCAGACCAACCAACATACCTGCGATTGCACCCTGAGTGTTCATACGCTTGTAGAAGATACCTAGCATTAGTGTTGGGAATACAGATGCACTCGCAATACCAAATGCCAACGCCACTACTTGCGCCACAAACCCTGGTGGGTTGATACCGAAGTAACCTGCAATACAGATAGCCACCACTGCAGCAATACGAGCGTACATCAACTCCTGCTTATCAGTGATATTCGGATTAATAACTGTTTTCATCAAATCATGCGCAATGGCTGTCGAGATTACCAACAACAGACCCGCTGCTGTGGATAGTGCCGCTGCTACCGCACCCGCTGCCACCAAAGCAATTACCCAAGCTGGAAGCTGAGCAATTTCAGGGTTAGCAAGTACCATGATGTCACGGTCAACATAGCCTTCGTTAGCAAATGGTTGTTTAGCTGCATTGAACTCTGTACCCGTCAACGCATTGGTAGCAAGACGCTCACCATGTGCACCGCGGTTATTATTTTCATCGTATGCAGGCTTTCCTTTTCCTTCATAAGCCTTACCTGCAGCATACTGAATTTTGCCATCGCCGTTACGGTCATTCCAACCGATCAGACCAGCATTCTCCCAGTTTGCAAACCAAGAAGGCATTGAAGCATACTCAACGCCAGCATTATCCGGACCATTTAGCGTCTGAATCAGATTTACACGGCCAAAACCAGCAACACCTGGAATAGCTGTATAAAGCAGAGCAATAAAGATTAGTGCATAACCTGCAGAAGTACGCGCATCTTTAACACGGGGAACCGTGAAAAAACGCACAATTACGTGAGGAAGACCTGCAGTACCGCACATCAGAGCAACTGTTAGACAGAAGATATCAAAGGTGGATTTTGTGCCCGCCGTATACTGAGCAAAACCAAGATCCAAAGACAACTGATCAAGTGTAGCCAGAACTGACATACCTGTATCCAGTGTCGCACCCAAACCGATTTGCGGAAGGATATGACCTGTTACCTGAGCAGACAGGAAGAATGAAGGCACTGTGAAGGCAAGAATCAATACACAGTACTGAGCTACCTGAGTATAAGTAATACCTTTCATACCACCTAGTACAGCGTAGAAGAATACAATCGCCATACCTAGAATAACACCGGTATTAATGTCTACGTGCAAGTAACGAGAGAACACGATACCTACACCACGCATCTGACCTGCCACATAATTGAAGGAGATTACGATGGTACATACAACACCGATAATACGAGCAGTGTCCGATTCATAACGGTCACCTACGAAATCTGGCACTGTAAACTTACCAAATTTACGCAGATATGGCGCCAGCAGCATTGCCAACAACACATAACCACCTGTCCAACCCATCAAGTATGCAGAACCATCACGACCGATAAAGGAGATCAAACCTGCCAACGAGATAAAGGAAGCAGCTGACATCCAATCGGCGGCTGTTGCCATACCGTTTGCGATAGGGTGTACACCACCACCAGCTACGTAAAACTCTTTTGTTGAGCCCGCACGAGCCCACACTGCAATACCTATATAAAGGAGGAATGATCCACCAATAAATAAGTACGATAACATATCAACACTCATAGTAACGCCGCCCTAATGTTAAGTTATTATTATTCTTGAACGTCATATTTAGCATCGAGCTTGTTCATGCTGGCTACATAAGCCCAGATCAAGACGACGAAGACGAAAATTGAACCCTGCTGACCGAACCAGAAACCCAATGGAAAACCAAAGAAGGCAATTGAGTCCAATTGATCGACAAACAGAATGCCAGCGCCGTAGGAAACTACGAACCAGATGGCAAGGTAAAACATTATTATGCGCAAATTCTCGCCCCAATAGGCTTTTGCACTCTCACTACTGATTGACATGGCACTATCCTTAAATTTTTGTTATCGGATTAAGTGAAAGAAGTAGACTGGGTAAATTTATCAGAGAGCACCCTCAAACAAATCCCCGACTTTAGTCGGTACACATTGTCGACACATGCTGCCAACATCGCTACAGCCTGCATATTTAGCTGCTTGGAGTCTTAATATTGAAAACCCCTTAACATACAACAGGCTATACAAAGGTATAACTGAAGTATTAGGATCTTAGGCGGTTTAGGTTACACTGACGTTTAAACTTTTAAAGTTCAAGGTGTGTCGACATGCTTTCAGGTTGGTCCATTATTCTTATTTCGCTTCTGTACGTCGGGTTGCTATTTAGCATCGCTTACTACGGAGACAAAACCAACCGCGGCAAGTCTTACGCAAACAACCCTATTATCTATTCACTTTCTTTAGCGGTTTATTGCTCATCATGGACATTTTACGGCTCTGTGGGGCGCGCTTCTAATTCTGGCTGGGAGTTTTTAGCCACTTATCTAGGCCCCGTACTGGTCTTCACCTTTGGCTGGCGCGTCATAGAAAAAATGATGCTTATCAGCAAGCAGCAAAACATTACTACCATTTCTGATTTCATCTCTTCGCGTTACGGCAAAAGCCAATCACTTGCCGTCCTAGTGACCATAATCGCAGTGCTTGGCACCATTCCTTATATTGCCATGCAACTTAAAGCGGTCGCCATCAGCTATAACGCACTGGCCCCCGGCACAACAGAAGCACTAAGCAAAGGTAGCGACACCGCCCTGTTTGTTGCCATATTAATGGCAATATTTGCTATTCTTTTTGGGACTCGCCACATAGACGCAACAGAACATCACGAAGGTATTGTTCTCGCTGTCGCTTTCGAATCAATTGTTAAACTCACCGCATTTATCGCCGTAGGTGTTTTCATATCTGGACAGGTGTTTGATGGTCTTTTTGACACCTTGCATCATGTTAGCTTGCAACTTCAAACAGAGAACAAATATCAAAATTATCTAAGTGGCAGTTTTTTGACGGAAATTGTACTCGCCAGCTGTGCAATCCTCTGCCTTCCACGTCAATTTCATGTAACTATTGTTGAAAACACAGACATTAAAAACCTACGTATTGCACGCTGGCTTTTTCCATTTTACATGCTGCTTCTGAGTGTCTTCGTTTTACCCATTGCCACCGCAGGAAATATTTTCTTCCAAGGTGAGCTTATCGATGCTGACACTTTCGTTTTAATGCTGCCCTTCGAGTTAGGAAACAAACAACTAGCCACCTTCGCCTTTATCGGTGGTCTGTCAGCGGCCACCAGCATGGTAATTGTTGCGAGTATTACGCTCTCTACCATGGTGTGTAACGATATAATAATGCCTTTGCTCTTCAGAATATCCAGTCTAAAACTCTCGCAGAGCAACGATTTAGGGACTCTGTTATTAAAAGTTAGGCGTCTCACTATCATCACATTATTGCTGATGGCTTATTTCTATTATCGTATTCTTGGCAACCAAGGCCCACTTTCTTCCTTCGGATTACTCGCGTTTGTAGCGATAGCGCAATTTATGCCGTCATTACTTGGCGG
>JAWUYS010000002.1:0-72299 GCA_034110685.1 Neptunomonas sp.
GGATGAGTTATACAAAGTAGATCGTCTTACGGATTATGCTTATCTGAAAAATAAGATTCTATTACCAGCTATAGATTTGGCTAAAAACCGGGGTTTGATCAACACAGAAGAAGAGATAATCTTGCGTTTTGCATTGGAGAAGGGAGAGTTTAAAGCAGGAGATCTTTCTGATGTAATGCCTAGCCTGTCTGCTAGACAAAGAACTTATTTAATCGGCAAATTAACTGATGCAGGAATGATTCAGCCTTCTAGACCTGGAGCAAGGTCATACATAATTCAGTTTATGAATAACGCCTTGTTACGTGGAGTGATGAGAAGTCTTGAGGCTGAAGGCTTTACTCCATCTCAGAGCTAGATAAATGATGTTATTAAGCACAATCTAATTATTAGTTTCGACACTTTTTCGACACATGCAGTAATTCGTAAACGCCAGACATGAAAAAGGCCTGTAAAAACAGGCCCTTGTCATTGTATTTTGGTGGAGGTGGCGGGTTTCGAACCCGCGTCCGCTAATCCGCCGCCATAAGGTCTACATGCATAGACACCTCTATTAAGTTAACCCACCACGGCCCGAGGGTCAGGGCGTTTAGGGCGAGCCTTTTTAGTTTTAACCGTTCAGCTTAAGGCGAAGCATCCGGGCGGTTCTGTCTCAAATGACACCGCGAACCTCTAAGTTACAGACACCTTTGAGTGCGGCGCTAGCGGCCCTTAGGCTGCTAGAGCGTAGTTATCGTCGTTAGCAACTATAACTGTGCAGTAATTGATTTACGTGATTCACTACACTCACGGCATGCACTTAAGGTTTTGTTATCAACGTCGAAGCCATGTCACCCCCAAGTAGCGAGGATTATAGCGGCTTGAGTGTATGAAAAGAAAGAAGTTTCGCAGTTGTTTTAGCGTTCCGCCATTACACGTTGCTTTTGGCGATCCCAATCTCTGTTTTTTTCAGTCTCGCGTTTGTCATGCAGCTTTTTACCTTTTACTAAGGCAATCTCGCATTTAACGCGGCCAGTTTTCCAGTAGAGACCTAATGCAACGCAGGTGTAGCCTTTGGCTTCGATCTCTTCGGTAAGTTTGTCTATTTGGCGGCGGTGTAATAATAGCTTACGGTCACGGCGCGGTTCAGTGACAAAGTGAGTGCATGCTTGTGATAAAGGGGAGATGTTGGCACCCACAAGCCATGCTTCGCCATCCTTGATCAGGACGTATGAGTCGATGAGCTGTCCACGGCCTTCTCTGAGGCTTTTTATTTCCCATCCGGCAAATGAAACGCCTGCTTCAAACTTGTCTTCGATATGGTATTCGTATCGAGCTCGTTTGTTGAGACATATGGTGCTACTCGTGTTTTTTTCTTTCTTCTGTTTAGCCATAGTGCGAGATTATAGCGATGGAGAGGGTTCGTAGGAAGCTGCTTAGTCTTTATTTATTGATTATTTAATGAAGGGTTTTTGCAAATTTGCTGCGACTAAAGTTGTCAACGCCGCAAAGAAAGGGAACAATGCGCGTTTATTTACACTAATAGCAAAGAAAATATACTCGAGAAACGTATGCAAGAAAAATTATCAATTCATGGTGCTTGGTCAAACCGTTGGGTTTTTATCTTGGCAGCAACTGGATCGGCCGTTGGTCTAGGTAATATTTGGAAGTTCCCTTACATCACTGGTGAGAATGGTGGTGGTGCTTTTGTGCTGGTTTATCTCGTGTGTATTTTGATGGTGGGTATTCCCATCATGGTGTCAGAAGTATTGATAGGGCGTCGTGGTAGGCAAAGCCCTATTAACTCGATGAAAGATATTGCCGTTGAGTCCAAGCTCACTGCCAAGTGGTCTTTGGTTGGTTGGATGGGTGCGCTTGCTGGTGTCATGATCTTTTCCTTCTACTCGGTGGTGGCCGGATGGGTGCTCTATTATGTGGCAGGTATGGCCAATGGAGACTTTATAGATATCGGTAGTGAGATGGCCGGGAAACGCTTTGAAGCGCTCTTAGGAGACTTTGAAACGCTGTTAATTTGGCACAGTGTCTTTGTTGTTATGGTGATGGCAGTCGTTTCAGGTGGTGTAAACAAGGGCCTAGAGCGTGCCACACGTATTATGATGCCCGCATTGTTTGTGCTGCTGTTTATTCTATTAGCTTACTCTATGACCTCGGGCGCATTTGAACAGGGCTTTGATTTCTTGTTCCATTTTGATCCTTCTCAGCTGACGTGGAACTCTGTACTTGTAGCGTTAGGGCATTCTTTCTTTACCTTGTCTTTGGGTATGGGATCTATCATGGCTTATGGCTCTTATATGCCGAAAAAAGCCAGTATTGGTGGTACGGTTGTGATGATCGCGCTATTAGATACGTTGGTCGCTTTGGTAGCAGGCTTAGCTATTTTCCCTATCGTATTTGCTAATCAGTTAGATCCTGGTGCTGGCCCTGGTCTGATGTTTATTACCTTGCCTGTTGCTTTTGGACAGATGCCAGGAGGACACATTTTTGGTTTCTTGTTCTTCGTACTTATTGCCGTTGCTGCATGGACATCAGCTATCTCTTTAATGGAGCCTGCCGTTGCATGGATGGTTGAGAAATTCAAGATTAAACGCCTTCCAGCCTGTACTGCACTGGGTATTTTAGTGTGGGCGTTAGGTGTGGCGTGTTTGGGGTCGTTTAATTTCATGTCTGATTTTAAAGTAGCGGGTATGACCTTCTTTGATCTGATGGACTTTGCAACAGCCAACATTATGTTGCCGCTGGGTGGCTTGTTTATTGCTATTTTTGCAGGTTGGAAAGTTAAGCAGCATGCGTTGCAGGATGAGTTGGCTATGCAGGATTTCTGGTTTTCTGCATGGTATTTTGCTATTCGCTACGTTGCTCCGATTGCGGTTGCAGCAATTTTCGCTCTAAATTTGTACAATAAGTTTGCCGTGTAGAGTGGAAAGTTAAAACATGACGCAAGTTAATCGCAGCGCACTAGTGCTGCATAGCGCTCAGCAAATGTTCGATATAGTGAATGATGTGTTGGCATATCCGGACTTTTTGCCCTGGTGTGCCAAGACTGAGCTTCTTTTTGAAGATGAGCAGCAGATGGAGGCCACGCTTTATTTAGCGAAAGCGGGCTTGAAATATAGTTTTACGACGCATAATAACTTGTCTCGGCCTGAAAGAATTGAGCTTGAACTCGTAGAGGGGCCTTTTTCTCAGTTATCGGGGTATTGGACTTTTGAGGCGTTAAGCGACGAAGCATGCAAGGTGAGCTTGAGTTTGGGGTTCGAGTTTGAAGGCAAGTTGAAAAACTTGGCAATGAGCAAGGTGTTTAACCAAGTAGCAACCACATTGGTTGATGCTTTTGTGCAACGGGCAGATGCAATGTATGAGTAATGAAATGATTAATGTAGAAGTTGCTTATGCCTTGCCTACTGAGCAAAAAATTATTGCGCTTAAGGTTGAAGAGGGAGCTACAGCCTACGATGCAGTAAAACTATCGAAAGTTGATGAGGTTTATCCTCAGGTTGATATCGACTCAGACCCCATGGGGATTTTTGGTAAAGCGATAAAGGACCCAAAAACAACTGTTTTAAAAGAGGGGAATAGAGTAGAAATTTACCGCCCGTTAATTGCTGATCCTAAAGAGGCAAGAGCAAAACGGGCTGCAAAAATCAAAGCACAACAGGATACTCAGCAATAATTATTGCTGAGCCTCTGTCGCAGAAGGTTTATAATCACCCGACATATTAGTTAATAGTCCGTCAGTGAAGAGCAGTGATAGGTGCTCTTGTGTTCTGGTTTCTCCGCCTTTTTTGAAGGTGTAAATATAGTCCCAACGTTCACCGTTAAAAGTATCAACAACCAGCGGTGTGCCTAGCACGTAGCGGACTTGGCTGTGATTCATGCCGGGTTTGAGTTGATCAACCATCTCTTGTGTGATGATGTTCCCTTGTGGGATATCAATCTTGTAAACACCAGGGAATCCTGAGCAGCCTGATAGTAAAGTTACGGCGATAATGCTAATTAGAAACTTTCGCATCTGTAAATGACTTCCACTTTCACGTGTAAATAAAGATAATAGAGTCTAACATCCAGTTGTTGGAATCAATAGAGTAAAGATCATGTCCATCGAAAATCAAGAATTAAGGAAGGCAGGCCTTAAAGTTACTTTGCCGCGCGTTAAAATATATCAGATTCTCGAAAAAGCAGGTGAGGGTGATCATTTTAGTGCTGAAGATATCTATAAACTGCTGATGGAAATAGGTGAGGATGTTGGTCTAGCGACGGTTTATCGTGTGCTAACTCAGTTTGAAGCAGCAGGTTTAGTGACGCGTCATCACTTTGAAGGCGGGCATTCTGTATTTGAATTAGCCAGCGATGAAGAGCATGACCATATAGTCTGCGTTAAATGTGGCAAGGTACGTGAATTTGTTGATCAGCAATTGATTGACCGCCAGTACGAAATTGCTAAGAATTTAGGTTTTACTATCACAGACCGTACGCTTTACCTTTATGGTGTATGTGCAAATGGTTGCACTGCAAAATAGATTGGACGTATTCAAGAGCCGACTCCGTGTCGGCTTTTTAATTTTTGGCCGTTTCTAAGTCGTGACTCCTAGCATCTCTTTTGCATGATCTATGGAGCGCTTAGTTACATCAATTCCACCTAGCATGCGTGCAATCTCTTGAACTCTGTCTTTTTTCACTAAGGCATTTATTTGTGTATGTGTGTGCTCTTTGCCGGCACGTTTACTAACAAAGAGATGTTGGTGTCCTTGTGAAGCAACTTGCGGTTGATGTGTTACGCACATAATTTGTGCTCGTTCTCCTAATTGGCGAAGCATTCTTCCTACAACTTCTGCAATCGCACCACCAATCCCTACATCCACTTCATCAAAGATTAGCGTCGGCGTTGTTGAGCTTTGCGCGGTGATTACTTGAATCGCAAGGCTGATACGGGAAAGCTCACCGCCAGAGGCTATTTTCGCTAACGGCCGAGCCGGTTGGCCTTTGTTAGTAGCGATTAAAAACTCAATATCTTCTAGGCCGCTTGCTTGAGGAGTATCTGTTTTTGACAGGGTTGCAGTGAAGTTGGCTGAGGTCATGCCGAGTAAATGCAGCTGCTCGTTAATTTTTTTGTTTATCTGGGTGGCTGCTTTTTTACGTGCAGCACTGAGTTTTGTTGCTGCACTGATGTATTCAGAGCGCATTTTCTCTACATCTATGTTGAGTTGCTCAAGTGTCGCGTCTGTATTTTGTAAGGCATCGAGTTCAGCTTTCAATTGCAGGTGAAAGGCGGGTAGTGTTTCAGGCGAGACGCGATGTTTGCGAGCAATTTCATAAATGCATGAGAGTCGGTCTTCTGTTTCGGCTAAGCGCTCAGGGCTGATCTCGACGCGGTCAAGATAATGGCGAAGTTCTTGTGTGGCTTCATCAATCTGTATTTGGGCACTGCTCAGTAGTTCAGTCGCTTGAGTAACGGCCGGTGCTTGATCATTTAACTCTGCGAGTAGCTGCAATGCATGATGTAAGAGTTGACTGCAACTCTCTTGCTCGCCTTCACTAGTGACTTCAAGAATTTTATGCCCATTTTGTAGAATGCTACCGGCTTGGCTTAATGTTTTTTGCTCTTGCTCAAGCGTTGCTAGTTCGCCTTCGAGCATGCCTAGCTGGTCTAGTTCGTTTAACTGGTAACTAAGAAGCTGGACCTTGGCTTGGTGTTCTTCGTCTTGATTAAGTAAGGCCTCAAGATTTTTTTGTTGTTTGTGCCACTGCTGGAAAAGGCTTTTAACTTTTGTTGCTTGAATGACCTGGGCGGCAAATTGGTCGACCAGTTCGCGGTGATGGTCTTTCTTCAAAAGGCGTTGGTGTTCATGTTGCCCATGAATGGCAATAAGGTGTTCGCCAAACTCTTTGAGTGCATTGAGTGGGCAGGGTTGGCCGTTAATATAGCTACGAGAACGGCCTTCTCGTGTAATCACGCGTTTGATAATGCATTCGTTGTCTTGATCAAGGTCTTGGTTTTTTAGCCACGATTTAGCATCGTTAAGAGCATCTATATTAAAACTAGCGATAATTTCTGCACGTTCGGCGCCATGTCTAACGCTGCCGCTATCTGCCCTGTAGCCAAGTGTTAACCCTAGTGCATCTAGCATGATGGATTTTCCGGCGCCGGTTTCACCGCTGACTACTGTCATTCCTTGCTTTAGTTCAAGGTCGAGCGATTCGACAATAGCGTAGTTGCGGATGGTCAGTTGCGTCAGCATTTTGATTATTCCATACATGTGTATTTATACAGTGGTTTATTTATAGGCGATTTTTGCTTCAGGTGCAATCGTGTCAAATCAATCGTATTGAAAAAAAGTCGAATTAGGGTTGAATTTATGGCTTGGGGCCCCATAAAGATCGCATTCTAGTTTTTTAGTTTTTTACGGCTGCTTGAGTTGGAGAGCCCCATGGCGAATGATCAAACGACACAAAATGAAACAGTTGAATCTGCAGATGTGGATAACGTGAATGTTGACGCATCAAATCTTGATGAATCAGAAACGACAGAAAATACCAATGATGAGCTAGTTGGTGAAGTTGCGGATGATGTGGCAAAGCAGTTATCCGAAGCTCAGGCAGAGATTGCAGCACTTAAAGAGCAAGTTCTACGCTCTGCTGCTGATGTGCAGAATGCCCGTCGTAGAGCTGAAAAAGATGTTGAGAAGGCCCACAAATTTGCTCTTGATAAGTTTGTGAATGAAATGCTGCCTATCGTAGACAGCTTAGAGCGTGCATTAGAAACATGTAGTGTTGATGACGAAGCAACGAAAGCGCTTCGTGACGGTGTTGAAATGACACACGGCATGTATGTCGCAGGATTGGCAAAATTTAATGTTGATCGTATCGACCCACAAGGTGAAACATTTGACCCAGTTTTACATCAAGCTATGTCAATGGTAGATGCGCCGGATGCGCAACCTAATACAGTGATCGCGGTTATGCAGAAAGGCTATAGCCTAAATGGACGATTGATTCGCCCTGCAATGGTTATTGTGTCAAAAAGTTAAAAAAACCACATTAAATGCCTTGAAATTGTACAAAACGTATCCATATAAAGGGCATACAGATTTTAACAGATTTACAGCTCATTAAATTGAGCAATGAATAGCGGAGAAAGAAAAATGGGCAAAATTATCGGTATAGATCTAGGTACTACCAACTCTTGTGTGGCAGTTCTGGATGGCGACAAAACACGTGTTATTGAAAACGCTGAGGGTGATCGCACAACCCCTTCTATTATTGCCTATACAGAAGATGAAATTTTGGTAGGTCAGTCTGCAAAGCGTCAGGCTGTAACTAACCCGCATAACACACTATATGCAATCAAGCGTCTGATTGGTCGTCGTTTTAAAGATGACGTTGTTCAGAAAGATATCAGCATGGTTCCTTATAAAATCGTTGAAGCTGATAATGGCGATGCTTGGGTTCAGGTACGAGATGACAAGATGGCCCCGCCACAGATCTCTGCTGAAATCCTGAAAAAAATGAAGAAAACTGCTGAAGACTACTTGGGCGAAGAAGTAACCGGCGCAGTTATCACTGTTCCAGCTTACTTTAACGATTCTCAGCGTCAGGCAACTAAAGATGCTGGTAAAATCGCAGGTCTAGATGTTAAGCGTATTATTAACGAGCCAACAGCAGCAGCACTTGCTTACGGTATGGACCAGTCTAAAGGCGATAAAACAATCGCTGTTTATGACTTAGGTGGTGGTACGTTTGATATCTCTATCATTGAAATTGCAGATGTAGATGGTGAGCACCAGTTCGAAGTATTGGCTACTAACGGTGATACTTTCCTTGGTGGTGAAGATTTCGATATGCGCCTAATCGAGTATTTGGCAGCTGAGTTCAAGAAAGAATCTGGTATTGATCTACACAATGACCCTCTAGCTCTACAGCGTCTAAAAGAAGGTGCTGAAAAAGCTAAAGTTGAGCTATCTACTGCTCAGAGCACTGACGTTAACTTGCCATATATCACTGCTGATGCAACAGGTCCTAAGCATCTTAACGTTAAAATCACGCGTGCTAAGTTAGAGTCTTTGGTAGAAGAGCTAGTGACTAACTCTATCAACCCATGCCGTACTGCATTGAAAGATGCTGGCCTAAGCGCTTCTGATATCGACGAAGTTATCTTGGTGGGTGGTCAGACACGTATGCCTATGGTTCAGCAAGTTGTTGCTGATTTCTTTGGTAAAGAAGCACGTAAAGATGTTAACCCAGATGAAGCGGTAGCCGTAGGCGCAGCAATTCAGGGTGCGGTATTGTCTGGTGAAGTAAAAGACGTTCTATTGCTGGATGTTACTCCACTAACGTTGGGTATCGAGACTATGGGTGGCGTAGCTACTGCATTGATCGAAAAGAACACGACTATCCCAACTAAGAAGTCGCAGATTTTCTCTACCGCTGACGATAACCAGAATGCAGTAACTATCCATGTTGTGCAGGGTGAGCGTAAGCAGGCAACACAGAATAAATCACTAGGTCGTTTTGACTTGGCTGATATTCCGCCAGCTCCACGTGGTGTGCCTCAGGTTGAAGTAACATTCGACTTGGATGCTAACGGTATCCTAAACGTGTCTGCTAAAGACAAGGCAACAGGTAAAGAGCAGTCAATTATCATCAAGGCTTCTTCTGGTTTGAGCGATGAAGAGATCGAACAGATGGTTCGTGATGCTGAAGCTAACGCTGATGCTGATAAACTGTTTGAAGAGCTGACTCAAGCGCGTAACCAGGGTGATGCAATGGTTCACTCTGCGAAGAAAACGCTAAAAGAAGGTGGCGAAAAAGCAACTGAAGAAGAGAAAACAGCTATTGACGCTGCGATCGCTGATTTAGAAGCGTCACTGAAAGAAGATGATAAAGCTGACATCGAAGCTAAAACTGAAGCACTGACTGCTGTTATCTCTGCACTGGCTGAGAAAATGTACGCAGATGCTGCTCAGCAAGGCGAAGGCGCTGAACAGTCTGCTGAAGCAGAGTCTCCTGCTGATGACGCTGTTGATGCTGAGTTTGAAGAAGTTAAGGATGACAAGAAGTAAACACTTCTTGACCTTATAATTACTGAAGTGTGACAGCGCGGGCGATAGCCCGCGTTGTTGTGTCCGGCTCCCGGCGGGAGCTAACCGCTGAAAGAGAATTAATCCGGATATGTCTAAGCAAGATTATTATGAAATTCTAGGTGTTGATCGTAACGCCAATGATCGGGACATCAAAAAAGCATTTCGCCGTCAGGCGATGAAGCATCATCCAGATCGTAACCCTGATGATGCATCGGCTGAAGAGAAATTCAAAGAGCTGAACGAAGCTTACGAAGTGCTTTCTGATGCTCAGAAAAAAGCCGCTTATGATCAATACGGTCATGCTGGTGTTGATCCAAATATGCGTGGCGGTGCTGGTGATGGCGGCTTCTCCGATGTTTTCGGTGATGTGTTTGGTGATATTTTTGGCGGAGGTGGCGGTGGTCGCCGTCGTAGTTCGGTTCAGCGTGGCGCAGACTTGCGATACACCATGGAACTGTCGTTAGAAGAAGCAGTTCGTGGCGTCGAGAAAACTATTAAAGTACCTACATTGGTTCCTTGTGAGCCATGTGATGGTAGCGGTGCTAAAAAAGGTACGACGGCTAAAACTTGTAGTACCTGTGGTGGTGTTGGTCAGGTGCGGATGCAACAGGGCTTCTTCTCTGTGCAGCAGACTTGTCCTACCTGTCGCGGTGAAGGAAAAGTTATCAGTGATCCTTGTAATAGCTGTCATGGCCAAGGACGTGTTGAAAAAACTAAGACCCTGTCTGTAAAAATTCCTGCTGGAGTAGATACAGGTGATCGTATTCGTTTGTCAGGCGAAGGTGAAGCTGGCGGCCACGGTGGTCCAGCTGGTGATCTATACGTTCAGGTCAGTGTGCGTGAGCATGCAATTTTTGAGCGTGATGGCCGACATCTTTACTGTGAAGTGCCGATTAGCTTTATAGATGCAGCCTTAGGTGGTGAGCTAGAAGTACCTACATTGGATGGCCGTGTAAAACTGAAAGTGCCGTCAGAAACTCAAACCGGTAAGTTGTTCCGCCTACGTGGAAAAGGTGTGGCTCCGGTGCGTGGTGGTGGTGCTGGTGATTTGATGGTAAAAGTGGTTGTAGAAACCCCTGTGAATCTGAACAGTCGTCAAAAAGAGCTGTTACGTGAATTTCAGGAAGCCACTAAAGATGGACAAAAAAAGCACAGTCCAAAGAGGCATTCCTTCTTTGATTCTGTGAAAAAGTTCTTCGAAGATTGATGTGTAATCGGGCCGCCTAGCGGCCCGAGTTGTCTGGAGTATTGAATGACGATTTTAAGTACAGAGCCGGCTAAGTTGTGGCTGAGTATCCAGGAAGAAGCAAAAACTGAAGTAGCGAAAGAACCTTGCCTGGCTAGCTTTTACCACTCTTGTATTATTAATCACTCTGATCTGAAATCAGCACTTTCCTACCTTTTAGCCAGTAAGTTAGCCGATGATGTTATGTCGTCGCTGCTGCTTCGTGAGCTGCTAGAAAAGGCGATGGATGCCGATCCTCAAATAATTACTGCGGCGTGTCACGATATTATAGCCGTAAGAAAACGCGACCCTGCTGTAGTGCATTGCTCAACAGTATTGCTTTATTTAAAGGGTTTTCATGCGTTACAAGCACACCGTGTGGCCCATTGGTTTTGGCATCAAAACCGTCGCTCAATGGCGCTGTACATTCAAAGTCGTGTTAGCACTATGTGCCAAGTGGATATTCATCCAGCAGCCAGTATCGGCCAAGGGGTGATGTTTGATCACGCTACCGGTATTGTCGTTGGTGAAACCTGTGTCATTGAGAATGATGTGTCTATTTTGCAGTCGGTAACGCTAGGCGGAACCGGTAACGAAAGCGGTGATCGTCATCCGAAAATTCGCGAAGGTGTATTGATTGGTGCAGGCGCTAAAATTCTAGGCAATATTGAAGTAGGTAAGGGCGCTAAAGTAGGCGGCGGTAGTGTCGTGCTAGATAATGTACCTTGTCATACGACTGTTGTTGGTGTTCCTGCTCGTGTTGTAGGTGATTCTGGATGTGATAAGCCGGCTTTCAATATGAACCAACAAATATCTCTAGAAGAGCATTCAGAGTCGGTACACGATAAGAGAGTTAAATAATGAGAATTGCAGTAATGGGTGCCGCTGGGCGCATGGGTAAAGCCTTAATTGAAGCTGTTTGCCAAGCAGAAGGTGTTAGGTTGAGTGCTGCTGTTGTTCAGCCGGGTAGCTCGCTAGTAGGAGCTGATGCAGGTGAATTGGCAGGTGTGGGCAAGCTAGATGTTCGTTTAGTCGATAAGCTGTCTGATGCAAAAAATGACTTTGATCTTTTGATCGACTTCACTTCACCAGAAACAACCATGAGCAACTTAGACTTTTGTGCCGCACACGGTAAAAAAATCGTGATTGGTACGACAGGCTTATCAGATAACCAAACACAGCATTTAGTAGAATGTGCTAAGCAAACTGCTGTTATGTTTGCGCCAAATATGAGCGTAGGCGTGAACGTTTGTTTTAAGGTGTTGGATCTTGTGGCACGTACGTTAGGTGATGATTACGATATTGAAGTGATTGAAACTCACCATCGCCATAAAGTGGATTCGCCGTCGGGTACCGCGTTACGCTTAGGTGAAGTTGTTGCCGATGCGCTAGGGCGCGATCTTAAAGAGTGTGCTGTCTATGGCCGTGAAGGTCAGACGGGGGCGCGTACTCAAAAAGAGATTGGCTTTGAAACTATTCGCGCAGGCGATGTAGTTGGCGATCATACGGTGCTGTTTGCTACTGAAGGTGAGCGCATCGAGATTACACACAAGGCGAGCAGTCGTATGACTTTTGCCAAAGGTGCTGTACGAGCTGCTACATGGTTAGCCGAGCAATCAACAGGGCAGTTTGATATGCAGGATGTCTTGGGACTTCGTTAAGTTCTGGCGAGGCAGTTGTTTTAAAAAAGCCGCTTATGAGCGGCTTTTTTTATATGGTCTAAAATAACATCTTAAATACAGATTATTGTTTCCTTTAGTGAATTTTTTTCTTATGGTATTTTATACTTTGGTATTGATAAGAAAAACAGTGAGGTGGTAGGGATATGTCAGCTGCGAAGTTTCCAACATTAACAGAGATGGGTATTGATGAACCTTCTGATATCGAGCGTTACACGTCTCGTATTGAAGGTGATGTAGATATCCTGAAGATTTATTTTCATCGCCACCAAGGCGATTGGATGACCAAAAGCAAAAAGTTTAAATTTAAGCGCATGCACAAAAACATGCGAGTGAATGAAGGTCGTGTACCTTATATTGCTACGACTGAGTCCTCTCCTTACTTTTTACGTGCAGTAGCGGAGTTAGACCAGCTAGTTAGTGCTGAGAAAACAACGCAAACGCGTAAAGCTAAATTGTTGGATGATATCGAGCATTTAGAGAAAGTTGTTGCACGTAAGATAGAAGATATTCGTCGCCAGATTGACGAAATGTAAATAGCGGAACCTGTCAGCAGGTATTACCAGTTCGCTGTTAAAAGGGGTCTGGCAACACATCTATATGGGTTGCATAGAGTATTTCACAGGCCCCTGCTCCCACGTCTTGACGTGTCATTGATGTATTCCAGAAAAAGCCATCAGCGCTTCGTACATCTACTAGCTGCCCAGACATTTGAATAATGTCACCCTCGTCCACCCTTGACATCTGATCCCTCACTGCTTCATTAGCAGGAATAATATGTACATTAGACGCACTTATTTCTAATTCTTTGCGTGTTATCGGTAACTTGTCTGCTCGCCAATGAAACCAACGGCCGCTTTGCGTAATTTTTATTTGATCAGTTACTTGCGGGTTAGCCATAGCTCCCCAACCTAAAGCGAAATCATAGGGTGAAAGGTCTGACTCTCTTCCGAGACGATAGCGCTCTTTGCCTAATAATCGAGCTGAAAAGTGTATTTCAGCTTTGGGTTGTAATATGTACTCGTTAAGCAAAAAAGGCTGTGCGTTTTGGCTAGCGCTCTCTAAAGGCTTCTGTAAAGGTGCCGTTAATGATGCTAATACCGGTGTAATGCCTGGTTGATATTCCGGTGCAGTATTATTGTTCGGCGCTAACCAGATGAAAAACAACACAATAGCACCTAGTACAGAAAATAATCTGAACATGTGTGATCCTTTCAGTAATCTATCTTGATTATATATCAAGGCTACGATTTTGCTTTTTTGAATGCGTTTTCTGGATGGCTTTGCGCGCGTTTAGCTTTGCAGCACATATTTTATTATGGATTAAATCAATGATTTTATTGTGAATGAATGGTAAGTATTACTGTCATAACGCATTTGCACAATATATCAGTCATGTCCTATGTTGTAGGTCAATGCAGCCAACCTTGCTGGGAGTTAACGTATGTACAAGCTCGCTTTTTTTGTTCCTGAGTCTCATCTTGATGTCGTGAAATTTGCTTTGTTTGAACTGGGCGCAGGCAAGATAGGGGATTACGAGGCCTGTTGTTGGCAGGTATTAGGGCAAGGGCAGTTCAAGCCAGGAGAGGAGAGTCAGCCTTTTATTGGAGAACTCAATCAGCTGGAAATGATGTCCGAGTGGAAAGTGGAAATGGTATGTGAAGATCATCTGATTAAAGAGGTGGTTGCCATGTTGAAGCAAGTGCACCCTTATGAGGAAGTGGCTTACGACGTTTACAAGCTTGCAGATATATAAGTTAAGACTTCACTTAGGGCGAAATGTAGATAGTGAATATATCTATTATTGAAATAGCTATTAAGTGGCGCCTGAGTCTAGTTACTGAATTTCTTGATTTTAGAAAGCAATAGGATGGATAGATAAATGGACTTAGGGTTCACTTACTATAAAGGCATATCTAGCATTGTTGGTGATATTGTTAATTTACGAGTTTCTGATGTGGCGACTATGAGCACGCCACCGAGAAATCGTGACCTGGCGATTATTGAGCAAAACGGCGAATTCTTCTCTTTAGCCCAGATTATCAAACTGTCTGATGATCTGGTGTCACTACAGGCATTCTCTGGAACCAAAGGTCTGTCGAATAATGCTTGCGTGCGTTTTTTGGGTGAAACCATGCAGGCCATTTATTCTGAAAATATCTTCGGTCGTATTTTTAATGGCTCTGGTGTTCCAATCGATAACGGACCTAGTTTGACTCAGGAGCCTAAGGTTGCCATTAATGGTCCTACAGTAAATCCGGTGTCGCGTGTACTTGCATCCCGGATGATCCGCACTAATGTCCCGATGATTGATGTGTTTAACTGTCTTGTAGAAAGCCAAAAGATTCCTATTTTTTCGGTTGCAGGTGAGCCATTTAATAAATTTCTAGGGCGTATTGGTGTTCAGGCAGATGCTGATGTCGTTATTTTTGCGGGCCTTGGTTTGATCTTTGATGATTACTACGGCTTCAAAAAAATGTTTGAAGATGCTGGTGTCATGTCTCGAACAGTCATGTATGTCAATCTCGCCTCTGACCCTGTTGTGGAGCGATTAATGGTGCCTGATCTGGCATTAGCAGTCGCCGAAAAGCTCGCCGTCGAAGAGGGTAAGAGGGTATTGGTGTTAATGACTGATATGACAGCTTACGCTGATGCCATGAAAGAAATTGGTATTGCGATGGAGCATATCCCGTCCAATCGTGGCTATATGGGCGATTTATACTCTCAGTTGGCACGCCGTTACGAGAAGGCCTGCGACTTCAGAGGCGCTGGTTCAGTTACCATATTATCTGTTACGACCATGCCGGGTAATGATGTGACTCATCCGGTGCCGGATAACACTGGGTACATTACAGAAGGCCAGTTTTATCTTCATAATGGTGTTATTGATCCGTTCGGTTCGTTATCTCGTCTCAAACAGCATGTTATTGGTAAACAAACACGAGATGATCACAGTCAAATTATGAATACCATGATTCGCTATTACTCTGAGGGTGTTGATGCAGAGCAAAAGCAGGCAATGGCATTTGATTTAAGTGAGTTTGATCACAAGTTATTAAAGTTTAGTCGGTTGTTTAAACAGCAATTTATGCGCCTAGATATTTCGATGGAGCTAGAGCCTGCACTGGATGCTTGCTGGGTATTGCTTGCTGAGTGTTTTGATAAAGAAGAAGTCGTCATCAAGCAGGTATTAAAGGACAAATATTGGGCAGGGACTGATGGCAAAGTTAGCGCTTAATAAAAGTGCCTTAAGCAAAGAAAAGCACCGCAAAGCTTCTTATGGTCGTTATCTGCCATCGCTTGAGATGAAGCAGAAGCAACTATTGCTCGAGCGAAAAAAAGCAGAAGAAGCGTTGCAGCAGCATGTGCAGGATATTGAGTCATTGGAAGCTTCTGTCTATCAGAACCTTCCAATGTTAGCGGTTGTAAATATCCAAATGGATGGTTTGGTTGTTGTCGAAAGCTTTAAGCTTGCTGAAGAAAACCTGTTAGGAACCAAAGTACCTATTTTAGAAAGTATAACCTTCAAACGAGCCGAATATGGTTATCTTATTCGTCCGCATTGGTTTGAAGAACTCGCCACCTCTCTTGAAAAAGTCATGCAGCTTAAAATGGAAGAGCAAGTTCTGCGCATCAGGCTTGAAAAACTAAAGTTGGCAGCACGTACTATTACCCAACGGGTTAATCTATTTTCTAAAGTGCTCATTCCTGAAGCTGAAGATAATATAAAGAAAATCGGGCTTTTCTTATCTGACCAAGAAAGGGCCGGTGTTGTTCGCTCAAAACTAGCTAAGCAAAAAAAGCTGGTTGATTTAGGGAGGGAGCAGTTATGAGTATTGCGGCGCTACAAAAACTAACTTTGATTGGCGAAATAAATGAAAAAAATGCCATTATGGAGCAGTTTCAAACATTTGGATTAGCTCACCTCATTACACTATCGGAGCAAACTCTAGAGCAATCAACAGATGCAACAACCTACCTGCGAGAAGCATTAAGCTATTTGATGAGCGCGCCGCTTAAAAGACGAATGCAGATGCCATCTGAATCAATTGAGTTGTCAGATGTAATTGACCGAGTCATAAAAAACAAAGTTGCTCGTGAAGATGTCATTGATGAAATTGAGTTAATAGCAACAAGACAAAAAGAATTAAGTGTATGGGGTGATTTTGAGTTCCCTCCCCTGGACGAACTAAACCAGTATCGAGTTTGGCTTTACTTAGTACCACTGAGTAAAGAAGCACTGCTGGCAAATGTTGAACTTCCCTGGAAGATTATTAACAGAGATCACAAAAGTATCTATCTGGTAGTGATTGCAGTGGATGAACCTAGTGTTGAGCAGGTAGCGTTTCAACGAGCACATATCGGTCCAAATTCTCTTTCTTGTCTGGCTAGATTAAAAAATGATGCGCTCGTGCGGTTGGAAGACTTGAATGCCGAAAGGCAGCTGCTAACACGCTGGATACTGTCGCTGACGCTCTCTTTGAATGACACTATTAATGCGCATGAGTTGGCCTTGGCGGAGCAGCTTGTTTTGGAAATCGGTGATTTTTTTGTTCTACAGTCCTGGGTGCCTGAAGATAGTTTGTCTGCTTTTAGAGCGTGGGTAGAAGGCTTGCCGGTTGCTTATCAGCTTGAAAAACCTACTGTAAATGAGCTTCCGCCTACGCTATTGAAAAACGGCAGCATTATGGGAGGAGGAGAAGAAGCGGTCTCTTTCTTTCAATTGCCTGGTTATCGTTCTTGGGATCCTTCAATTGTCATTTTTTTCTCTTTCTCATTGTTCTTTTCAATGATTATGGCCGATGCAGGTTATGCGCTGGTATTAGGTGGCATTTTGTTGATCTCATGGCAAAAGCTCAGTGCTGGCAGTGAAACTGCGCTAAGAATTCGTAACTTGTGGGTGGCACTGGCAACAGCGGCGTTTATTTATGGCGTTTTGGTGGGGAGTTACTTTGGCATTACACCCACCGATGGGACGCTCCTTAGTCGCTTGCATGTGATCAACATGGACGATTTCTCGTCGATGATGAAGTTATCGATTGGTGCCGGTGTTTTGCATTTAGTGATTGCAAATAGCATGGTTGCCTGGGGAAAGCGCGCATCCTTAGTTGCGCTTTCGTCGGTGGGTTGGGTGCTGAGTATTGTCGGTGCTTTTACTTTATGGCTTAGCTACATGCGTGTCGATGATCTTGATGTGGCAGGTGCGTTTTCTTTGAAAGTTATCATTACTGGCATTGTGTTTATTTTATTGTTTTCAGGTGAGCGCAAGCTGGATAGCGTAAAAAGTTCGTGCTTGCAGTTATTTGACGGCTTTACAGCGTTATATGGCTTATCTAAAGCGTTTGGTGATGTACTTAGTTATATGCGCTTGTTTGCTTTGGGTTTGTCCAGTGCCTCGTTGGCGGTGACTTTTAATGATCTTGCTGTTGTAGCAAGAGATTCGGTATCAGCAGGCGGGTTTATTTTGTTTGCGTTAATTATTCTCCTGGGACACGGATTAAATTTTGTGCTCGGTGTTATGAGTGGAGTGATTCATGGTTTGCGCCTGAACTTACTTGAATTTTACAACTGGGGTGTAAAGGGCGAAGGCTATCCCTTTAAAGCTTTTAAGAAACGAGGAGAATAAAAGTGGAACAATTCATAATTACCTTAGGGTGGTTGGGTATATTTGCTCCAACAGCATTAGGTGCCATTGGTAGTAGCTACGGATGCTCGCGTGCGGGACAGGCAGCCGCAGGTGCTTTGCTCGATACAGAAAGCGGTTATGGTAAATATATTGGCTTATCTGCCATGCCTTCAACTCAGGTTATTCTTGGTATTGTTGTGATGTTTACGCTTAATCGAGAGCTTACAATTGATAACTCTCCTGGCATTTTTGCGATTGGAACGCTCACCGGCTTGGCGCTAATGATGAGTGCTATTTATCAAGGGCAGGCACTTGTTGCTGCTATAAATGCTGCTAAAAATAAACCGGAAATATTCGGTCTGGCAATTGCTCCTGCCGCTATTGTTGAAGGTTTCTCCGTATTCGCCTTTGTTTTTGCATTAGTGCTCGCAGGTTCTTTGCCTGCTTAAACGGCAACTTAATGGGTTTATTTCCTGAATAAGGGAAGGCTGATAGTAGAGTATAAGCGTAACGCTCAGGAGTAAGAGGTCGATATGTCACAGTCTTTAGATACTAAACAGTCTGCCAGTGGTGTACAGGAACTCATTGATCAAATTCGAGAGAAGGGGGTCAATGAAGGGAAAACTCAAGGCTCTCGCATTGTTGAAGACGCTGAGTTACGAGCAGAATGGATTATTAAACAAGCTAAAGAAGAAGCTGAAACGATTAAGAAAGAGGCCGATTCAAATTACCATTTTGTTACAGAGGCGGGTAAGGGGGCGTTGGCCTTAGCCTTCAGGGATATAAAGTTAAAACTTAAAGATGAGCTATCAATACAGTTTTCAGAACAATTGCGAAAATTGGTTGAGAAGGAGTTGCAAGACCCCGAGACGCTCAAGTTATTGCTTATTTCAGCCGTCTCCAAAATATCGATACCTGAAGAGCCGCAAGCTATTGTTTTACCTGACAGAGCAGTAGGTATCAATGAGCTGCGTGATGATTCCCGCTCTCTTGAGCAGGGGGTGTTGGTGGAGTTGGTCTCAGATACCGCTAAAAAAATGTTAACAAAAGGTGTCGATATACGTCTTGATAGCACTATAAACAATGGATTTGTATTGTTGTTAAATGATGGTGAAATTACAGTCGAAGTAACAGATAAATCACTGTCAAACATGTTGCTAAAGCATTTACAGCCTCGTTTTAGAGCAATTCTTGAAGGCGTGGTGAACTAGTGGGCGAGGTATATGATGAGTCCTAATGTTAATGCAGATTATGTCGAGTTACTTTGCTCATTGCCTTATCTACATAATCCCTTTGTTCGTCATCGGCCTCCCATTTCTGCTGTGCAGTTTAGAAAAAGATTAAAGATGCTCGACTTTGAGTCCCGCCAGTTAGTTGATGAGTTGGCGGGAACCTTTTATTGGGGATTACTTAAACTTGATGATACCGACGCAGAACTCGTGCGCAAAGCAACACGCATCATTGAGACGTTAGAGTTTGGGGATATTAAAAAGTGGCAGATGTGGAGAATGGATTTTCGTACTGTTATTACGGCTCTTCGGCGCAGGAAACAGGGGGTTGCTGCTCCGGATAGCAACGAATTGTGGGGGTATGGTCATTATGTAAGCCATATTCGTCGTCATTGGAGTCACCCTACGTTTAAATTGGAATCACGTTTTCCTTGGTTGTCTGAAGCAAAAGGTTTATTAGAGTCAGGGGATAGCTATGGGTTGGAGAGACACTTGATGACGACTGCGTGGAACTATTATTCGCGTCAGGACGCAGATAAACCCTATTCGCTTGCTGATGTTTGGCTTTACGCTGCTAAATGGGATCTTGTTGATCGCTGGTGCTGTTATAACGCCGATGTAGCTAAACAACACTTCGAAGAGCTTGTTCAGGCTGGGCTAAAGCAACCAATGGAACAACTGAGGGTAATGGCATGAGCCAGGAAATATCAGAATTAAATACTCTTAATGCCAGCGCGCGGGTTGTATCGGTTAGTGATGATGTCGTTACCATTGAAACAATAGCCAAAGGTGTCGGAGAAACGGTTACTCCTTTGGTTAAAAATGAAGTTGTGTTTATTTGCCCACAGACAAAACCTGGTACTAAACAAGAAAAACTGAAAGCCGAAGTTCTCCGGGTAAGAGGGCACCGTGCCGACGTTCAGGTGTATGAAGATACAACGGGTGTTGCGATTGGCGACCTTGTTGAACAAAGCGGGGAAATGCTTTCAGTAGAGCTTGGTCCTGGTTTATTGAGTCAGGTGTATGATGGGTTACAAAACCCATTACATCGCCTAGAGGTGATGAACGGGCGGTTTCTTCTTCGTGGTGAAGTGGCTGCAGCATTGGATCGAAATGCTAAATGGGCTTTTGTTGCCAAAGGCCGTGTAAAAGACCAGCTTAAACCCGGTGATGTTTTGGGTACGGTACAAGAAGGACGCTTTACTCATAAGATTATGGTGCCGTTTTTGCTTAGGGGAGCGCTCACTATTGAATGGATTCAGGAAGGAACGTTTCCGGTTGAAACCGTTGTAGCAAGATTACGTGATGAAAAAGGCAGGCTTCACGACGTTTCTATGGTGCAGCGTTGGCCTGTACGCATCCCTCTGCCAGTCAATCTAATCAAAGATGGCAGCAGTGAACGTAAATTTCCAACACAGCCAATCATAACCACGTTACGTCTTATTGATACGTTTTTCCCCATCGCTAAAGGTGGAACAGGGTGTATTCCCGGACCATTTGGTGCGGGAAAAACGGTTTTGCAAAACCTGATTTCTCGCTATTCTGATGTTGATATTGTGATTGTCGTGGCGTGTGGCGAACGTGCCGGTGAGGTGGTTGAAACCATAACTGAATTCCCCAAGCTTCAGGACCCTCATACCGGCGGTACGTTAATGGACCGTACTATCATTATTTGTAATACCTCTTCGATGCCTGTTGCTGCACGAGAAGCTTCTATCTATACGGGAGTAACCCTTGGCGAATACTATCGTCAAATGGGATATGAGGTATTGTTGATCGCGGACTCTACTTCACGCTGGGCACAGGCAATGCGTGAAACATCGGGTCGGTTAGAAGAGATTCCAGGCGAAGAAGCGTTTCCTGCGTATTTAGAATCTTCCATTCGTAATTTATATGAGCGGGCCGGGGTTATTCGTACCAATGATAACAGTGAAGGCTCATTAACTTTAATAGGCACTGTTTCTCCTGCTGGAGGCAACTTCGAAGAGCCTGTGACGCAGGGAACCCTAAATACCGTTAAAACTTTTTTAGGGCTGAGTTATGACCGTGCCTACAAACGCTTCTATCCGGCAGTAGATCCGCTGCAGTCTTGGAGCCGTTATACCGAACAGTTAACTCCTTGGTTTTTAGAAAATATGGGTGCATCTTGGTTGGATGGAGTGGCTCATATCAATCAGTTGCTGATTAGAGGTGATGAAATATCGAGAATGATGCAAGTAACGGGTGAGGAGGGTGTAAGCCAAGCTGATTTCGTGATCGAGCAAAAATCCACATTAGTGGATATGGTCTATTTACAGCAAGATGCTTTCGATGATGTTGATGTTTCAACGGATATAGAGCGACAAAAACACAGCTTTTCGTTGCTGGTCAAAATAGTTGATACCCAGATGGTATTTCAATCAAAATCAGATACGCGTCGCTGGTTTAGTCGTATGACTGACACTTTTAAGAATTTAAATTATTCACAGATGAGCGGTGAAGATCACAAAAAGTATTTGGATCAAATCGGTTCATTATTAAAAGAATCTATTGAAAAGGCACCCGTAGCGGAAAATATATAAGAGTGTGATTGAATAACGTTCTTTATATAAAATTTACGGTTTATTGTTTTATAGATCAGTATGTTATGAAGCGGGCCGTAAGTTATAAATAAGTGATTATTAGGATGGGTTTCTTTATAGGTATTGAAGATCGAACCTGAATCTTATTAAGCTTATATTCATTTTGTCTATTCTGACTGTTAAAGCTGTTATACAATCGCCGACCTAATATAGGTTTGCAGCGTAAGCAGCCTTAATCCGATAGCTGAAAAGGAAAGCAGTTCTCGATAGTTGGAATAGTATTTAATTTTATGTCATTTCGAATAGACGCTCATTCAATACCCCGATATCAGACATGGGGCATGATGGGGGTCGTACTACTTTTATTGATCACCGTTTTTGGCTTTTTTGTTTCGCGTGAATATGCCGCGGATGATAAGCGTACGGCCTTGTTGTATCAGCAAATCTTGAACAGTCAGAAGGACCGTTTACGCACTGAATTAAGTTCAGCACAAGATTACATTCGGTTTATGAGTCAGCAAGCTGATGCTGTGTTGATGCAGAACGTTAAAAACCAAGTGGATCAAGCTTATAGTGTTGCGGTATCCATCCATAAGCGTTTAAGCGGATCCCGTCCAGAGGCGGAAATACAGCAAGTTATTCGTGAGTCATTGCGTCACATCCGTTTTTCTAATGGGCGTGGCTATGTCTTTATTGATGACATGGATGGTCGTTGTGTTTTGTTGCCCACTGCCCCGCAGTTAGAAGGCCAGTCTCTTTGGGACAACCAAGATGATAACGGGCTTTACATCATGCGCTCGCTTATTGATGCAGTGAAAAACCCCAGTGGTGCAGGCTATAGCCGCTATCGTTGGTACCCGCCAGGCAATACTGAGGAAATGAAAGAAAAGATTACCTATGTGCGTCATTTTGAACCTTTTGATTGGGTCATTGGCGCAGGTGATTACATTTTTCAGACGGAAAATGACTTAAAGGATGAGGCCCTAAAGAGGATTTCTGCTCAACGATTCGGAAGAAATGGTTATATCGCTGTGCTTGATCTAGCGGGTAATGTTTTGTATACCCCCTATACCAGTGCAAAGTCACTTCCCGCGCACTACAGCACATTCCTAGATGCTCAGGAGCGGCGAGTAGTTGGCGATATTATGGAGATAGCTGAGCAGGGCGGTGGTTTTACCGAATATGATTGGTTTATTCCAAATGGTGATGATAAGTCGGCTCAAAATTTAACGACAAAATTATCATTGGTTGATGTTGTTCCCTTGTGGGACTGGATATTGGTGGCTGGCGTATATCCTGAAGAGTTTCAGGAGATATTTCATATGCAGCAGAAAGAGTTGCAAGAGAAGCTTGAAGCAGATGCTTGGCTCTTATTATTGAGCTTGTCGTGTGCTGGACTCTTTATGATGTTGATCGTTTGGATTTATGGGCAATGGCTTAAAAGATTGTTTTTGAGGTACAGCGCTGATATCGAATCTAAGCAAGAGCAAATTGAAGGCGATGCACGTTCTTTGAAAATTGCTTCTCGGGTGTTTGATACCGCTCGTGAAGGTATCATGGTTACCGATCCTGAAAACCGTATTGTTGCGGTAAATAGCTCTTTTACAGAAATTACTGGTTATAAAGCGGATGAAGTCGTAGGCCAGCTCCCTAGTTTGCTTGCTTCGGGACGTCATTCTCCCGATTTTTATCGTGGAATATGGGAGGCGCTAGCAATATCAGATCAATGGAGTGGTGAAATTTGGAATAACACCAAGTCCGGACAAACTTTTCCAGAGCAACTCTCTATTTCTGTTTCTAGAGATGAGGTGGGTGCAGTTGTTAATTATATAGCGACTTTTAGTGATGTGACGGACAAGAAACGTGCTGAAGAGCAGCTTCGCTATTTGGCTGAGTATGATGACCTGACAGGCCTGCCAAATAGACGGTTGCTCATGGATCGTGTTGTGCAAACCATAGCAAGAGCTAAACGTCATGAGTTGCGCCGTTTCTCTTTGATGTTTATCGACCTTGATCGCTTTAAAAGTATTAATGATTCACTTGGCCATAGCGTCGGTGATTTAGTGCTTCAAGAAGTAGCTCAAAGATTACAAGGTGCGGTACGTGAAATTGATACGGTTAGCCGTATTGGCGGAGATGAGTTTGTAATTCTTGTAACAGGAAAGGGCAGTGATGCAGTTATTTCTGCAGCAAACTTAGCACACCGCCTATTAAAAATGGTGTCTGAACCGATACAAGATCAAGATCTGGATTTAGTGGTTACACCGAGTATTGGAATCGTGTCCTACCCCGCTGATGGTGAAGATTTCGAGACCCTGCTACGTAATGCTGATGCGGCTTTGTATCATGCTAAGTCTCGTGGCCGAAATAACTACCAATTTTACGATTCTAAGATGAATGAAAAAGCGTCAGCTCGTTTAAAATTGGAAAATGCATTAAGGCAAGCCATCGAAAAAGGAGAGATGCAGCTCTATTATCAACCGCAGTATAGGTTAGGCACGAATGAGCTAAGTGGCTGTGAGGTTCTATTGCGATGGTTTCACGAAGGAGAACTTATTTCTCCAAATGTGTTTATTCCACTGGCAGAAGAAACAGGCTTTATCTTGCCGTTGGGTAAGTGGGTGCTTGAAGAAGGCTGTCGCCAAGGTGCTGAGTGGTTGGAGAAAGGCGTAAATATGCCTTCGATTGCTATTAATGTATCTGCTTTCCAGTTTAGACAGGAGTTTTATCGTACGGTTGATAGCGTGCTGCGTCACACGGGTTTCCCTCCTGCCTTATTAGTTTTGGAAGTAACAGAAAGCGCATTAATGAGTGATGTCTCTAGAACTGAGTTTTTATTAACGCAGTTTCGCGAGTTAGGTATTCAAATAGCCCTGGATGACTTTGGAACGGGGTATTCAAGCTTGGCATATTTAAAGAAATTCTCACTTGATAAGTTGAAGATCGATCGAGCTTTTATCGATGGCTTGCCGGACGATAAAGACGATATAGCCATTACTTCATCTATTCTTGATGTGGCAAAGCACTTAGGTCTTGAGACGATTGCAGAAGGTGTAGAAACTGAAGCGCAATTAAACTTCTTGGAAGCCTATGGTTGTGATCAAGTTCAAGGCTTTTATTTCTCAAAGCCATTACCCCTTAATGAGTTTGAGCTGTTGATTAGTTCTGCTAATGACCAGTCATAATTATTTGATTGGCACTCTGAAATAACAGAGTATCCTGCATTGCTTTTATAATGAGGTGGTTATGCTGGGACGTTGGGTGCCTGTTGTTTCTCTTTTCTTAGCCATGTTGTTATGGGCTAGCTCGTTTATCGCATTGAAAATAGCATTTTCGTATTATGATCCGATGGTCGTTATTTTCGGACGCATGCTGATAGCCGCTTTCTGCTTTATGTTTTTCCTTAAGTATTTAATGCGCTTTGAGTATCAAAAAGGTGATTGGCGATTACTCTTATTGATGGTGATATCAGAACCGTGCTTATATTTTCTATTTGAAGCTCACGCATTACAAAATACCAGCGCAGCGCAAGCTGGGATGATTACTTCTATGGCCCCGTTACTCGTTGGTATTGGTGCTTTGTATTTTCTTCGTGAAAAGCTTCCTAAAGAAGCCTGGTTAGGGTTTTCAGTAGCAGTTATTGGTGCTATTTGGTTAAGTTTATCCGGTGATGAGACGGAGCAGGCTCCTAATCCGTTACTCGGTAACTTTCTTGAGCTGTGCGCTATGGTGTGCGCTACAGGTTATACCTTGTGCCTTAAGCATCTGTCGCAGCGGTATTCAACGTGGTTTCTCACGGCGCTACAGGCGTTTTGTGGGACGATATTTTTCATACCTTTTCTTCCGTTCACCGGTGAAGAGACTGTTTGGAATTTGCAGTGGAATTGGGATGGAGTATGGGCTGTCTTGTATCTAGGGACTTTGATTAATATAGGAGCTTATGGGCTTTATAATTTAGGAGTCTCAAAAATTAAAGCTGCAGAGGCCTCTGCATATATCAACTTAATTCCTGTTTTTACGTTATTGATGGCTTATCTGATTTTGAATGAAACATTTAATATTCAGCAAATATGTGCATCTGTTCTAGTCTTGGGAGGCGTATTTCTTAGCCAAAGAAAGGCGTTTGTTAAGGTTAAAGTAGCGGATACCGCAGCAGCTCAATAAGCAAGACGAAAAGCTTAGTCCTACTGTTTGATAAGCTGCTTTGGTGGCGCCTCTAATACAACATTATGCAGTGGGAACTTTCCAGCTTTATAGTCCTCAATATAAAATGTGAGTGCATTCTTGATGGTCTGAAAAGCCAGTTGATCCCATGGGATATCCTCAAAGCTGAATAACTGAACATCAAGTGACTCGATGCCGCTTGAGAACTCAGGCGATGGAAGCTCTGCGAGAAATAACATCTGCACTTGGCTAGCATGTACTATGGATGTAAGTGTATAGAGGCTTATGATGTTGACTTCAGCATTGGCTTCTTCGCGAGTTTCTCGAAGAGCGGCTGTTTCAACGGACTCGTGGTTTTCCATGTAGCCTGCAGGCAGGGTCCAGTAGCCTCGTCGAGGTTCAATAGCCCGCTTACATAGTAGTATTTTATTTTTCTGATAAACAGGAAGGCAACCCGCAACAATGTTTGGATTGCTGTAATGAGTTATTTGGCAAAAGTGGCAGTTATGACGGGGCCTGTTATCACCTTCTGGTGTGTAATAAGAAACTTTGTTACCGCATTCGCTACAGTATTTCATTTTATCTCCCTGTTCATACTATAGTGTAGAAGTGAATACTCATGGTATTCAATAGTACGAAGAAGAATATGCCAGCGCGTTATCCTATTTATGTTGGCGCAGTACTATATAACGAGAGGATTTTTGGTGAAAAATGATGTTAGATCAGCTACGAAAGCGGTTAAGTTGTTATCAGGCTCGCCGTTTTGACAGTCAGGAACCCCAAGCAAGTGTTCTGATAGCGCTTACTGATAGTCATGATCCACATGTGATTTTGACAAAGCGTGCGGCTGGGCTATCGACTCATGGTGGGGAAATAGCTTTTCCTGGTGGGCGTCATGATCTGACAGATCCTGACCTGTTGTTCACTGCGTTGCGCGAAGCTAATGAAGAAGTTGGCTTGCAAGCAGAAGATGTAGAGATATTAGCGCCGCTTGGGCAAGTAATGTCTAAGCATAGGTTGCAAGTTACGCCTTGGGTTGGCATTGTGCCGGAATCGGTGCAATTGACTCCAAGCCCAGATGAGATCGATAGCATATTTACAGTACCATTGCGTTTCTTTTTGGAAGATCATCGTCATCATACTGATGAAATTCGTTTTAAAGGGATGACGCATTTTGTGCCGGCATATGAATATGATGGCCATATTATTTGGGGGCTAACGGCTTATATGTTGATAGAAATGCTGAATATAGGTTTTGATGCAAAAATACCTATGAAGCCTCGTCCAGAGCATGTGCATGAGTGCTGATGTGTGAATGTGCTAGTAAAGTTATAGCTAAGAGTGTTTGTTGAAATGAAAGAGCAAAGTAACCCCGTACGCAGCCCATGCATGGGCGTATGTGCTTTAGATGAAAACGATTTGTGTATTGCTTGTCGCCGTAGTGGTATGGAAATCGCTGAATGGGGTGTGCTGACGAATGATCAGCGCCGTGAAGTGATTAAGAAAATTGAGCGTCGTTATCAGGGCGAGATCTGCTAAGGGCAATAACAACAGGCTTTTATGAAGCATGATGTTATGCCTTATTATGTGAATATCTACTTAGTTTGATTTAAGTGCCATTAAGCGGGCAGTGGTTATTAAGTTATCCGTCATTTGTAGTGTTTCTATGCGGTAATTACCAATGTCTAAGCATACATTCGCATCAGGAATAGACTCTAGCGTTTCAATTATTAAACCATTTAACGTTTTAGGGCCGTCAGTGGGGAGCTCCCAAGAAAGCGCTTTGTTGATATCTCGAATAAATGCAGACGCTTCTATGAAGTAGCTACCATCGTCCTGCCTATGGATATCAGCATTTTCTTCTCGGTGGTCTGCTGATAGCTCACCTACTATCTCCTCTAAAATATCTTCAAGCGTAGCGATACCTAAAACGTCACCGTATTCATCAACTACTAATCCTATGCGCCGACTCTCTTTTTGAAAGTTAAGGAGTTGGGTTTGCAGCGGTGTGCTTTCAGGAATGAAGTAAGGTTCGTGAACGACCTGAAGAATAGATGCTTTGGTGACTTTTCCCTGTTGGATTAGCTGCGCCAGGTTACGCATGTGCAAAATGCCAACCACTTTATTGATGTCGCCGTTATAAACGGGTAATCGCGTGTGGTTAGTTGTGGATAAACGGTCGAGGATTGCGTTGAGCTCAAGATCGAGATCGATACCTTGAATATCATTTTTTGTAATCATGATGTCATCAACAGTGACATCATTTAACTCAAGCACTCCCAATAACATGGACTGCTTGCGATGTGGTAGCAAAGCCCCTGCTTCATGTACCAATGTTCTGAGCTCTTCGGTACTGAGGTGATGATCACTATTGCCATCAGGGCTGATACCAAAAACTTTTAATATGCTATTGGTAATGCCGTTAACTATCCATACGAGCGGATAAGTTAGAGTGAGTAATGGCGTTAAAATGTAAGCCGCTGGGAAAGCGATTTTTTCAGGGTAGAGAGCAGCAACAGTTTTGGGCGAGACCTCAGCAAAAATAAGAATGATAATGGTTAGGGCTGCCGTGGCAATGACAATGCCTGCATCTCCCCATAAGCGTACGGCAATAACCGTAGCAATGGCAGACGCAAGAATATTAACGAAGTTATTACCAATGAGAATAACGCCGATTAATCGATCGGGTCGCTCTAATAATTTATTGGCTTTTCGTGCGCCGCGATGGTTTTGTTTGACGAGATGTTTTAGTCGGTATCGATTGAGAGACATCATGCCTGTTTCTGAACTGGAAAAAAAAGCAGAGCAGAAAATCAGGAAGCAAAGAACTCCTAAAAGAAAACCTATTGATGCGTCTTCCAAAACTATCGCCTAACGTTACTAATTGGAGGTACATTTTCAGTGCGCACTGAAGGCGTGTCAAGATGTTGCTGTCGTCTAAAAGTCAATAATGTCTAGAACGAGTTTTGATCCGAAGAAACTGAGCATCAGTAAGAAAAACCCGCTGACTGTCCATCTGACCGCACGGTGGCTGCGCCAGCCCCGCATCGAGCGTCCCCAAAGCAAAATTGCATAAAGAATCCAGGCAATTATAGATAGTATTGTTTTATGTACTAAATGTTGTGAAAACAAGTCGTCTAAGAAGATAAAGCCAGTAACAAGCGATGCTGTCAGCAGAATCATCCCGATCCAAATCATTTCAAAAAGCAAGCGCTCCATTGTTTGTAATGGAGGGAGAGAGGCAACTAGCCCACGCGTGTGGTGTTGTTTTAAGGCTAGATCTTGTTTGGATAATAGAAATGCTTGAAAAGTAGCGACAGTGAAAATGCTATAAGACAGGATTGATAGCAAAATATGGATGATTAGTCCGCCCTGATAAATCTTGGCGATACCTAAGTTAGGTCCCCATACTGATAGAGTCGCGGTTAATGCAGCCATAGGCAGAACGCCGATGAAAAGATTTTCAATGGGTTGTCGAAGGCTACTGATAATTACGACAGCGGCTACGAGCCAGCCAATTAATGAGCCCGCAATAAAGAAGCCAAGATTTATTCCGTCGGGCTGATGAAGCACGGTATAAACAGAGAAAGTATGCACAATAGCGCCTGCACCTGCGATTGCTTTAATCATTGCAGGTGAACTAGTTTGTTGCTTGAGCCGCTTAAATTGTAAAATGGCTGCTATTAGATACAGAAATACCGCTATTAATGTAGACAGGGTGAGCATCTTTTTCTCCTAAAGATGAGTAGTTTGGCATAAATGTGCGGTGGTTGAAATATGGGGGTGTGGCCTTGAACGCCACTACGCTATAATGTCGCCAAAGTTTTAAGAATTTCAGGGTTTAATCTTATTCAAAGTTTTACTTTGCGAATAAACATTCATCTAAATAAGGTTGGGTCCTTGTAGAGGCAACTATGTTTGAGAATCTGTCAGAACGATTAACCAAGACGCTGCGCGCGGTGACCGGGCAGGCAAAGCTTACAGAAGATAATATCAAGGATACCTTGCGCGAAGTGCGTATGGCATTGCTTGAAGCTGATGTTGCATTGCCTGTTGTTAAAGAATTTGTAAATGCTGTTAAAGAACGTGCGGTTGGACAGGAGGTTTCTAAAAGCCTGACGCCTGGGCAGGTCTTTGTCAAAATTGTTAATGACGAGCTTGTGCGCGTAATGGGGGAAGCCAATGAAGGCTTGAACCTAGCTGCCGTGCCACCTGCAGTTGTATTGATGGCGGGCCTTCAAGGTGCAGGTAAAACGACTTCTGTTGCCAAGCTGTCTTTATTATTAAAAGATCGCGAGAAGAAAAAAGTATTGGTAGTGTCTGCTGACGTATATCGTCCAGCAGCTATTAAGCAGCTTGAAATGCTCGCTGGTGAAGTGGGTGTTGATTTTTACCCATCTTCTGCTGATCAAGACCCGATCGCCATTGCTGAGGCAGCTGTTCAGCATGCCAAGATTCAGCACTATGATGTGCTACTTGTAGATACGGCAGGTCGTTTACATGTCGATAATGACATGATGGATGAAATTAAGCGTTTGCACAGCGCTATTAATCCGGTTGAAACCTTGTTCGTTGTTGATGCAATGACCGGTCAGGATGCAGCCAATACAGCACGTTCTTTTAATGAAGTGCTGCCTTTGACGGGTGTTATTCTCACAAAAGCTGAAGGTGATGCGCGTGGTGGTGCCGCATTGTCGGTGCGCCACATTACGGGTAAACCCATTAAGTTTATCGGTATGGGCGAAAAAGTTGATGCGTTAGAGCCATTTCATCCAGATCGTTTAGCATCACGTATTTTAGGTATGGGTGATGTGCTTTCTTTAATAGAGGAAGCTGAGCGTAAGATTGATAAAGATAAAGCTGAGAAGTTCGCAGCTAAGATCAAAAAAGGTAAAGGCTTTGATCTAGAAGATTTTCGTGAACAGCTACAGCAGATGAAAAATATGGGTGGCATGATGGGCATGCTGGATAAAATGCCTGGCATGGGGCAGTTAGCTCAAGCTGCAGATGCAACTAAAGCTGAGAAAGGCATGGGGCAGATGGAAGTTATCATCAACTCTATGACTCGCGGCGAGCGTCGTAATCCCGATATTATCAGCGGCTCTCGAAAAAAGCGGATAGCGATGGGATCCGGCACGCAGATCCAAGATGTTAACCGCTTGCTTAAGCAGCATAAGCAAATGTCGAAGATGATGAAGAAGTTCTCTGGCAAAGGCGGTATGACAAAAATGATGCGCGGCATGAAAGGAATGTTGCCACCTGGAATGGGCGGTGGCCCCGGTGGTATGCCTCGGATGTAATGCCGAGTAAAGAATAAACGGATTTGCTTTCCAATAGGGGTGCTTTCACGTAGAATGCGCCCCTTGATTTATTTTGGCTCGGCTGAAAATTTATTCAGTCGGAACTGCAACGCTGGGCGATATCAAAACCCACGCAATATAAAGGGATTAACGTATGGTTACTATTCGTTTGTCACGTGGCGGCGCTAAAAAGCGTCCTTTCTATCAACTAACTGTAGCTGATTCACGCAATGCGCGCGATGGTCGCTTTATTGAGCGTATCGGTTTCTTTAACCCATCAGCTCGCGGTCAAGAAGAGCGTCTTCGCTTGGATATGGAACGTGTTGAATACTGGACTGGTAAAGGCGCACAGTTATCTGAGCGTGTTGCACAGCTAGTAAAAGAAGCTAAAAAAGCTGCACAGTAATTTTTATATAGTAGCTGGATAGGTCGATGAGCCGAAATACGAATAATGAATTTACTGTAATCGGCCAGATAACCTCGGTTTATGGTGTGAAAGGGTGGGTGAAAATCTTCTCTCATACCGAACCGATGGATAGCATTCTGACTTATTCACCGTGGATGATCAAAGAAAATGGTCAGTGGAAGCCTCTTAAAGTAGAGACGGCCAAGCAGCACGGTAAAGGCTTTATAGCCAAGCTGGACGGTATTACTGATCGTGATGTTGCCCGCAAATTTTGCGGTATGGATATTGCGATTGAATCTTCTCTTCTTCCTGATTTAGAAGAGGGTGAGTTCTACTGGAGTCAGCTGGAAAATCTGACAGTTTATACACTTTCCGGTGAATTGCTGGGACGTGTGAGTCATCTGATGGAAACCGGTGCTAACGATGTCATCATCGTTAAAGGTGATGCAGAGAGTATTGATCGCCGTGAGCGATTAATTCCTTATCTGCCCGATCAGGTGATAAAAGAAATTGACCTGGAATCAGGTACGATGCGGATCGATTGGGATCCGGAGTTCTAAACCATGTGGTTTGGCGTTATTACGCTATTTCCTGAAATGTTCGATGCTGTAAGTCAGTATGGCGTGACAGGAAGAGCAGTTCGTAATGAGTTGGTGTCTATTGAGTGTTGGAGTCCTAGAGACTTTGCGCACGATAAGCATAGCACTGTGGATGATCGGCCTTATGGCGGTGGTCCAGGGATGCTGATGAAAGTTCAGCCGTTACGTGATGCGATCCATGCTGCGAAGGCAGTCGCAGGAGAGGGGGTTAAAGTTATCTACCTCTCACCTCAGGGTCGTAAGCTAGATCATAAAGGTGTGCAGGAGCTTGTTTCCTGTGAGAAGTTGATTTTAGTAGCTGGGCGCTATGAAGGTATAGATGAGCGATTAATTGGCTCAGAGATTGATGAAGAGTGGTCGCTGGGAGATTTTGTTCTCAGTGGAGGTGAATTACCTGCAATGACCATGATTGATGCAGTCTCCCGATTAGTTCCCGGAGTGTTAGGACATCAAGGCTCGGCTGAAGAAGATTCTTTTGTTGAGGGATTGTTAGATTGTCCTCACTACACGCGACCAGAATCAATTGAAGGACAGCATGTACCTGATGTGTTGTTAAGTGGCAACCATGAGAATATCAGGCGCTGGCGTCTGAAACAGCAATTAGGCAGAACTTGGCAACGCCGGTCTGACCTGCTGGGAAAACTCGAGTTGACTGCTGAGCAGCAGGCGTTGTTAACCGATTATATCCATGAGACCAATGCGTCTGATGGTTGAATATTAGGAGCGAGCGATGAGCAGCAAAAACTTAATCATTCAGCAGATTGAAGCTGAACAGATGACAAAAGAAATACCAACTTTCTCACCTGGTGACACAGTAGTTGTACAGGTTCGAGTAGTTGAAGGTACACGTAGCCGTTTGCAGGCATTTGAAGGTGTAGTTATCGGTAAGCGTAACCGCGGTCTGAACTCTGCATTCACAGTACGTAAAATTTCTCACGGTGTGGGTGTTGAGCGTACTTTCCAGACTTACAGTGCTGTTGTTGAAGAGATCACTCTGAAACGTCGTGGTGATGTTCGTCAGGCTAAAATCTACTACTTGCGTGAACGTAGTGGTAAATCTGCACGTATCAAAGAAAAACTCGGCTGAGTTAAATCTGATTCGCTGCTATAGAAAAAAGGTGACCTTATGGTCACCTTTTTTTGTTTAGAAGTTAGTAAATTGCAGTAAAGATCACTAGAATTATAAAAATACAATTTTTTTGTAGGGTATGGATGAGGTTGTAGATGCGGCGTTGGCTGAAGTGGTTATTAATACCGTTAGTTCTCATGCTATTACTAGTAGGGGTGCAGGGGTATTATTGGTACCAGGTGAAGTCTGATATTGATAGTTTAGTTGCATCAATCAGGCCTTTCGCTAAGGTAGAGTATGGCGATATTTCGGCTGCCTTTCTTGGTGAAATTGCCCTTGAAAACATTACGATTCAGCCAAATGCTTATAAAGAAAAGATTTCAATTCAACGTCTATCGTTAACATCATCTTCGCGTGCTTTCTTTCTGACAGCACACGAGCAGTTGCGCACGGGTGTACTGAGTGACCCTGTCTCTTTAGCGTTGACCGGTGTTAACTACGATCTTAATGCTGATTATGCCAAACGTTTAGCTCTTTCCTCATCGGACTCAAAAAATAGCTCCTTGGATACCCTTGTTTGTGGTGATGCGCGCTCTATTGATCGGGCTGCGTTGCAGGCTATGGGTTATCGTTATCTTCGGGGTGATATTGGTTTGTTGTTGGAGTCTTCCGCCAATAAAAAACTTATGAAGGTGCGTTTGGAGTCTGATTTTGCGCAGTTAATAAAGGCTGAGATGAACCTTTGGTTGGCTTTACGCCAAGGAGGAACGCTTAGGCGAGATGATTTAGCGAAAACAGCGATTCAGATGTTTGGTATGACGATTAGCGACCTGGGGTATAACCAGCGTTGGAAGGCTTTTTGTGCTCAGCAAGAAGGCGGAGCCTTAGAAGGTTATTTGGAGCGTTATCGGACCGCGCTGAGTCAAAATTTGGGTAGTGGCGATGTGCAGTACGAAGGTGATCGTTTGCTTGGCGCTTTAGTAAGTGCACGAAGTAATCGCTCTATTGTGTCGGTGCGTCTTGAGCCGGCCGTTCCACTTGCTTTGGGGCAGTTGGCGAGTCCCGGCGGGGCTGACTCTTTGTTCTCTAGTGCTGAGCTTGCGTTACAAGTGAATGGTAAAGTGCTTGAGCTAATGGACTCTGAATGGCAAATAATGCGGGAGCTATTTGGCGGGAATGTGCGCCGAGCTGCTTTGGCAGTCATGGAGAATAAAAAGGCTATCGTGATACAGGAAAAAGCGCCAGTCGTTTCTCCCATGAGAGAGATTATTCCTGGTGTTATGCCGATACGTCCTCCCGAAGTTAAAAAGTCATTTGTAATAACTCCGGTTGATGAGCTGGCAGGCTATGTTGGTAGTGCTGTTAAGCTTAGAACCTTTTTTGGTCGTGAGATGCAGGGTGCTTTAGTCGATGTAAATGCAAACGCTATTAGTATTCGTCATCAAGTTGAGCAGGGGCGTGCTACCTTTCCTGTTTCAAAAGACAAAATCGCTTTTATTGAAGTGTATCGTTAACCGTGTCGATAGACACCGTCACGGGAGATAGGCGCTTCACACGCCGGATTCCGCATGCTGATGACGTAAAGCTTATTAGGCAATTTATTGATGCAATGTGGTTGGAAGAGGGCTTAAGTAAAAATACACAGTCCTCATATCAGCGTGATCTTTCTATTTTTGCATGTTGGTTAAACGATCTTGAAGAGCGGTTGGTCGGTTCCGATGCGTTAACCGTGCGAAAGTATCTATTGTGGCGAGTTGAGCAACAGCTCTCGCCAGCGTCCACTTCTCGTTTTCTTTCATCGGCACGTCGTTTTTTTAGATACCTCTTGCGTGAAACGTTTATAGCAGAAGATCCTATGCTGCTCATCGCTTTACCTAAGAGAGGGCGGGCACTGCCTAAAACACTTACAGAGGAAGATGTTGAGAGCATTCTTAACTCTCCAGATGTTAATAGTGTGCTTGGTTTAAGAGATCGGGCGATGCTGGAAACCTTGTATGCATCGGGATTAAGAGTTTCTGAATTGATTTCGTTAGAATTGGGGCAGGTTAATCTGGAGCTAGGTGTAATAAGAGTTGTTGGTAAGGGAGCTAAAGAGCGGCTGGTGCCTCTTGGTGATGAGGCAGTTCGTTGGATAAAAGAATTTTTACGCTGTGCTCGTGATGAGTTACTGCACGATGCTGCAGATGAAATGCTTTTTCCGAGTTTGCGTGGCCGGATTATGACGCGTCAAACATTTTGGTATCGGATTAAGCGCTATGCGCAAGAATCTGGTGTTGCAAAAGCTATTTCTCCTCATGTACTTAGACATGCGTTTGCTACACATTTGCTCAACCATGGTGCGGACCTTCGAGTTGTGCAGATGATGCTTGGGCATAGTGATCTATCTTCTACGCAAATATATACCCACGTGGCTCAGCAGCGTTTACAATCGCTACACCAGCAGCATCACCCTAGAGGCTGATTGAACTTTAAGCGCTTGATTTAATCAGATTATTATAATTACCCGGATATTGAGGAACGTATGCGAATTAAAACGTTAATGGCAGGTGCGCTGTTACTAGCTAGTACGATGGTTGTGGCTGAAGATGCCAAAGATGTCATCATTAAACAACTTCAAAAAATTGACCAGCGTATTCCTGTGGTTTCTGTTAAAGAAGCTCAATTGGCCGGCATGTATGAGATTGAGTTAGGGACTGGAGAAGTTATTTTTTCAGATGCTAAAGGTGAGTACTTTCTGTTAGGGCAGTTGTATCAGCTGTCCGATGAGAAAGGTTTCGTGAATTTGTCAGAAGCGAAAATGAATACTCAGCGTGCGGCTCAATTGCAAGCCATTCCCAGTGCTGAAAAAGTAGTATTTAAAGCGGAAGATGCTGAAAAAGCATCGGTTTATGTTTTTACTGATGTTGATTGTCCGTATTGCCGTAAATTGCACAATGAAGTACCTAAGCTTCAAGCAATGGGCGTGAGTGTTGAGTATTTGGCCTTTCCTCGACAGGGTCCTAATACTGCCACTTTCAAAAAAATGACTAATATTTGGTGTGCTGAAGATAAAGTTAAAGCAATGACTCGATCTAAGCAGGGTAAATCGCTTAAAAACGTTGAGTGTGAAAATCCTGTATTGGCTCAGTATGAGATTGGGCAAAAGGTGGGCGTTACCGGTACACCAGCTATAATCACTAAGGATGGTCAGTTGATTCCGGGGTATATGCCAGCTGAACGTTTGGCTGCGATGTTAGGAATTAAACCCTAATACCTTATTTAAGTAAAAAAGGAGCCTCGAGCTCCTTTTTTTATTGTTGTTTATCCTGTGTCGAATAGAGTCTGGAAGAGTTATTCGCTATACTATTTTCCCATTTTCGTTCGTTAATTCAGCTTGCGCTTGGCTTGCGATTGACTAGTAAACTGCGAGGTATTGGTTTGAAACCGGTAAAAGTTGGAATATGTGGTCTAGGTACTGTTGGTAGCGGTACGTTTAATGTCCTGCATCGCAATGCAGATGAAATTTCTCGTAGAGCTGGACGTCGTATTACGGTTGAACAGATTGGTTCGCGTCGAGATAACCCAGGGTGTGATACAAAAGGCACTCAGGTTACTCGTGATATTTTTGATGTGGCGACTAATCCGGAAATTGATATCGTAGTTGAATTGATCGGTGGTTATGACATCGCACGTGAGCTCGTGATGACAGCAATCGAGAACGGCAAGCATGTTGTTACTGCAAATAAAGCATTGATCGCTGTACACGGAAACGAAATTTTCGAAGCGGCGCAGCGTCATAATGTCATGGTAGCATTTGAAGCTTCTGTTGCTGGCGGTATTCCTGTTATTAAAGCGATTCGTGAAGGCTTATCAGCCAATAATATCGAATGGCTAGCAGGCATCATCAATGGAACCGGCAACTTTATCCTCACTGAAATGCGTGATAAAGGTCGTGATTTTGCTGATGTTTTAGCAGAGGCTCAAGCACTAGGTTATGCCGAAGCTGATCCAACATTTGATGTTGAAGGGATTGATGCAGCGCATAAGCTGACAATTCTTGCTTCTATCGCTTTTGGTATTCCACTGCAGTTTGATAAGGCGTATACCGAAGGTATTAGTGCGATTACACCAGCTGATGTTGAATATGCAGAAGAGCTTGGTTATCGCATTAAACATTTAGGTATCAGTCGTCGTACTGAGCATGGGATTGAGTTGCGTGTTCATCCTACAATGATTCCTACATCTACATTACTCGCTAATGTAAATGGTGTGATGAATGCTGTGTTGGTTGATGGTGATGCTGTCGGTCAGACGTTGTATTACGGCGCTGGTGCGGGTGCTGAACCAACGGCCTCTGCTGTTGTTGCAGATATTGTTGATGTGGTACGTACACTGACTGCTGACCGTGATAATCGTGTGCCTCACCTAGCATTTCAACCGTCTGAATTGTCAGATATGCCAATTTTGCCGATGAGTGATACTGAAACTGGATTCTACCTGCGCCTTCAAGCTGCTGAGAAGCCAGGCGTCTTGGCGAGTATTACTAAAATTCTAGGTGATAACGGCATTAACATTGAAGCAATTGTGCAGAAAGAAACAGCCGAAGAGCAAGTGCCGGTTATTCTGTTAACGCAGCGTGTTAAAGAACAAAAGATGAATGAAGCGATTACAGCGATTGAAGCGCTGGATGACATTATTGGCCAAGTAACGCGGATACGTGTTGAGCATCTTCAAGGTTAAGGGGACTAAACGTGAAATATATTTCTACACGTGGGCAAGCGCCTGCACTTAACTTTGAAGAGGTTTTGTTAGCTGGCTTAGCAAGTGATGGTGGTTTGTATGTGCCAGAAAACTTGCCTGTTTTTAGTCAGGAAGAGATCGCTAGTTGGGCAGGACTTTCTTATGCTGAGTTAGCTTTCAAAATCATCTCTCCTTTTGTGAACGATTGCATCGATGATGCTGATCTAAAGCAGATGATTGATGAAACTTATGCAGGTTTTAATCATTCAGCTGTTGCTCCTTTAAAAGAGTTAGGCACAAATGAGTGGGTGTTGGAGCTATTTCATGGTCCAACCTTAGCTTTCAAAGATTTTGCTCTACAGTTGCTAGGTCGTTTAATGGATCATGTGCTGGTGAAGCGTAATGAGCACTTAGTGATCATGGGCGCTACATCGGGTGATACCGGATCAGCTGCGATTGAAGGCTGTCGCCATTCTAAGCATGTGGATATCTTTATCCTACATCCGCATAACCGTGTTTCGGAAGTGCAACGCCGTCAAATGACCACTATTCTGGATGAGAATGTGCATAACATCTCATTAGAAGGTAACTTTGATGATTGCCAAGAGATGGTTAAAGAAAGCTTTGCAGACCAGAGTTTCCTTAAAGGGATGAAGTTGGGCGCGGTTAACTCGATCAACTGGGCGCGTATTATGGCTCAGATTGTTTATTACTTCTCAGCTTCCTTGGCTGTGGGTGGTCCGCATCGTCCCGTAGCATTCTCAGTACCTACCGGAAACTTTGGTGACATCTTTGCCGGTTATCTTGCGAAGAAGATGGGCTTGCCTATCACTCAGTTAGTGGTAGCAACCAACCATAATGATATTCTGCATCGTGCTATTTCTAACAACGATATGTCCAAAAGTGAGTTGGTGCATACCTTGTCACCTTCTATGGATATTATGGTCTCATCTAACTTTGAGCGTATGTTGTTTGATATCTATGACCGTGACGGCGCCGCTATTAATGATCTGATGAAGCGTTTTAAAACAGAATCAGTACAGCTGGATGCTTCACGTTGGGATAAAATGCGTGAGCTATTCGATAGCTGTGCAGTTGATGATGAAACAACATGTCAGACTATTGCCGATGTGCATGCTGAAACAGGTTATCTACTCGACCCTCATACTGCCATTGGTGTGAAAGCCGGCCGAGAATGTAACCGTGACAAAGCTGTTCCAATGATTGTGTTGGCAACCGCTCATCCAGTGAAGTTTCCTGATGCGGTGCTTAAGGCTAACTTGGAATCGCCTGATTTGCCTGTTCATATGCAAGGCTTATTTGAGCGTGAAGAGAAGCTGACGGTCTTGGATAATGATATCTCTGTTGTGCAGCGCTTTATTGCAGAGCATGTACATTCTGAGTCATAACAGACACCGCTTTTAGCTGTTGTAATTTGGTAGTTGAAAAGGTCCGATCTTAATCGGGCCTTTTTTGTTTTCTGATAAAAGGAGAGAGTGTGAAACACGTAACCATTCATCGTCGTGGTGTGCCTGATGAGCACTCTCCTATATTTAAGGAAGTACCTAGCGCTTTGGCGCGTATTTATGCTGCGCGAGGCATTCAAAGCCAAAAACAGCTGGGACGTAATTTAAAAGAACTGCTGCCTGATACACAAATGAAAGGGATGGATGGCGCGGTCTCTCGTTTGTTGCAAGCTGTCAGAGCTAATGAATCTATCATGATTATTGGTGACTTTGATTGCGATGGTGCAACCAGTACCGCTGTTGCTGTATTGGGGTTGCGAATGATGGGGGCTGGTAATATTGATTACCTAGTGCCGAATCGTTTTGAGTATGGTTATGGTTTAAGCCCAGAGATTGTTGATGTTGCCTTTACTCAATCACCGCAGTTGTTAGTCACGGTTGATAATGGCATCTCCAGTGTGGAGGGTGTGGCGCGTGCCAATCAGTTGGGTATGGATGTTGTGGTAACGGATCACCACTTGGCTGGACATGTGATTCCGCAGGCCGTGGCGATTGTTAACCCTAATCAACCGGGGTGCAGCTTTGAGGCAAAATCGACTTGTGGCGTTGGTGTTATATTTTATGTGTTGATCGCACTTAGGCGTGCACTTCAGGCAGAAAACTGGTTTGAGAGAAATAGTATTCCTGCACCCAACTTAGCATCGCTACTTGACCTTGTTGCGCTGGGTACTGTCGCCGATGTTGTGGCGTTAGAGCACAATAATCGAACCTTAGTCTATCAGGGGTTGCAGCGTATTCGTGCCGGATACGCGCGTCCTGGTTTACTGGCATTAATAGAGATAGCTGGCCGGCGTAAAGAGCGTTTAGTCGCGAGTGATCTTGGCTTTGCTGTGGCACCACGTTTGAATGCAGCGGGTCGGTTGGAAGATATGTCGATTGGTATTGAGTGTTTGCTAGCAGATGACCCAGAATATGCGCGTGAATTAGCCCAAACATTAGACCAGCTCAATTTGGATAGGCGTGCTATAGAACAAGATATGCAGCAGCAAGCGTTGAGTTGGTTAGATGAAATGCATTTTGATATAGATACACTACCGTACGGTGTGTGTTTGTACGACGAAGGTTGGCACCAGGGTGTCGTTGGTATTCTTGCTTCACGCATAAAAGATCGCACTAACCGACCTGTAATTGCCTTTGCTCCGGGTGAAAATGGAGAGATAAAAGGTTCGGCTCGCTCTATTCCAGGCTTACATATTCGTGATGCACTTGATCAAATTGCTAGTCGATTTCCTGAACTAATCAGCAAATTTGGAGGCCACGCGATGGCTGCAGGGTTGACAATTTCTGGTACTGGGCTGGAGCGGTTTCGAGAAGCATTTGATGAAGTAGTTCGGGAGCAGCTCTCTAAAGAAGATCTGGAGCAGCGGTTAGAGACTGATGGAGCCTTGCAAGCTGCAGATATGACACTTGCATTAGCTGAAAATATTCGAGAAGCCGGTCCATGGGGGCATCAGTTCCCTGAGCCTTTGTTTGACGGTGTTTTTAGGGTGTTGCAGCAAAGAATTGTAGGCCAGCGTCATCTGAAAATAGTTTTGATGGAGCTGTCTTCAGGTTTGGCTCTTGATGGTATTCAGTTTAATACAGATTTAGCTGTATGGCCTGATGACAACATTAATAGTGTTCGTGCTGTGTATAAATTAGATGTAAATGAGTTCAGGGGACAGCAATCAGTTCAGTTAATGATTGAGTATTTGGAACCTGTTGTTGAGAGCTAAGAGGAAGATAAAATGAATGATTTAACACTAACTGAGTTAGCTACCTTGATTGCTGTTTTTAAGCGTGCAGCTGTAACAGACCAAGATAAAGAAGAACAAGAGATGTTTGAGCGGATTAAACTGGCTCATGCAGAAAGACTAGAGCTGGAAAGTATGGACTTTGATGACTGTCTTGGCGGTGCGTGTAAACTTTAAATGCAGTGTTTATAGCATCGAGCTATCTATATGAGCACTAATAATTGGGTAAGAACATGACTGAATTAAAACCTTATTATATAGGTGCTCATGTTAGTGCATCCGGAGGCGTTGAAAACGCGCCTCTGAATGCTGAAAAACTAGGCGCAAATGCGTTTGCTTTTTTTACAAAAAATCAACGCCGATGGGAAGCAAAGCCGCTGACGGCAAAAAATATTTCCTTATTTAAAGAGCGTTGCCAAGCGCTGGATTTCTTGCCAGAACAGATACTGCCGCATGACAGTTATCTAATAAACTTAGGTCATCCTGAGGCTGAGGCTTTAGATAAATCACGCGTAGCTTTTATTGATGAGATACAGCGTTGTCAGCAACTGGGGCTAAAGTATCTGAATTTTCATCCAGGAAGCCATCTACGTGTGATTTCAGAGTCTGAGTCCTTAGATAGAGTTTCTGAGTCAATTAACTTTGCTTTGTCAGAAACGGATGAGGTAGTTGCCGTAATAGAAACAACGGCAGGGCAAGGGAGTAATCTGGGTTATGATTTTTCGCAAATAGCGCAGATTATTGATGGGGTTATTGATAAAAAGCGAGTGGGTGTATGTATTGATACTTGTCACATATTTGCAGCTGGCTACCCATTAAACACCCAGGCTGAATGTCAGAAGACGTTTAATGAGTTTTCAGAGAAAGTTGGTTTTGAATACTTGTGTGGTATGCACCTAAATGATTCAAAAGTTGCCTTGGGTGCGCGTGTCGATCGCCACCATAGTCTTGGACAAGGCGAAATTGGTCTCGAAGTCTTTAAATTTATCATGCAAGACGAACGCTTTCGGGGAGTGCCCTTGGTGCTCGAAACAATTGATGAAACAGTGTGGGCTGAAGAGATCCAAATGTTGAGACGTTTTGGTATTCCTGAATAGCAGTTCTTAAAATAGGGACTATACTTATTTTAACTTAAGTTTATAGTGCCGGATTATTATGCTGCTAAAAAATATTGCCAAAACAATATGTTGGCAGTTTTCTTTGGTTTTCTTCCTTTTTCTGATGAATGTATCAGCGATTGCGAAAGCCGATTTTAGCTATGGTTCAACTGTATTAGTGATCAATTCTTATCATCAAGGCTTTCCATGGTCTGATGGTATTTATTCTGGCTTTAAAAAAGTAATAGATGAAGCCGATTTTCCTGTCGATTTACATGTTGAGTATTTAGATACTAAACGTTTTTCTAGTAAAACAATGTTTCCCTTGGCTGCCGCAATGATGGCTGTGAAAAGTGCCCATCACTTTGATGCTATTGTGGTGACAGATAACAATGCATTAAGTTTTCTAATGAAATACCGGCAATCTCATTTTGCGGGTATCCCTGCTATTTTTGTGGGCATTAATTCTTACTCTCAAGACCTGATCGGTGCTGATAAGTTAATTACAGGCATTGCTGAAACAACGGCTCCCGATGCTAACTACCAGCTGCTGATGTCGCTACATCCCGATATGACAGAAGTGGTGTTGTTAAGTGATACGACTCCGACAGGGCTAGCCGAACAGCAGCGTTTTGTGCAAGCCGCTCAGCCGTATGAGTCTAGGTTTTCTGTTCGATCAATTAGCGACTGGACATTATCTGAACTAAAGCAGCAATTATCAGCTTTAAAGCCTGGCACTATTGTTTTTAGGTTGCCACTGCATCGTGATAAAGAAGGCCTTTCTATGACCTTAAAAGAGAGTGTGAGTATCCTACTAGAAAATACGTCTGTCCCTATTTACTCTGCATGGGACACCGCTATTTCAGAGGGGGTAGTAGGTGGTTATGTCGCAACCTCTACGTTACAAGGTGAAGTCGCTGCTGAATATCTATTAGAAATCTTAGCGGGTAAGCCTGTCGCTGAGTTACCCGTTATACTTGAAAGCCCGGCTGAACCCGTGTTTAACGGCGTTTCAGTTCAGAGATACGCTATAGATCAGAGGGGTATCCCTGAAGGTAGCGTTATTATAAACCCGGTGATATCAACTGAGCTTTCTGACTATCTTATTATTCCTATTATCTTTTTACTGCTGATTCTTACTGGTTTCATCTTTCAATGGCGTCGAAAAAAGAATGAGCTTTCGATTCTGAATGATGAATTTGAGCATGCAGTGGATGAAACATTGTTGCTTAGAACATTAATGGACTCTAACCCGGATCATATTTATGCCAAAGGTTTGGATGGCCGCTATCTGGACTGCAATCAAGCCTTTATAGAGTTTGTAGGGAGGTCTCGTGAGGATGTGATAGGGAAGCGTGTTGAAGATTTCTTCACAAAAGTGAATGTTAATTTAAGTAATGAGCAAGATGAACAGGTTTTTTCTAAAGATGAGGTGATCTGTAAAGAGATCTGGGTATCTGGAAGGTCTGGCGCTGATCAGCTGATTGAGTGTATCAAAACACCTTTAAAAAACCCTGATGGTAAAGTCATTGGGTTGTTGGCTGTGAATCGGGATATTACCAGTAGGCACTTTGAAAATGCTCTGTTAAAGCAAAATACGCGGGTATTGGATATGCTGATCCGCGGAGTCTCTTTGAACAATATTCTTTCTGAGATTGTTAAAGGGATCGAAAGTGTTTATTCCAATAGCTTATGTTCTATCCTCTTACTTGATAAAGAGAAAAAGCATCTATTGAGTGGCGCTGCTCCGAGCTTACCTGATTTCTATAGTGACGCAATTAATGGGTTAGCAATTGGCGTGGGAGTTGGTGCTTGTGGGACTGCGGCAAGTACCGGTGAGCTGGTTATTAGTGCGGATATTCAAAATGATCCTTACTGGGCTGACTTTAAAGAGCTTGCTGCAAAAGCTGATTTGGCTGCATGTTGGTCTCAGCCTATTTTTGGTTCTTCGCATGAAATATTAGGCACTTTTGCTATTTACCATAGTTACCCGCACCAACCGAATAATGATCATATTGCGATGATGGAGCAAGCATCTCAATTAGTAAGTTTGGCACTGGAAAGAAAGCAAGTTGAAGGTGACTTACAGAAACTGTCTCGTGCAGTCGAGCAAAGCCCTACGATGGTTTTGATTACTGATGAGAGTGGAAAAATCGAATATGTTAATGAGGAGTTCACCGATGTTACAGGCTACTCTTTGGATGAAGTTCGAGGAGAAACACCGGGTATCTTAAATGCGGGAGAAACAGCGCCTGAGTTTTACAAGGAGATGTGGGGCGTTATTCTAGCAGGACACGATTGGCACGGTGAGATTCGAAATAAAACCAAGTCTGGTCAGCCTTATTGGTCGATGCTATCAATTTCGCCAATTTTAGATGAAACACATAAAATCACGCACTTTATCGGTGTTAGTGAAGATATATCAGCACAGAAAAAAACTTTAGAACAGATAGAGCAGCTAGCTTTTTATGATCCACTTACGTTGTTAGGAAACCGACGTTTGTTTAAAGAGCAGTTAGATGTCGAGCTTAAAAAAGCAAAACGAAATTCTACGATTTTTGCACTGTTCTATTTAGATTTAGATAACTTTAAACAGATCAATGACACCTTAGGACACGATGCTGGTGATGGTTTGTTACAAGCGATTGCAGATAGATTGAGAAGCACACTGCGCCAATCAGATTTGATTGCTCGTATTGGGGGGGACGAGTTCATTGTATTGTTGCCTGATGTGAGCGGGCCTGCTGAGGTGGCATCAGTTGCGAATAAGTTACTACAAGCGATTAGTCAGCCAGTGCTCCTAGGGAGTAGCGAGGTAAAAGCAACGGTGAGCTTGGGTATTACCATGGTACCGACTGATGGTGATGATTGGGCTGTGTTGATGAAAAACGCAGATCTTGCAATGTACCGAGCCAAACATAAAGGCAGAAATAACTTTCAATTTTTCACTCATGAAATGAATGATGAAGTTGTGAATCGCGCCAGTATGGAGCAGGAGCTGCGTAGTGCGCTGAAAAATAGAGAGTTTTGTGTCGAATACCAACCGCAATGGACCATTCTGAAAGAGCTACAACCCGTTTGTCTTGAAGCTCTAGTGCGCTGGAACCACCCCCAGAAAGGGCGTGTCTCCCCTGGTGAGTTTATTCCGATGGCGGAAGAGCTCGGATTAATTGTTGAGCTGGGCGAGTGGGTTTTAAATGAAGCGTGTAGCCAAGGACGTATGCTGGTGGATGCTGGTTATGCCATTCGTATGGCTGTGAATCTGTCGATGCGTCAATTTTTTGATCCTGAGCTACTTAATAAAATTAAACAGGCTCTGGAGTTACATGACTTTCCGGCGTCGTTGCTTGAGCTAGAGATAACTGAGTCCATGATTATGGAAGAAGTTGATGTGGTAGTGGATACTCTTCATCAGCTTAAACTCTTAGGCGTTTCATTGTCGATTGATGACTTTGGTACGGGCTACTCATCATTGAGTTACTTGAAGCGTTTACCTTTTGATCATTTGAAAGTAGATGGCTCTTTTGTTCGAGATATCCCTCAAGATAAAAGTGATATGGAAATTACTTCTGCGGTTATCGCAATGGCACATAAATTGGGCTTGAAAGTGATAGCTGAAGGGATCGAGACGCATGAGCAGATGGCTTTTTTAAGAGAAAATGGTTGTGAGATGGGGCAAGGGTTTTTGCTGGCTCGTCCGGCACCGCTGGATGAAATAATGAAGTATCTTGATGTTGAGATGGATTCATTAGACGACTAGTTTCATCGGTTTGTCATCAGTCTTGCATATGATTATACCTTGGCGATCTTGTCACGGTGATTATTATGCAATCCGCTGTATTACAGCTGCCATTCTCTGAGGGTGAGCAGTTACTGAATTCAATACTTGAAATGGGCGCAATAACGACCTATTTCCAGCCAATATTTGATTTACACAATGGCGATATCGTTGGGCATGAAGCGCTCTCAAGAGGTCCCGAGGGAAGTGCTTTATATTCTGCAGACCAGCTGTTTAAGACTGCCGTTACTTATGGGAAATTACATGAGTTGGAATTGCTGTGCCGTGAGCAGTCGTTGCGGCAATTTTCAGAGCAGGCTCTGCCTGGTAAATTGTTTCTCAATATTAGTGCTTCATTATTGAGTTCATCTGATCATCAAAAGGGCATGACACTAACCTTGTTAGATTCGATGAATATTTCACGAGATCGAATTGTCATTGAGTTATCTGAACAACACCCTTATGACCACTTTGGGTTATCACGCGCGAGTGTCGAATACTATCGTCAAATGGGGTTTCAAATTGCCATTGATGATTTAGGTGTTGGTTACTCAGGCTTAAGGCTTTGGTCAGAGCTGCAGCCTGAATACGTGAAAATAGATAAACATTTTATCAGTGGTGTTGATAAAGATACGATTAAGCGTGAATTCGTGCGCTCTATTATTGCTATTGCAAACAGCCTTCAGTGCGAAATTATTGCTGAAGGGATCGAAACTCAGTCTGAGTTGGCATTGTTAATAGAGTTAGGCGTAGCTCGGGGACAAGGTTACTTATTAGGCTACCCTGTGCAAGCACCTGATCAGTTTCAGAATAAGCTGCTGGTCAATAAAGCTCGTCGTATTGAGCAACGGATGCGACTCGATGCTGAAGAGACTGTGCTGTCCTTAGTGCAGCATGTTCCGGCTGTTAATGAGAGTACCCAGTTAAGAGAGCTGGATTTAGCTTTCAAGAAAAATTCTGCACTACATACTATCCCTGTTTTAGATAATGGTATCCCTATCGGTGTTGTTAGGAGGCATGACCTCCTTGAATTGTTCTCAACACAATTTGGAAGGGCTCTAAATGAAAGTAGAAGTATATCGCGCCTATTAAAAAGTGAAATATTAGTAGTCGAGAGCTATGTGAGTCTATCCAAAGTGTCGTACTTGCTGACTAACCAAAACTCAGAAAGCCTTAATAACGAAATTATTATTGTTCAGGATGGGTGTTATTTGGGGGTTGGCAGCTTACGTGATCTATTAAAAAGAATAACCGACCTGAAAATACAAAATGCCACTTATGCTAACCCTCTAACCTTATTGCCCGGCAATGTGCCAATTAATAATGAAGTGAATCGGCTTCTTAAGCAGGCGTGTAACTTTAGAGTGGCGTATTTTGATATTAATGATTTCAAACCATTTAATGATTATTACGGTTATGCGCGTGGAGATCAGGTCATTCAATTGTTAGGGCGCTTGATTCAGCAGCACGCTACCCATGCGGAAAACTTTATTGGGCATATTGGGGGAGACGACTTTGTTGTTGTGTTTTCTTCTGAGTACTGGGAAGAAAGCTGCCAAGCAATACTGCAAGATTTTGCTGCACAATCTCAAGATTTGTATGCCCCTAAAGAACGTGAAGAGGGTGGTTTGTGGGCATTAACGCGCGGTCAAGAAAGGGTCTTTCATAGTGTATTGAGTTTAGCTATTGGGGTAGTGAACCCAGATGCGTTTGCTTGTAATAGTCACCTTGAAGTGTCGGAACTCGCTGCTGAAGCAAAAAAAGAAGCAAAAAATATGACAGGTAATGCGTTGTTTATTTCTCGTCGTCGTAAAATAAGAATGCATTATAAGCAATAACAAATGACTGCTCTCCAAACGCTGCTTAAGCAAGTGGCTCGCTTAATACAGGGGTGTATTTAGCGATTTCTATTTTACTGGTATGGTCCTGTAATTGTGTTTTACTTACATGATGTGTTTAATTCACTTTACAAAACGGGTCACTTCTTAGAGGCTACAAGTAATGCGTTATTTGGGCCTTCAGTACTAATCAGACTATACTGACGTTAATGTCATATCCCTGCTGTTATTTTTATTTTTGCAAAGTTCGATAGAATCTAACGCCCTGTGTTCAATTCATTTTTATGGAGAGTAGTTGATGAGCAAGCACTGGAATCCTGCATTTAATGCTGCTAATTATGAGATAAAGGAAGACACAGTAATCTGTGAGAGCTTTTATCAGATGCGCGAAGTAAAGCTGCGTCATCAGCGCTTTGAAGGTGGGCAGATAGAGCTGACAAGGGATCTTTTTTGGAGGCCTGATGCGGTGTGTGTGCTTCTTTATGATCCTATTCGTGATGTTGTTGTTTTGATTGAGCAGTTTCGTATTGGCACTATCGATCATCCTCGTAGCCCATGGTTACTTGAGCTTGTTGCAGGTCTTGTTGAGCCTGGAGAAACCATTGAAGAGGTGGCGCGTCGAGAGAGTTTGGAGGAAGCAGGAGCAAAAATAGGCCGACTTGAACATATCTGCCGGTTTACTCCAAGCCCAGGTGGCGCCAGAGAGTATGTTGATCTGTACTGTGGCTGTGTGAACAGTGATGGCATAGGTGGTGTTCATGGATTAGAGGGTGAAGGGGAGGATATTAAAGTCCACCTATTTCCCGTTACTACTGCGGTAGCGATGTTGAAAACAGGTGATGTTGATAATGCTGCCGCGATTATTGCAATACAATGGTTGCAGTTAAATCACGCAACGATAAAAGATAAATGGAGCGTTGACGCTGTATGAAACGTAAGTATGTGCCTGATCTAACGCGGCAGATGGCTATCTGTGAAGTTAACTATGCCCGTTTGAATAAACTGATGCCGGACTTAGAAGAGTGCGATATGCGCGAATTCAGGTTGGTGTGTGGTGAGCATCAGGCACAGATACGGATTGAAGTTGAAGAACGTTTTGTTTACACCACGACCCTACAAATCTCACAGCAGGACGATAATGGTTCATCATGGTTAGAGTCTCCGGCGTTGGTGGTTAGGCTTTATCATGATGCAAATATGGCAGAAGTGATCTGTTTGAAGCGCCGTCGCCAACTATCAGGTGTTTATCCTTATCCCAACCGCGAAATGCACCAGCCTGATGAAAAAGTGCAATTGAATAACTATTTGGGCGAATGGCTAAGTCATTGCCAGCAGCATGGCCAGTTTATCGAACCTATATTTACGGCCTAATGAGTATGATCCGTATTATTCAAGTCACCGATTGCCATCTTCAAGCGAGCGAAGATGATATATTCAAAGAAGAAAATCCGGAACAGCGTTTACTGGCTGTTTTAAAAGATATAAGAGCAAACTACTCTCGCTCTGATGCCTTGCTGCTCACGGGAGATCTAGCCCATCACGGCTATAGCGCTGCTTATGGTCGGTTGCAATCCTACACAGAAGGGATTGCGAAAACGGTACGCTGGATTCCTGGTAATCATGACCATGCTGGAAAAATGCGAGAATACAAAAATCTTTCTGAGAAGGTTTTTGTACAGGACAAATGGTGCGTTATTTTATTGGATTCGACAGCTGAGCCTGATGGAATTGGGGGTGGAGCGCTCAGTAATGCGCAGCTATGTTGGTTAGATGAAATGGTCGCTCAGTATCCGAACCACTACTTGCTTATTGGGCTGCATCATCCTCCGGTTAAGGTGGGTAGTCGCTGGCAAGATAATATTATGCTGGCCAATGCTGAGGTTCTTTGGGCGCAAGTGACTTCGTATGAAAACCTTAAACTAGTGTTATGCGGGCACCTTCATCAAGAGCATCAAATAGATCATGCCGGTGTTAGTATTTTGGCGACACCCGCAACGGCTCCTCAGTTTGCAGTAGGTACCGATGTGCCGCTTGTAGAATCAGATAACTATCTATCCTTGCCCGGCTACAGAATTATTGATCTGTTTGATGATGGCCGGTTTGAAACAATCGTTAATCGAGTCCCCCTCTGAGCTTGCATCCCATTGAAACCTTAGGTAACTTCTCTTAAACACTGTAAGGATAACCAGTATGTTGTCGCCGTTATTTATCTATGTGCATGGTTTTAATAGCTCGCCAGATTCCATAAAGGCGCGCTTATTTGGGGATTTTCTTAAAGCGAATCACAAAGATGCCGATATCGGTGATTATGCGGTGCCAGCATTATCACATTGGCCAACAGAAGCGATACAGCAGCTAGAAATATTGATTACTGAGAACCAGCAGCGTCCGGTTGTATTAATTGGTAGCTCATTAGGTGGGTTTTATAGCCTATGGTTAACAGAGCGTTATAAAAACTGCACGACAGTACTGGTGAACCCAGCGATCTATCCTTATCATTTGTTAGCTGAATGGTTGGGTGATAATGAAAATCTATACACGCATGAGCGTTATACGTTAACGCGAGGGCACTTAGCTCAGCTAGAAGCCTTGGTTGTGGATGAAGTGGTAGATCCTCAGCGTTATTTACTATTAACGCAAACAGCGGATGAAACGTTGGATTATCGTGAAGCAGTTGAGTTTTTTGATGAGTCTCCTGCTTTTATCCAACCTGGCGGTAGCCATGGTTTCGATCAATTTGAAAAACTGATTCCTGCAATCATCAGTTTTTCCCGGGGGCAGCTAGCGTTGCCAGAAGCGACCCCTTTACCTTCTTTTATAGAGTGACAGGAAAAAATAAATAGATGTCGACGCAATATACAGCTGATTCGATAGAAGTCTTAAGTGGGCTGGACCCGGTTAAACGACGTCCGGGTATGTATACAGAAACTGACCGGCCTAACCATCTAGCACAAGAAGTTATTGATAACTCAGTTGATGAAGCTTTGGCGGGGCATGCCAAGCAGATCGATGTGATTTTGCATAAAGATGGCTTCTTGTCTGTAAGCGATGATGGGCGCGGTATGCCTGTTGACCTGCATCCTGAAGAGGGAGTCAGTGGGGTTGAACTGATTCTTACTCGTTTGCATGCTGGTGGTAAATTTAATAATGACAACTACAACTATTCCGGTGGTTTACACGGTGTTGGTGTCTCTGTCGTTAATGCATTATCCAAGCTGCTCGAAGTGCAAATTAAACGTGATGCCAAGGTCTACAAAATCTGCTTTGCTAATGGAGATAAAGTCTCTGAGCTGGAAGTGATTGATACCTGTGGAAAGCGTAATACGGGTACTACTGTACGTTTTTTGGCAGACCCTAAGTATTTCGATTCACCCAAATATAGTGTCCCCCACCTTAAGCATAACCTACGTGCTAAAGCTGTTCTCTGTCCGGGACTAAAAGTTACTTTTACGGACCAGAGTAGTGGCAAGAACGAAAAACAAGAATGGTATTATGAAGATGGACTCAGTGCATATCTTCGTGGAACAACACAGGTATTTGAAACGATACCTGAAGAGCCCTTTATCGGCTCCTTGCAAGGAGAGGAAGACGCTGTTGAGTGGGCGGTACAATGGTTACCAGAAGGTGGTGAGTTAACGTGTGAGAGTTTTGTTAACTTGATTCCAACAGTGCAAGGCGGTACGCATGTTAATGGATTTAGAACCGGCTTACTTGAGGCTATGCGTGAGTTTTGTGAGTTCCGCAACTTGTTACCGCGAGGCGTAAAATTAACAGCGGACGATATTTGGGAGCGTTGTGCTTTTATCCTCTCAGCCAAAATGCGTGATCCTCAATTTTCAGGCCAAACCAAAGAGCGACTCTCTTCTCGTCATATCGCTGCCTTTATCTCAGGATCCGCTAAGGATGCTTTCTCACTATGGCTAAATAGCCATGTTGAAGAGGGCGAGCAGCTGGCAGAAAGCGTTATTGCTAATGCTCAGAAACGATTACGTTCCAGTAAAAAAGTAGTGCGTAAGAAAATTACTCAAGGCCCTGCACTCCCAGGAAAACTGGCTGACTGTGCGGGTTCTGAAACAATGCGATCTGAACTGTTTCTGGTGGAAGGTGATTCTGCGGGTGGTTCTGCCAAGCAAGCGCGTGATCGTCAATTTCAGGCGATTATGCCATTGCGTGGGAAAATTCTGAATACCTGGGAAGTGGACTCCGGAGAGATTCTTTCATCACAGGAGATTCACGATATATCGGTGGCCGTGGGCGTAGAACCAGGTTCAGATAATTTGGATGGTTTACGTTATGGAAAGGTCTGTGTATTAGCAGATGCCGACTCTGATGGTGCTCATATTGCTACCTTGATTTGTGCGTTATTTTTACGCCACTTCAAACCATTGGTAGATGCAGGACATATTTATGTCGCTATGCCGCCCTTATATCGTATTGATGCGGCTAAGGATGTTTTCTATGCACTGGATGATGCCGAAAAGAACGGCATAGTTGAGCGCATACGCGCCGAACGCAAAAACGTTAAAATTAATGTGCAGCGATTCAAAGGGCTAGGGGAGATGAATCCCCTGCAATTACGTGAAACAACAATGGATCCAGACACACGCCGTTTAGTACAGCTCACTGTTGACGCTGAAGATAACGCGCATGAGATGCTGGATATGTTGTTAGCTAAAAAGCGCGCCGCTGATCGTAAAAGCTGGCTGGAAAGTAAGGGTGACCTGGCTCAAAAGTAGTCAGTTGGATGGATGTTGAGATATGAGTGAAGTAATAACAGACGATAGCATTGAGCGTTTACCCTTAAAAGATTTCACCGAAAAAGCGTACTTGGATTACTCCATGTATGTCATTTTGGATCGTGCTTTACCGCATGTAGGTGATGGAATGAAGCCGGTACAGCGTCGTATTGTTTATGCGATGTCCGAACTTGGGTTAAAGGCCTCAGCTAAGCATAAAAAATCAGCGCGTACTGTGGGGGATGTGTTAGGTAAATACCATCCTCACGGCGATAGTGCTTGTTATGAAGCGATGGTGTTGATGGCGCAGCCTTTTAGCTATCGTTACCCATTGATTGATGGGCAAGGGAACTGGGGTTCGCAAGATGATCCAAAATCCTTTGCTGCCATGCGATATACCGAAGCGAAGCTTGCGAAGTATGCTGAGGTATTGCTGCAAGAAGTGAATCAGGGAACCGTCGATTGGTTACCAAACTTTGACGGTACTATGGTTGAGCCTGCGGTTTTGCCTGCTCGATTGCCTAATATTTTACTCAACGGTGGTAGTGGTATAGCCGTGGGTATGGCAACTGATATACCACCACACAACCTGCGTGAAGTTACCTCTGCCTGTATTCACCTGCTGGATCATCCAAAAGCTGACATTGCTGAATTGTGCACTTTTGTTCCTGCGCCTGATATGCCAACCGATGCAGAGATTATATCGTCGCCAAGCGACCTGCAAAAGATCTACGAGACTGGCCGAGGCTCAGTACGTATGCGTGCTGTGTATACGCAAGAGCAAGGCGATATTATTGTTACTGCTCTGCCTTATCAGGTTTCAGGTGATAAAATCCTTGAGCAGATCGCTCAGCAGATGCAGCAGAAAAAACTACCGATGGTAGCTGATCTGCGAGATGAGTCGGATCATGAAAACCCGACACGTTTGGTGATTATTCCACGTTCAAATCGCATTGACGCAGAACAGTTGATGGCGCATCTATTTGCTTCTACTGATCTTGAAAGAACCTATCGCGTCAACATGAATATGATCGGTGTTGATGGCCGCCCTCAAGTGAAAAATCTACGTATGATTTTAACTGAGTGGCTAAGTTGGCGCACGGGTGTTGTGAGGAGTCGATTAGAGCATCGCTTATCAAAAGTACTGGATCGCTTACACATTCTTGAAGGTTTGATGGTTGCGTATCTGAATATAGATGAAGTGATTGCCATCATCCGTTATGAAGATGAGCCTAAGCAAGAGTTGATGAAACGCTTTAGTCTGAGTGAAACTCAGGCGGATGCGATTCTGGATCTTAAATTACGCCACTTGGCGAAGTTAGAAGAGTTTAAGATTAAGTCTGAGCAGGATGAGCTCGATGCTGAGCGTAAACGCCTTGAGCTGATACTCGGTTCAGATCAGCGTATGCGCACACTGATCAAAAAAGAACTTAAAGAAGATATGGAAACCTATGGTGATGCAAGACGCTCACCTGTAGTAATACGAAGTGAAGCTCAGGCCTTTAATGAAAAAGACCTGCTTTCTTCAGACCCTGTGATGGCAATTATATCTAAACAAGGCTGGATTCGTGCAGCTAAAGGTCATGATATCGATGGTGCAGGGTTGAGTTATAAGTCTGGGGATAGCTTTAAACTAGCGTGTGCAGGGAGGATGAACCAGCCGTTTATTCTACTGGATTCGACTGGGCGAAGTTATACTCTTGAGTCGCATACTCTACCATCAGCACGAGGCCAGGGAGAGCCTATTACAGGGCGTGTGACACTTCAAAAGGGAGCAACAATTGAAGCGGTGGTTGCTGGAAAAGATAGTGACAAAATTCTACTAGCATCGGATGCTGGATATGGATTTATCACTTCAATTTCTGACCTTTCCAGTAAAACAAAAAATGGTAAAGCGGCCCTTACATTACCTAAGAATGCCCAGGTGCTTGCTCCTGTTAAGATTGAAAATATGGAGCAAGCTTTACTAGCAGCGATAACCAGTGAAGGACGTTTATTGGTGTTCCCTGTGGCAGAGTTACCTGAGCTGGCGCGAGGTAAGGGTAATAAAATTATTAACATTCCGTCTGTACGTGCCGCAACGCGAGAAGAGATTGTCTGTGATGTTGTTGTGTTGATGCCTGATTCAATACTACAAGTGCATGCAGGACGTCAGCACCTTAAGCTAAAACCTTCTGATCTTGAGCATTATCGAGGTGAGCGTGGGCGACGTGGTAACAAGCTACCGCGTGGTTATCAGCGTGTAGATAAACTTGAAGTCATGAGTAATAAAGGAGAAACACTAGATTCTTGATCTAGTGTTTGTCTTGTTTTAGCATCTGCTGCTGTTTAGGGTTAATGCTCTAAGCTTTCAGCAGTAGGTGCTTTTAGTAGGTGGGTTGCTTGCTTTGTGAGTAAAGCTTGATAAGAAGGTGTTAATGACAATATTAGTACCTTGTCTTCATCTTCGCGGCGCACTTCGGCAGTGGATAACAATGTTGATTTGAGTTGTTTGGCTTCAGTTAGCGCTGTATGACTAATGAGTTCGTTGCTTTGCGTGGTACGTGTTAAAAAAAGCGCTTCTTCTTTAATAAGGTTAAATTTTTCTCGGTTGCCACGTACGATAGCCATATGTAGATTGAGTACTGGTTTGAATGACTTTATACGTGCGTGATTGAAAGCTCTGTAGAGTAAAGTGAAAAGCTTCGCCGCACAAAGCGCGTGCACGCCGTGTCCATCTTCCTCATCCTGATCATCAAAAAATAGTTGTAGGTCACCACTAGCATTAACGGAAACCGATCCACCGTAAATGGCAGATACTTTTTTGATGAGATGCTCGTACGTTTGTAATAAGTAATTATGTTCTTCAGGCTCAACGTAGTCGGCATGCCCCGTTGTCGCGTCAATATAGAATAGGTAAGCGGCTTCTTTGGGCTGTAGCGATAATTCTAGTTGGTGCTCTAAGCTGTATAAGTCGAGTTGTTCTTCTGTTCGTTCATGGGCACGCAATGGATTGGGTTTCAGCGTTGCGAGTTCCGGCGCGCTTTTAGACAGACTTTGCTGGTGTGTTTGAAGTGAATCCTCAAGCTCGTAAGTGGATTCTTTAGGTGAATAAGCTTCATTAGTTTGTTCGCTGTCTGTCTGCATCGGCGCTGGTTTAAAATGCGGCATGCGCTCCGTTGAATCGGGTCTTAATAGCTCAACAAGTTCATTATTATCTAGTGTTTCGTCAGTAGAATGAATGTCATTGTCATGCTCTGGGTCTATTTGGTGTTGATCATTCTCATCGACGTCTGTTTTTTCTGAATAGGGCTCACTAATGGTCTGGGTCAGTGTTTGAGAAAAACTCTCGGGTTGTTTAATGGATTCTTCAAAAGAGGAAGCAACATCGGAAGATAAGGTGTCCGGGGTTTGTGTATCAGGATTTTCATCAGATGAATTTGAGCGCAAGTTAAGTTGCTTTAGTGATAGCCATAAAGTTATTAAAGTGGCTAGTAAGGTAATAATAGATAGGATAGCAACTTGCCATAACAAGCCGGTTAGCATGTTATGTTCTGATTGTTGGCCAGTATAAAGTTTTAATGTTCCCATGGGTGTTTGCTGACTGCCCAAGATGACTTCTTGCTCAGCGCCGTTGTTTTCACCTGCACGAGCAATTAATTTATTTCTTTTGTTAAATACGGCAACGCCCTTTACTTGCGGTGCTTCTGTTAGGCTATTAAGAAAGAAATTAAGACTAATGATGTCTTCTGCCAACAGATAAGGTTGGATAGTCATTGCCGCTTGGCGGGCAGTGAAGCGAGATGTTTTTATCGCTTCATTTTTTGCGATGTTGTCAGCTGCAATATACAGATACGTAGCGCTAAGTATCCAGCCAGAGAGCATAACTAATGCCGTAGCCAATATCAGGCGGTAGTATGGTTTCTTTAAAGTGAATGGCATATTGCTGTTATGTACCTGTTGAAGGTTATCCATTTTATTAGCGCTGATGATAGCAGTTAGTGGTCTTTATGGTCACTCATATAAAGCAGTTCATGACCCAAGATTAATAGCATTGTATAATTATGGGTCACGTGAACGCGAAAGGGTAAGTGATGAACGTTGAAGCATACATGAACAAGTTAGGACAAAGCGCCAGAGAAGCCTCCCGTTTGGTGGCAAAAGCAGAGACTGGTGTGAAAAATAAAGCGTTATTGGCTATGGCTACTGCATTGGATAATAGCCGTGATGCACTGATAGCAGCCAATGAAAAAGATCTGGAAAATGGCCGTCAGAATGGTTTGGACGCTGCGATGTTGGATCGTCTTGGGTTGGGTAATGCAACCATTGATGGAATGATTGAAGGTTTGCACCAAGTAGTCGCACTGCCTGACCCGGTGGGAAGTATCACCGATATGAATTACCGCCCTTCCGGTATTCAAGTCGGAAAAATGCGTGTTCCCTTGGGTGTTATTGGCATTATTTATGAGTCTCGCCCAAATGTGACTGTTGAAGCCGCTAGTTTGTGCCTTAAATCAGGTAACGCTACCATTTTACGAGGTGGCTCTGAGGCTATTCATTCTAACCAAGCGGTTGCTGAATGTATCCGTGTAGGGTTGAAGGAAGCAGGTTTGCCTGCTGAAGCAGTACAAGTGGTAGAAACAACTGATCGAGAAGCAGTTGGGCAGTTAATCACTATGCCTGAATTCGTTGATGTAATCGTGCCGCGTGGCGGAAAAGGTCTTATTGAGCGAATTAGTCGCGATGCTAAAGTTCCTGTGATTAAACATCTTGATGGCATCTGTCACGTATATATTGATGATCAAGCAGATAGAGCGAAAGCAGTGAATATTGCTCTAAATGCCAAAACACATCGATATGGTACCTGTAATACCATGGAAACTTTATTGATTCATGCGGGTGTTGCTGAAGAGGTGTTGGGTGACTTAGTTGACCGTTACTTTGCGGCGGGTGTGGAGTTACGTGGTTGTGAACTGACACGTGCTTTAGCGCCACGAGTTAACGAGGCAACAGAATCTGATTGGTCGACTGAATATTTAGCACCTGTCTTATCGATTAAGATTGTTGCTGATATTGATGAGGCGATGAAACATATTAATCATTATGGTTCACACCATACTGATGCAATCGTAACTGAAAACTATACACTTTCACGTCGTTTCTTACGTGAGGTGGATTCCAGCTCTGTAGTGGTAAATGCCTCTACCCGCTTTGCTGATGGTTTTGAGTATGGATTGGGTGCAGAGATTGGCATTTCTACCGATAAAATACATGCACGTGGCCCCGTTGGGCTAGAAGGGCTGACTTCACAGAAGTACGTAGTATTGGGTGATGGTCATATTCGCCAGTAAGCCAATGACAGCTGCGCATGTGTTTATGGGGGGGACGTTTGACCCTATTCACTATGGACATTTGAGAACGGCATTAGAGATACAGCAATGGTTACGAGTTGAATCTGTACACCTAATGCCGGCTAGTGTTCCTGTGCATCGTCAAGAGCCGGGTTCTACCGCTCTAGCGCGTTTGGCTATGGTTGAAGAAGCGATTGCTGGGGAATCTGCGTTACGTTGCGATTCCAGAGAAATTCTTTCAGACCAGCCTTCTTATACAATTTATACTTTGGAAGCTTTACGTAAGGAACTTGGTTTAGAGACGCCTGTCTGTATGGTAATGGGAATGGATTCATTTCTATCACTGGATCAGTGGTTTCGCTTTGATGAGTACCTTTCGTTCTGCCATATTATAGTTGCGGCGAGGCCAGGGTATCGATTTGAGCCAAATCAGAGGCTCAAGCATTTGCTGCAGGGGCATCAGGTCGATACGAAAAATGATATCCTGAATAAGTCGTCAGGTAGTATTTTGATTCATGAGTTGACGCCATTAAGTATTTCAGCCACGTATATTCGTGAGTTGATGGCTAATGGTGAGTCTCCTCGGTATTTATTGCCGGATTCTGTCTGGCACTATATACAAAAAAATAAACTCTATTACACAGATAAAGGATAGTTAATTGTCAATGCAAACTAAGCAGCTTATTGGGCTTGTGCGTGATGCGCTTGAAGATGTTAAAGCGCGAGATATCGAGATTATCGATGTCCGTGGTAAATCCAGCATTACTGATTTTATGATGATTGCCACAGGTACTTCAAAGCGGCATGTGGTGTCATTGGCACAGTCTGTTTCTGATAAAGTGAAGGAAGCAGGAGTTGAACCGATTGGTAGTGAAGGTCAAACTGACGGTGATTGGGTGTTGGTTGATTTAGGTGAATTGGTAGTTCATGTGATGATGCCTGACGCGAGAAGTTATTATGATCTCGAACGCTTGTGGCAGTTTGATCCGTTAGAAGATGAAGCATCAGCTGAAACTAATGTGAGCGGTTTAAGCTAATGAAAATACGTTTGTTGGCTGTAGGCGGAAAAATGCCTGATTGGGTTACTATTGGATTCAATGAGTACAGCAAACGTTTACCGCATGAGATGACGTTAGAGTTAATTGAGCTTTCGTTAGGGCATCGTGGTAAGGGTGCTGATATGGCGCGTGCTATTCGCCATGAAGGGGATGCTATGTTGGCTGCTATTCCTAAAGGCGATCGAATTATCGCCTTGGAAGTTGAAGGGCGCTCATGGTCGACAGAGCAGCTTGCTGCAAAAGTCAGTGAGTGGCAGATGGATGGACGTAATATCTCTTTGCTGGTGGGGGGGCCGGATGGTCTTGATCCACGCTGCTCAGCATTAGCCGATCAGAAGTGGTCACTGTCTGGGTTAACATTGCCACACCCGTTAGTTCGCGTCATTCTTGCCGAGCAGGTTTATCGAGCCTGGACAATCATTCAGGGTCATCCGTATCACAAGTAGCCATGTCTCAATTTGAACGTTTAAAAGATCACTCTCAGGAAAGCCGGACTTTTTGTTTTCGTGCGCTTCTGGCCTTTATGATTGTATTGCTATTAATAGGTGTGCTACTAGGCAGGCTCTATTACTTGCAGGTAATGCAATATGATCGCTATGCCGCTATGTCTGAAAAAAATCGTGTGCAGTTACAACCTGTTGCGCCTACACGAGGACTTATCTATGACACGAATGGGGTTTTGCTTGCGGATAACCGCCCCAGCTACAGTGTCACTCTTCTTAAAGAAGAAGTAGGCAAGGAACTCGATGCGACACTTGCAGAGCTGCAGCGCATTATCGAAATCAGCGATAAAGATATCGAACGCTTTAAAAAGCGTCTTAAGCAACGACGACGCCCTTATGAAACGGTGCCAGTAAGGTTTCGTTTAACAGAAGAAGAAATTGCCAAGCTTGCGATTAATTATCACCGCCTACCCGGAGTGCAGGTAGAGGCAGATCTCATTCGTTATTACCCGTATGGTGAAAGTTTGGTGCATGCCATGGGTTATGTTGGGCGTATAAACGAAAAAGAACTAAAAGCCTCTGATCCTAAGGCATATGCTGGTACGCACTACATCGGAAAGCTTGGTGTTGAGAAGTTTTATGAGTCGATATTGCATGGCTCGGTAGGCATGCAGAAAGTAGAAACCAATGCGCGGGGACGTGTTATGAGGGTTCTTGAGCGTACCGACCCTATTCCTGGTAAGGATTTACAGTTACATATTGATCTTAAATTACAGCAGATAACAGAGAAGCTAGTACAGGGCGAGAAAGCATCTATTGTTGCTATAGACCCTGCTACCGGAGGTATCTTGGCACTGGTGTCAACTCCAGGTTATGACCCGAACTTGTTTGTGACAGGCATTTCTACCAAGGATTACAGTGCGTTACGAGACTCACCTGACCTGCCGCTATTTAATCGTGCATTACGTGGTCGTTACCCCCCAGGGTCAACTATTAAACCTGTTATCGGTTTGGCTGCGATTGATTCAGAATCGGTGCCGCCAACACATTCTGTTTGGGATCCTGGCTTTTTTACGTTAACTAAAGGCGGACGTAAATATCGTGACTGGAAGCGTGGAGGCCATGGTAAGGTCAATATGAAGCTGGCATTCGCACAATCCTGCGATGTTTGGTTTTATGATGCCGGTTATCGAATGGGCGTTGACCCTATGTCTGACTATCTAGGACGTTTTGGTTTTGGGCGGGTAACCAGTTTGGACTTGCCTGAAGCATTAGCGGCTATTCTTCCTTCAAGAGAGTGGAAACGCAGGGCTAGAAAGCTTCCTTGGTATCCTGGTGATTCTTTAAATCTGAGTATTGGACAAGGTTTTTTGCTAACGACTCCTTTACAGCTAGCAACGGCTGCTACTGTTTTAGCAAATCGTGGCAAATGGGTGCAACCTAAACTCCTTAAGGGTATTCGTGATAAGGATGATGAGGGCAAAGTTCGTATCAAAATGCCGGAAATTCCTAATGCAAACTCTTACCCAAAAGATGTTGAACTTACACACCCTGAGTATTGGGAATTGATCGTCGATAATATGGTTGAAGTTGTACATGGTAAACGTGGTACTGCTCGAAAAATTGGTTTAGATGCGCAATATACAATCGCTGGTAAAACAGGTACTGCGCAAGTTGTGGGTATAAAGCAAGATGAGCGATATGATGCCAGTGCGCTATCAAAACGGTTTCATGACCATGCACTGTTTTTAGCATTTGCTCCCGCGGACAAGCCGCGGATTGCATTAGCGGTCATTGTTGAAAATGGTGGTGGTGGATCCAGTACAGCAGCACCTTTGGCGAGAAAGGTAATGGATGCTTACCTGTTGGGAGTAGATCCTACTGCAAAAGAAGACGTAGCTTTAGGGAGCGCGCATGAGTAGTCGTGATTTTGAACGCTCTATGCCTGAGGCAGGACATCATTTGCGTCGTAAGAAAGGCTGGTGGAGTTATACCCATCTAGATGCTTGGATGTTGTTTTTTCTATTTTTATTATGCTCTTTTGGTTTGTTCGTACTCTATAGCGCGTCCGGGCAAGATGTAGATTACGTGATACGCCAAGCCGTGCGTATTGGTGCTGGTTTTCTAGTGCTAGTAGTGTTGGCTCAATTTAGCCCACGAATTCTAATTCGTTGGGCGCCGTGGGTGTATGCCGCCGGCGTTATTTTGCTATTAGCGGTTATGTTTTTCGGCGTAGGGGCGAAAGGTGCGCAGCGTTGGATTGCATTGCCTGGATTTCGTTTTCAGCCATCTGAAGTAATGAAATTAATATTGCCGTTAATGATTGCTTGCTACATAGCAGGACGCTCTTTACCGCCAAGTTTTAAGCATTGTATTGTCAGTCTGGTGTTAATAGGGCTGCCAACCGTATTGATTATGAAACAGCCCGATTTAGGAACCTCGCTATTGATTGCAGCATCAGGGGTTTTTGTTATGCTTTTTTCGGGCATCCGTTGGCGTTATATTTTAGGCGCACTTGGGGTTGCAGCAGCTGCTTTGCCGGGTTTATGGATGGTTATGAAGGACTATCAAAGGCAAAGGGTGTTGACCTTTCTTGATCCTGAGAGTGATCCGCTTGGATCTGGTTGGAATATTATCCAGTCTAAAACAGCTATAGGTTCTGGTGGCACTTGGGGTAAGGGTTGGTTGGGTGGTACTCAATCACAGTTGGATTTTTTGCCTGAGTCACACACCGACTTTATTATTGCAGTGATTGCTGAAGAGCTAGGTTTGTTTGGTGTTTTGTTATTGTTGAGCCTTTATATATTGATTATTGGTCGAGGTTTATGGATGGCAACACGCGTGCCTGATAGTTTTGGACGTCTTGTCGCGGGCAGTATTGTCCTGACTTTTTTCGTTTATGTTTTTGTAAATATTGGTATGGTTAGTGGCTTATTGCCTGTAGTAGGTGTGCCGTTACCGATGATTAGTTATGGTGGAACGTCTATTGTTACATTGATGGCGGGTTTTGGGATTTTGATGTCAGTACATAGTCATAAGCAGATGGTGATGAGGTAGTTACGCAGATGAAATTGAGTTGGAAAATATTGGCCACACTGATGCTGAGTTTATGCATGAATAGCATTGCTTTTGGGAGTAATGCTGCTGGTTATAGTGGCCATCCCGAAGCCGAAAAATGGCTACACGAGATGGAAGCCGAAGCGTTTTCTGAAAGCTATTTACGCTCAATTCTGGCGAGTGCTAAAAAGAAAGACTCAATACTAAAAGCGATGAACCGTCCTGCTGAAAAGCGTCTTGATTGGGGGGGGTATCGTAAACTCTTCATACAGCCAAAACGTATCACTCGCGGTGTCGATTTTTGGAATAAGCATGCAGAAACTCTTCATCGTGCAGAGCAAGTATACGGTGTTCCAGCAGAGGTGATTGTTTCAATTATTGGTATAGAAACACACTATGGGCGTAACACGGGTAATTTTAGAGCGCTAGATGCCTTGGCGACTCTAGGTTTTGATTATCCTCGTCGAGCTACATTTTTCCAAAGCCAATTAAAAGATCTTTTGGTATTGGCGAGAAACGAAAACATTGATGTTACAAAACTAAAAAGCTCCTATGCCGGTGCTATGGGATATGGGCAGTTTATGCCATCTAGCTTCCTTGCCTATGCTGTAGATTTTGACCGCGATGGTAAAAAAGATCTATGGAATAATCCGGTAGATGCGATTGGTAGTGTGGCTAATTACTTCTTGAAACACGGTTGGGAGCCTAAAGGAGTGGTTGTTTCTGCCGTTGAATTAGAGCATGCCTTACCTGATGACTTTATTAATACCGGTAAGAAACCGGACCGTCCGCTGGTTGAATGGAAAGCATCGGGTGTCAGTATTGATCAGAGTCATGAGGGGCACTTACCCGCTGTTTTATTACGGATGAAAGATCAAGATAAAGCCTCTTATTGGCTGGGATACAATAATTATTATGTCATTACTCGATATAACCGTAGCCGTTTGTATGCGATGGCGGTGTTGCAGTTGAGTGAAGAGATAAAAGCTAAGAAACTGTCTAAGTAAAGATCAATTAAACGATCTAACATGAAAGGTTAGTGTTGAATGAAAATTATGATATTGGCGCTTTCAATTGCTGCCTTGTTGCTAAGTGGTTGCACAAGTACGAGTAAGTCTAGTAGTGGTAGTCGTTACAGTATTAAAAACGATCATGGGCCCTCTGCCCCTGTTGATGTTTCGAATGTTCCTGATGCGGTTCCTAAAGTTGAACCAAAAAGCCGTGGAGGCAATAAAAGTACCTATAAAGTTTTAGGGAAGCGCTATTCGGTACTTTCTGCATCAGATGGCTACCGCGAGACAGGCGGGGCTTCTTGGTACGGTAATAAGTTTCATGGCCATTTGACCTCTAATGGCGAAACTTATGATATGTATAAAATGACCGCTGCACACAAATCGCTACCGATCCCGACGTATGTCAAAGTGACTAATTTGAAAAATGGACGCCAAGTCATAGTGCGTGTGAATGATCGTGGTCCTTTTCATAAAGGCAGAATTATAGATCTGTCCTATGCTGCTGCTTCAAAGTTAGGCATGTTGCGAAGTGGTACTGCTCGTGTTGAAGTGGAGGCTATTAATCCAGTCACCTGGAATGCGTCAAAAGTGATTGCTTCAAGTACTACAAAAATAGTACCAGCTACACTACCAAAACCACCAAGTACTAATGTATCGAATAAAAGCTTATTGGCGGCCGGAAGCTATTTACAAGTAGGGGCGTATTCACTTGAAGCATCTGCTCGTAAAGTGGCTAATCAATTAGATAATGAATTTACAATTGCGGCTCATGTGAATAATCTAGAGCGCGTCAGCGGAAGCCTATATCGTGTATTACTGGGGCCTATGGTTGATCGTGCTGAGGCAGATAATATGATTGAAAAACTGACTCAAAGAGGGTTTCTTGGAGCGCATCTGGTAAACTTCTAAATTAACGTGATATATCCCTATAAAATATAAAGTTGAGTAGAACTAAATTTTAGTATTAACGTCTACTCTCGAAATAAATTAGCATACCTATTCAGGAATTTACTGTGCAAAGACTGCAGACAGCCTTTTTAACTTTTCTATTCCTTTTTCTAAGCGTTGGACAACTACAAGCAGCGACTGCGCTGATCCCTTCTGCACCACAGATTTCGGCTACTTCATATCTAGTAATGGATGCTGATACTGGGAAGTTAATCTTATCCAGCAGATCTGATGAGCGTTTTGCACCTGCAAGCTTAACAAAGATGATGACTAGCTATCTTGTTGAATATGAACTGGACAAAGGGAATATCAGTAAAGATGACCTAGTATTGGTAAGCGAGAAAGCCTGGAGAACTCCCGGTTCACGTATGTTTATCAAAGAGGGGACGCAGGTTAAATTAGATGACCTATTAAAGGGAATTATTATCCAGTCGGGTAACGATGCCTCCGTTGCCGTTGCTGAACATATTGCGGGAAGCGAGTCTGCGTTTGCCGATTTGATGAATCAACATGCAAAACTGCTAGGTATGAATAATACGCACTTTAATAATGCAACTGGTTTGCCCGCTGAAGGTCATTTCTCAACAGCGAAAGATTTGGCTATCTTGGCAAAAGCAATTATTCAGAAGTTTCCTGAGCATTATGGTATTTACTCTGAAAAATACTTTACCTATAACAATATCCGCCAGCCAAATCGTAACAAGTTACTTTGGCGTGACCGCACCGTTGATGGCATAAAAACAGGTCACACGGATGAAGCAGGGTATTGCTTGGTTGCCTCGGCAAAACGTGACGGTATGCGTTTAATATCTGTTGTTATGGGCACCAGCAGTGAAGAAGCACGAGCGCAAGAAAGCCAAAAAGTATTGGCTTATGCATTTCGTTACTTCCGTACGCACAAACTTTATGGATCCGATGAAATTCTTAATACGGCCAAAGTATGGGGCGGTATTCAGGATCAGGTTCGTTTGGGTCTTGATGAGTCATTAGCAGTCACCATCCCTAGAGGCCAAGCTGATCAGCTGAATGCAACAATGGATGTTGATAAAGTTATTAAAGCACCTGTTGTCAAAGGGCAGGAGTACGGTGCCGTTCGTGTAACTTTAAATGGTGAAGATGTTATTAGGGTGCCGCTTGTTGCAATGGAAAATGTAGAGGAAGGTGGCATACTGAAGCAGATATGGCATACCATTATGTTATTCTTTATGAGCTTGATTAGCTGACAGTTGATTAGCTGCTAACTCTTCATTGAGTTAGATTTCTACATAAGCTCACATTTTTGATGTGGGCTTTTGTGTTTTGGTGACAATGGATACAGTGTATTTAAATGGGGAGTATATCCCTGCTGATCAAGCCACAGTGTCAGTATTTGATCGTGGCTTCTTATTCAGCGACAGTGTTTATGAGGTTATTCCTTTTTATCAGGGAGTAGGCTTTAGGCTGGAAGAGCACTTGCAGCGTTTAGAGCACAGCCTACGTGCATTGCGTATTGAGCTGGAGTTTGACTGGGTGTCTACATTAAGCCGCTTAGTTGAGTTAAATGGTGGAGGTAATCTGTCCGTTTATCTACAAGTAACGCGCGGTAGTGCCGGCAAACGTGTTCATGCCATTGATCATAACTTAAAGCCAACCGTGTTTGCGTGCTGTCAGCCAATTCGGGATGTTTATCAAGAAGGTGCTGATAAAGTTGAAGGTATAAAGGTCATTGTTACAGCAGACCTTCGCTGGCATCGTTGTGATATAAAGTCGACCTGTTTATTGCCTAATATTCTTGTGTTGCAGCAGGCCCGAGAGTTAGGTGCTCAAGAAGCGATATTGCAACGTGATGGGGCGCTGACTGAAGGCGCGAGCTGTAATTTTTTTATTGTAGAGCAGGGTGTTCTTTATACGCCGCCGATTGGAACAGAGATATTGAGCGGTACAACGCGTGCACTTATTTTAGAGTTAGCTGATAAAAATGGAATTCCACGTCAAGAGATGGAAATCGATTACCAGCGACTTATTCAGGCTGATGAAGTTTGGATTTCGAGTTCAACAAGAGCCATTGTGCCTGTAGTGCAGATAGATGATTATGTGGTTGGAGATGGTCAAAAGGGTCTTCTCTGGCAGCGTATGTTCGAAATTTTTACTCGTTATCAGCATCAATTGATGACGGGGGAGTAATTATGAGTCAAGAGCAACCACCAAAAGTACAAACAGTAACAGAAGCACAACCGCCAAAAATTGAATTTCCTTGCCCTGATTATCCGATTAAAGTCGTCGGCAAAAATGCTGATGATTTTCAATCGTTTGTTGTTGAAGTGATGCGAGTGCATGTGCCCGATTTAGACGTGAGTCGGATTACTATTCAAGACAGTAAGAAAGGGACATTCAGGTCTATCAGAATGTTCATTACGGCCACCGGAGAAGAGCAGCTTAAGAGCTTGCACGAAGAGCTGATTGCTTCAGATCGTGTGCATATAGTGATCTGATGAGTACCGATAATAAGTTGGTTATTCGCGATCTGGGCATTCAGCCGTATGAGCCTATATGGCAAAAGATGCAGGCTTTTACTGATCAGCGAAATTCAGAAACCTCTGATGAAATATGGGTTCTGCAGCATGAACCAGTATTTACGCAAGGTCAGGCTGGTAAAGAAGAGCATTTGCTTTTAACGGGTGATATTCCTGTAGTGAAGGTCGATCGAGGTGGGCAGGTTACTTACCATGGTCCTGGGCAGCTAGTTATTTATCTGCTGCTAGATCTTCGCAGAAATAAGCTCGGTGTGCGTGATGTTGTGACTCTCATGGAAACGGGAGTCATCAATACATTGCAGCACTTTGGTGTAAAGGCTTATGCAAAGCCTGATGCGCCAGGTGTTTATGTTGACCAAGCCAAGATAGCCTCGCTTGGCCTGCGTGTTCGGCGAGGTTGCACATTTCACGGTCTCGCTTTAAATCTTAATATGGACCTAGAACCGTTTTTAAGAATTAACCCGTGTGGTTATGCTGGCATGCAAATGACGCAACTATGTTCCTTAGTTAGTGATGCGGATCCGCATCAAGCAACCCAATGGCTTGTGAATTACTTGACTAAAGAAATAGGTTATAATTCCATATCATATCAAACTTCCTTGGACTCACAATAATATGGCGAACAGTTCCGATAAAGCCTCTTCAGTAGTGAAGGTGGAACAGGGTGTTAAATTACGTGGTGCTGAAAAAATGGCACGTATCCCTATCAAAGTAATCCCGACAGAAAAGGATGAAATGCCTCGTAAGCCTGCATGGCTGCGTGTTCGCATGGGATCAAACAAGGAAGTAAAAAAGATCAAAGATAAGCTTCGCCAGCATAACTTATCTTCTGTTTGTGAAGAAGCGAGCTGCCCAAATATAGGCGAGTGCTTCACTAACGGAACAGCTACTTTCATGGTTATGGGTGATATCTGCACACGTCGTTGTCCATTCTGTGATGTGGCACACGGTCGCCCTAATGCACTGGCTGAAAACGAGCCAAGAGAGCTAGCCGTAGCCATTACAGATATGGGCTTGCGTTATGTTGTTATTACATCAGTGGACCGTGATGATCTGCGTGATGGCGGTGCACAGCATATTGCGAACTGTATTTCTGAAACGCGTCAGCGCTCTTCGACCATCCAGATCGAAACACTGGTACCGGACTTCAGAGGACGTATGGAAGTAGCACTGGATATTCTAAGTGCTACACCACCAGACGTGTTTAATCATAACCTTGAGACAGTGCCTCGCTTGTATCGTAAAGTGCGCCCAGGTGCCGACTATCAGTGGTCGTTGGATCTGCTTAAAGGTTTTAAAGAAAAATGCCCTGATGTTCGTACCAAGTCTGGTTTGATGGTCGGTGTGGGTGAGACCAATGAAGAAATTATTGAAGTCTTAAAAGACTTGCGTGCTCATAATGTCAATATGCTGACTATTGGTCAGTACTTGCAGCCTAGTCGTAACCATTTACCGGTTGATCGCTTTGTGACTCCTGAAGAATTTGATGAGTTTGGACGTGTGGCCAAAGAACTCGGCTTTAGCCAGGTTGCTAGTGGCCCACTGGTTCGCTCTTCTTATCATGCTGATTTACAAGCCCAGGGTGAAAAGGTCGGCTAGAAAGGTCGATTTACTTCTCTGCGTCAATGCTGATATAACAGATGCTGCAAAAGCAGTATCTGTTTTACTCTACTTAACTACCTCTCATAAAGCTTAATGAACCTCTTCCTATAGTGGTATTTACTGATATAATTATATTAGTAAATTCTTATATGGAGGTGTTATGTCTGTTACTAAAACGGTTCGTGTTGAAGCTCAGATGGGTGATTCATTTCGTGTTCAATCTGATATTCGTGGCCATAAAGTTATTATTGACCAGCCCGCTGCCGGCGGCGGTACCGATGAAGGGCCGACTCCTTTAGAATATTTTCTTTTTTCTCTGGCAGGTTGTGTTGCAACCATTGGGCGCGTTGCAGCTAAGCAGCAAAAGATTGATCTACGTAGTTTTTCAGTGTCTGTAGAAGCGGATTATGATCCAGCAGGTTTGCTAGGAAAGCCAACAGATAACCGTTCTGGTTTTCAGGTAGTACGTGTAACTGCAGAGATTGATGCGCAGTTATCATCAACTGAGAAACAAGCATTTCTTGATGAAGTGTGTGATCGTTGTCCATTGCATGACAATATTAAGCTGGCAACTGAAGTAGTGCATACGCTGGCCGAGTAAAATGCATTAGGTCAGAGTTGCTTATTCTGACCTATTATTTCTCGGTGTTTTCTGTATTTCTACCACATACTCTGCAATAGCGTCCGCCTGTTCATCGGATAACTGGTCAAATACAGGCATGGTATGGCCCATGCTGTAGCCATGTTTAATCATCAGAACAATTTCATAGCTGGCCATCTTTTTGCGGTTTTCGGGTAAGTGTTCATACATAGCACCGACATCATTTTTAATATGGCATTGCATACAGTAATAACTGTAAAGCTGGTCGCCTTGCTTTAGTTTTAAGGGACTTTCTTCAGCGCAGCCCGATAAAAAAATAGATGAGAGTAGTAGAGAGCATATCTGAGAAGCACAGTTCTTCAAGAGTGACTCCGGCTTGTTATGATGCTGCCTATCAGTGTAGTTTATTCGTTACTTAAACGCAGAGTATTAGGAAAACGAAGTAAGCTGAAGGCGCTTGCCAGAGAGGGTGATAGTAATATCAGATAACATTAGCCAAGGTGAGCCTGTCGCCATGCCTTTAATGACTTTATCGAGCTGTTGGCTAGTTTTTAAAAGGTCTTCTAGTGTGGTTAGGCTTAAGCGCTCGGCACAACGGCGCAGTGTTTGTTTGCGCTTGCCCCAAATGCGCTCTTTTTGGCAAATGGTGTCGTATGCTAAACCGCGCTCCAGACCTTGGCTAATTGCATATAGCGTTCTAATTTCTCGGGTTAATGCCCATAAAACAATAGGGGGCTCGATTCCTTCTTGGCGCAGTACATTTAGAATTTTGATGCATCGCTCACTTTGCCCTAGCGCAATGGTATCCATAAGCCCGTAAACATCGTAGCGAGAGTTATCAGATACAGCGTCGACTATCTGTTCTGCTGTGAGGACGCCATTTGGGTGTAGTAAGTGGAGTTTGTCGAGTTCTTGTTTGGCTGCCAGTAAGTTGCCTTCGACGCGGTCGCATAGTAGTTGTACAGCGCTATCATCAAGCTGCATTTTTTTACTGCTAGCGCGGTGTCTTATCCATCCGGGGAGTTGGTTTATTTCAACAGGCCAGATCTCTACGCAAACACCTTTTTGTTCAATCGCTTTATGCCATGCAGATTTTTTGGCGCCGCCATCCAGTTTATCAGCAATAATTAGCAGAATGTTTTCAGGAGGTGCATGTGCAATGTACTCTTGAATAATATCGCTGGCAGCTTTGTTGATCTTATGACTGCCTAGCCGGATCTCAATAAGCTTTTGTTCAGCAAAAAGAGAAAGGGCGTTGGCGCACTCAAGTAAGTATTCCCATTTGAACTGCCCTTCAACATGTAGGACTTCACGCTCGCTAAAGCCTTTCTGACGAAACGCACTGCGTAATTGATCGCAACACTCAGCACTGATCAGTGGCTCATCACCAGATATCAAGTAAACAGGTGCATGTGATTGTTGCAGGTGCCCTGTTAGCTGTTCGACAGAAAGTTTCATGTATGACTATCTCACAGCATTAGCGTGTTTGTGCAACGAATTGACGAACAACACGTTCAGAAATTGATTGCCACATCTCGGAACGAATCTCTTTCTCAAGTGTGTAGCTGGCAGTAGCGGCGTCGGCATCATAGTCATAGATACGTTCAATGCGTGCGTCTAGCTGACCAGAGATGGATTTTCCCTCTGTGTTCAGTACTTCAAACTTCACCAGCATCAGAATTTCATACTCATCAACATTCGCTTTTCGGTCTAATGTGATGGAGCGGCGATTTTCTTTTACTTGCTTGATGACTAGTTGGTAGGGCGCAGTCTCCAGCAGTGCGATACCCTGCTGGTAGAACGTGCGTTTTAGTGCTTGCTCAAACGGTGCCGGAGTACCGCTTTTTAAAATCAGTGTCACCAACCTGGATGACTCCGGAATATCTGCAGAGCCGCGTAACTTAAAGCCACAGCCAGATATTAGAAGAGTAGCCAGAATAAGGCACATAAACTTGCTTAAAAAGCGGTAATTGGTCATCTGTTTGATAACTCCTTTTAACCTACAACAATGTTGACCAGTTTCCCGGGAACTACGATTTTTTTACGAATCGCCATGTCCACCATGAACTTCTGAACATTCTCCAGTCCTAGTGCAGTATGCAAAATAGTGTCTTGATCCGCATCGGCGGAGACTTCCATTTTCGCACGTACTTTACCGTTCACCTGTACAACCATTTGGATAGATGAGCGTACTAAGGCTGTCTCATCAAAAGTAGGCCAAGGTGAATTGAGAAGGTCTGTTGTATGGCCAAGCTCACTCCATAACTTATGGGTGATGTGTGGCACGATAGGTGATAACAGCTGTATAGCTGTTTGCAGCGCTTCACGCATAACAGCACGGCCCTGATCGCTAACATCAACAAACTTAGTGATGCTGTTCAATAGCTCCATTACTGCGGCAATGGCAGTATTAAACGTTTGACGACGTTCAATATCATCAGACACTTTCTTGATGGTTTCATGAACTTTACGGCGCAACTCTTTCTGCGGCTCAGTGAGTGCGCTGGTATCTAGTTCTACAACACTTTGGCCATCTAGTAAGTGATCATGCACATGTTTCCACAAACGGCGTAGGAAACGGTTTGCACCTTCGACGCCCGTGTCAGACCATTCTAAAGATTGCTCAGGAGGTGCTGCAAACATCATAAACAAACGTACGGTATCTGCACCGTATTTATCGATCATGACTTGCGGATCAATACCGTTATTTTTTGATTTGGACATTTTAGTGACACCCGCTTGCATAACGGCTTGTCCGTCATCCTTATGGGTGGCGCTAATAATGCGGCCCTTTTCGTCTGTTTCAGTAACAACGTCAGTCGGAGCTATCCAAACCTTGCCGCCTTTTTCATCTTCGCGGTAATAGGTATTAGCCAATACCATGCCTTGACACAATAAGCGAGTGAAGGGTTCATCAGAATTGACTAAGCCTTCATCGCGCATCAGCTTATGGAAAAAGCGAGAATACAGCAGATGTAAAATAGCGTGCTCAATACCACCAATATATTGATCTACAGGTAACCAGTAATTGGCCTTCTCTGGATCAAGCATGGCGTTATCAGTTGAGCGGCTTGCATAGCGAGCGTAGTACCAGCTTGATTCCATAAAGGTATCGAAGGTATCTGTTTCGCGTTCAGCCGGGCCTCCACATGAAGGGCAGGTCGTGTTAATGAAGCTGTCCATTTTTTTAATTGGTGAACCACTGCCATCAAACTCGACATCTTCAGGTAATATCACTGGTAGCTGGTCTTCGGGTACTGGTAACGCACCACAGCTTACACAGTTAATAACCGGAATTGGCGTACACCAATAACGATGACGGGAAACGCCCCAGTCGCGTAGTGGGTAGTTGATGGTGATTTGACCTTTGCGTTG
>JAWUYS010000003.1:0-13370 GCA_034110685.1 Neptunomonas sp.
TTTCCTGTGGGGAAATACAGACCACGATTACTTGTTTGGATTCTGGGTGATGAAAGTAAGGCTCTATTGAGTTTTAAAGATGACTTGCAACAGTATGCAAGCCAAGTTGCGCTCCCTGTAACCTTATTGATGGCCCATCAACAACCTATTAAGCGGCAGTCGAAAGGGGCGTTTTTTGAGAAAATTAGCGAACGCTCTCGAGGCTACTCAGCTGCGTTGGTGGTCGTTGTCTTTTTAGATGAAAAAAAAACCATGCACTGGGCGGTTGTTGATGAGTCTTCTCTTGAGAAAGTCCAGTGGTCGTTTGCTGAAGGTAGCCCATCTGAGCAATTAACAGAGGCTTTTGATACATGGTTTGATTATTCAGGAATTAAAATTGATGACAAAAAGCATTTGAAGAGAAATTCTCATCAGATAATCGTGACAAGAGTAAAAAATATGGCAGACTATGCAGCAATTATGGAATACGTTCGGTCGTTGCCTTCTATTGGCTTAATAAAGGTCGCATCAATGAATAATCAGACATTGACTCTAATATTGCAGAGCCAGCTGGATAGTGTCGGGGTGTCTCGCCTGTTGAGCTTAGATAAACGACTTTTGTTTATGCGTCCTTTGCAGGCAGAAGAAGTAGGGGCTGAGAACTCTTTGCGTTGGAGCTGGTTTGGTGCACGAGGTAGGTAAGGTTTAATGGATAATATTCTCACATCTCAGCGCTTTTTTTTGCTGCTGGTTGTTATAGTTTCAGGTTTTTTGTTGTATTTGTTGGGGCCGATTTTATCGCCATTCTTAATTGGGGCGTTACTGGCTTATTTAACAGATCCGGTAGCTGATCGGCTTGAAGAAGTTGGTGTGTCGCGTACAGCCGCGGTCGTCATTGTCTTTGTTTTCCTAACCACTTTAGTTACGCTGTTGATTTTGCTGTTTATTCCAAAATTAACGCATCAAATTCAGATAATGATTCATCAGGTGCCTGCTGTTATTACGCTGTTTGAAGAGAAGGCTATACCCGCTATTCAAGTATTTTTGGGTGATGGTGTTTCTTTTGGAGATATGGAGTCATTCAAGCAGCTAGTTGCTAGTCATTGGGAAAAAACTGGCGATATCATGGCGCAACTCGCTTCAGGTATTACTCGTTCTGGTTTGGCTGTTGTTGGTTGGATAGCAAACTTGCTGCTCATTCCGGTCGTAACATTTTACTTGTTGCGTGACTGGGATGTGATGATGGATAAAATTGGACGCCTATTGCCGCGAAGCATTGAGCCTGTTGTGTCTAGCTGGGCAAAAGACAGCGATGAAGTTTTAGGTGCTTTTATTAAGGGGCAGCTGCTAGTCATGTTGACACTGGGTTGTGTCTACACAGTGGGTCTGTGGTTGGTTGGTTTAGATCTAGCTTTACTGTTAGGTATGCTGGCAGGGCTTGCAAGTATTGTTCCTTATATGGGGTTTATTGTAGGTATATTTGCCGCAGGTGTGGCTGCTTACTTGCAATTTCATGACCCTATAATACTGTTATGGGTATCTGCTGTTTTTGGTGCAGGACAGGCTTTGGAAGGAATGGTTTTAACGCCTTTGCTTGTAGGTGATAAAATTGGCCTACATCCGGTAGCTGTTATTTTTGCCATTATGGCTGGTGGGCAGCTTTTTGGTTTCGTTGGTGTGTTGATAGCACTTCCGGTCGCAGCTGTAATTATGGTATTTTTGCGCCATGCTCATGACGGATATAAAAATAGCCACTTATATGGCTCTGATACCGCCGTTGATTTAATTGAAGATGAAGCACCGCAAGAACAGGATACAGGCTCAGATGAACAGCGCTAATGCGCCACAGCAGCTCCCACTTGGAGTGACTCTCAGGGATGATGCACGATTTGAGAATTATCAGACAGGTGATAATGGACTCGTGTGTGAAATGCTTCGCCAGGCAGCAGGGGGTGAGGGTGAACCTTTCCTCTATATTTGGGGTGCTCGAGGAACGGGTTGTTCTCATTTGTTGCAAGCGGCCTGTCATGCGGCGGAGCCCTACAAAAGAACAGCTGTCTATCTCCCTTTAAATGAGTTGCTGGGTTTGAGCCCCGTTATTCTTGAAGGGATGGAGCATCTCGACCTAGTATGTATCGATAATGTAGAAGCTGTCGCTACATCGCCTGTATGGGAAGAGGCATTGTTTCACCTATATAACCGCATTCGCCAAGAACAAAATACCTTAATTGTTGCAGCAAATTCAGCGCCTCGTCAGTTAACAATCAAGTTGCCAGATCTTGTGTCTCGTCTCAGTTGGGGGGCTGTTTTCAGTGTTGCAGCGCTTAATGATGAAGATAAAGTACAAGCTATCCAGTTGCGTGCAAAAATTCGTGGTATTGATCTTGCTGAAGATGTTGCGCGATACCTAGTTCATCATGCAAGCAGAGATATGAATGACTTGTGCCTTATGCTTGATCGTCTTGATAAAGCCTCGCTTATGGCACAAAGAAAAGTGACAATTCCCTTTATAAAACAAGAGATGGGCTGGTAGTTTTTGATTAGCTAGTGTTTCTTGTTAATGCGATCGGTTCTGAATTTTTATCTATAACTCAATAAGGCACACCCCATGTCCAGTGAAGACACAAAAGTAAAACGTGATTTTTTTTCGCGTGATGAAGAAGAGCAGCAAGCGTTTTTGAAACAAACCTGGTGTGATAATTGTCAGGAAGCGGATCTGGGTATGCATACGCCGCTAGAGTACGAACAGGATGGAACTATCTTTGTAGAGGGTTCTTGTAGTAAATGCGGGCAGCAGGTTTTTACTGAATTAACCGAAGATGATCTGTAGGTTATTTTTAAATTGTCACTTTTAGTATTAGGGCTTATTCGTGTCTGCATTTGATAATCGTTTTGGTGGCACTCGTCGCTTATATGGCACGGATGTTGTAGAGCGTTTTCGTCATTCCCATGTCTGTGTTATTGGCATAGGAGGCGTTGGCTCATGGGTTGCGGAGGCTTTGGCTCGTTCCGGTATCGGTGAAATTACACTAATAGATCAAGACGATATTTGCGAAACGAATATTAACCGGCAGATTCATGCTTTAGATGGAACGATAGGCCAATCTAAAATCGCAGTGATGGCAGAGCGTATACGTTTGATTAACCCGGAATGCCTTGTACATGAAGAGCATGCATTTATTAATCGTGAAAATACACCTGATTTAATTCAAGACTGTTTTGATTATGTGGTCGATGCAATCGATAGTGTTAAAGATAAAGCGGCACTGATAGGTTACTGCAAACGTTTTAAGGTCCCTATTGTTTCGGTGGGAGGGGCCGGAGGGCAGCTAGATCCGACATGTGTCAGCGTTGTCGACCTTTCTAAAACCTATAATGATCCCCTAGCAGCAAAGGTGCGCTCCATGCTGAGGCGCCATTATGGGTTTAGTAAAAATGGTAAGAAATTCGGTGTTGACTGTGTTTATTCAACAGAGCAGTTGCGCTACCCCCAGCCTGATGGGTCTGTATGTGGGCAGAAAATGATGTCTGAAGGCCAAACTAAGTTAGATTGTGATGGTGGTTTTGGTGCTGCAACAGTTGTCACAGCTACGTTTGGTATGGTGGCTGCCTCGCGGGTGCTCAATAAAATCATGCTAAAGGTGGGGGCGCAATAGTCGTTTAAAGCTTAACAAAAACTGAAGTTGTGGCTATAATTCAAAAGATAATATTGAATATCTTTCAATAATCGTTCTTATGCATGGATGCAAATACAATGTACTTACAGCAAGAGAGCAGGTTTGCTCAGAGTAATAAATATCAAGGAACTATTTTGAGATACTTAGTATGCTGCGATTAAACCGTCGTTATCAGATGCCCAGCTCCGCCGAGGGTTACCTTCAAACGGTTTCATCGAGCAGCGCTAATACCCATAGTTTTGCGCATCAAAACGCTAAAAACAACGATGTTGTTACAGAGGCAGAACTGCGCTTACTTGCCGAGTGGTCAGTGCCTGATCTGATAGGTATATTGAATTTTCCTGAAGAAAGTATCGATAAGCATTCTGAAGATTACATCCGTTTTCATGAGCGTGCCGGCCGTGTTATCGAAGCGTTGTTAGGCAGTATTAAAACGGATTTATTGACAGTACGTTTTGGTGTGGGTGGCGTGGTTTCAGACCTGAATGTTCCCTTTGAATTAAATGACGATTTCTTGGTTGGTTTGTGGCGCCATGAACGACCTGTCAGTCATTGGGTACGTAAAGAGTATAATGAACTAATGGGTGTGGCTGTTTTAGGGCGCCCTTATGCGCTGGCGGCCGCTACACTTGATGTACATAGAATTAGTGGTATGACCCGCATCGAAGCAATCGAAAATCAGTGCTACGACGCTTATCTTCGTCAAATTTATCTGCGAGCTTTTAATTTGTATGGCGTTTTCCCGCTGGCTCATGATGAGTTGGGGATTAGAGGGATTGATCCATGGATGCAAGTGGCCGCAGGCAAAGATATAGTGCCTTCGGCGTGCACTGGAAGGCAGTTGCAACTATTTGCGCGTAGGCAGTTTAGAGATTTTAAAATACCTTTCGAAGTTTACTCTATCTTAAAGCACCTTCCTTTGCGTCTAGGTATCTCTTCGCGGCTTGCTGTATCCAATTGGGATAGTTTGTTGCAGGAAGAGTTATCAGCAGCATGGCTGAGAGGAGAGGCGGGCGAATGGATAGAGAAGGCGTTGGACTCGATTACTGACTCAAAAAAATCAGATGCTCAAGGCTATATGCTGGGAGCATAGCTTACTTTTTGTCAATAAATCGTGATGAGTCACTGTTACATTCTGTAGTTTTTCTATCTTGAAATGCATTGCTTTAAACTAGCTATCAGTGACTTTTCCACGCATCTGTTTGGTTTTTCCGCGTTTGTTTTTACTATCAAGTCTTCTTGTTTTTGAGCCTTTCGTGGGCTTAGTTGGTTTTCTGGCTTTTTGTTGTGTTGTAGCGCTTTTTATAAGTTCTAATAGCCTCGTTAATGCTGCTTCTTTGTTTTTTTCCTGAGTTCGAAATTGCTGTGCTTTAATAACCACTACACCTTCTTTGGTGATTCGGTGGTCATTAAGGGTGAGCAGTTGCTGCTTGTAGTAGTCAGGTAGGGAGGATGCCGCAATATCAAATCGAAGATGGATGGCGCTTGATACCTTATTGACATTTTGGCCGCCTGCGCCTTGTGCGCGTATAGCTGTTAGTTCTATTTCGCTATCCGGAATCATGACGTAATTAGAAACTTGAAGCACGTACACTTGCCTTTTTTGTTTGGTGGTTAGTTGCGAGTAGTCAGTTTATAGTTTTTTCTACGGTTTAGTTTAAATGCTAGTTGCAATCACCAAGACGCTTGCCGCTCCACGTTGTCTTCATTTCCATTCTCATGCCTTGCATAGACATTGCCATTGTTGCCTTGCCTTTAACCTTAGTGTCGTTTACCTGCATATCACCACGCCCTGTTACTAAGTTGCCTTCAAGGCTGCAGCTCATATTCCACTGTATGTTTTTGCCTTTAACGCGTATGTCAGTAGCTTTGCAGTTGCCACGGGTTTTTCGTGTGAAATGGTCGGCACTTATTGTTTTCTCACGAATGCATTCAACATTCTTGTTAACAAGAGGTTTTGCCAGCATCGGCATTGTGGCTTTGCTGGTTATTTCCCATTTTCCTGCATTAAAAGGAACGCTGTCTACGGTAGCTGCATGGGCTTGGTTTATTGAGGATGTGAGTACGCTCAACATAAAGGCGCACGATAGTAATGTTTTCATGTTGATTCTCTTTGGTATTTCATAAGCAATGGCATGAGTAAGCCAATCATCTCAGCTGAAGTAGCTGGCGTCTAATAGAAATTAATTCATGGCGAGTGTTTTACCCTCTTAGCGACAGATAAAGTAGATTTGCGTATAATGATGCGTCATTTTTACCTGAGTCAGGAGAATCTCTATGTCCCACACAGTGGTGTGTGCCCTTTATAAGTTTGTTGTTCTGGATGATTACCAAGAACTGCGCGCACCTTTGCATGAGGTAATGACGAATAATGGTGTGCGTGGAACACTATTATTAGCCCAAGAAGGGATAAATGGCACCGTATCAGGGACACGAGAAGCGATTGATGCCTTACTTGCTTGGCTTAAATCAGATGAACGCTTTGCAGACATAGATTATAAAGAGTCGTTGCATGAACGACAGCCATTCAATAGAAGCAAAGTTAAGCTAAAAAAAGAGATTGTTACTCTGGGTGTAGAAGGGATAGATCCTAAGCGAGTTGTGGGCACTTATGTTGAGCCTAAGGATTGGAATGCGCTCATTAGTGATCCAGATGTTGTGCTGGTGGATACTCGTAACGACTATGAGGTGCAGGTAGGTACATTCCGTCATGCTGTGAACCCAAATACAGAAACTTTTAGAGAGTTTCCTGAATATGTGAAGCAGAATATGAACCCTGCTAAACAGAAAAAAGTTGCGATGTTCTGTACGGGTGGCATTCGTTGTGAGAAATCGACCGCGTATATGAAGGAGCAGGGCTTTGATGAGGTTTATCATCTTAAAGGTGGAATTTTAAAATACCTGGAAGAAGTACCTCAAGAAACTTCACTATGGGAAGGTGAATGTTTTGTTTTTGATGATCGAGTGACGGTAAATCACCAGCTTGAAAAAGGCCAGTATGATCAGTGTAATGCCTGTCGTATGCCGATAACTCAGGCTGATAAAGAAAGCGAGCAATACGTCTCTGGTGTTAGTTGTCCTCATTGTTTTGGTAAGCATACGGCGGAACAGGTTCAGCGTTTTGCTCAGCGCGAAAAGCAGATGCAATTAGCTAATGAGCGAGGCGAAGGGCATATCGGTGATGCTGCTGTGATAACGATGCAAGAACGACGAGAAGCTAAGCGTGCAGTACGGGCACGCCTGATAGCTGAGCAGCAAAAATCTAACAAATAGTTGTTTGTTGTAAAGCGTGATCTTTTTAATTGTTAGATTATTTACTCGTGTGAGTGACCTCATGCTAGTAAGGAGTTTTATGCAGGCTTACAGGTTGTTAGGTACGGTTACTTCTTCGCTTGAAAGAAATTCTATAGTGAGCCAGTTAACATTATCAGGATGGGTCTTGTTAACTCAGAATGAAGATGAAGACGTCCTTAAAAAAGATAGTATTCAGTTGAGTTTGCAGGGTGAGGGCACCTTGTTGTTGGACGCTAGCTTTAAAGGTGAGCCTGAAGACATTTCTGAACTGGTCAGTTGTTTTGATAAGCATTCAGGGCATTATGCGTTAGATCTTTTTGGTGATTCAGCACGGCTTGTTAGACGCTTTATTAAATGATTGGAAGAAATCATTAGATTATTTTCCAATTACGGATAACAAGCTCCTTCAGCTGTGCTATAACTTTTACAAAGTAATTTCATTTTGGAGATGTAAATGACGGACTCTGAAGGACAACAACTGCGTCGTTTTGAGTGTCTATTATCAGCTGTCGATCAGATAGTTGTGATTTTAAATAGCGCTGGAGAAGTGCTTAGGGTCAATGCTGGAGGAGCTTCTTGGTTAAATACCGAAGCAATGCTTTCCAGAACCTTCTCTTCGCTGTTTGCCGATGAAATAGCAGAGCATATATCATCATCAATTAGTAAAGCCCTACAAAGCCATGAGCCTCAAAAGCTAACAGTCTCCATGAAGCCAGAGCATTCATTTCATTGGCATGAGCTTGGCTTAAGTGATGCTCAGGTTTGGGATACAACACTGGTTGCCGTGAGTGCTACAGAGCTTATATGGATTGCGCGTGATGTGACAATATCTAAGCGAAACGAGCAAAAGCTTTTCAAGCAAGCGCAGCGAGATCCTTTAACGGGTGCTTACAATCGCCGTTCATTGCTGACTGTTCTTGATCATTCTGTTGCGCAAGCGCAGCGTTACGACTGGGTTTGTTCTTTTTTATTGGTCGATATTGATCACTTTAATCAAATTAATGATCAATATAACTGGGATACTGGCGACAAAGTATTGCAGCAGTTTGTAAAGGCTATGCACGGCTTTCAGCGAACAGCAGATTTTTTTGCACGCTTCTCAGATGATCGTTTTGTTATGTTTTTGCCTGAAACCAATCAAGAACAAGCATTGCTAGCTGCTGAGCGTGTAAGAAAACTTGCAGCCGAACAGCAGGTGCCATGTGTTGCTGCTGATGGCAGTGAATTTGTTCTGAATTTCACAGTCAGTATTGGCGCAGCTTCGTTGCAAGATGCGCAAGATACTCCTGAAAGTATTTTGAAGCGAGCAGAAGAAAATTTATTTATTGCAAAACAGAGCGGCACTAACCGAATCGAAGGTGAATCCAGTTAGTAGACGGTTAATCTTTGATCGCTATATTTTAACGTTATAAGCTAAGCGCAACGTTTAAGTAATACCTCTTGGCGCCTTTCTACGGCGCCAGATCGCTCCGCCTGAAAAAATCAGTAGTGCTAGCCAGATCATTGAGAAAGTTACCAAGTCACCATCATCAAAAGGCTCATCTAAAATAAGCACCGCGCTCAAAAGTTGCAGTGTTGGTGCAAGATAGGTCATAAACCCAAGTAATGTCAGGCTGAGTCTATGAGCGGCGGCGGAAAAGGCCAGTAAAGGTAATGCGGTTAGTACTCCGGCAAGGACAAGTAGGCCACCATCTGCACTGATACCAAAATTTTGCTCACCTTGTAGTAGTAACCAAACCCAATAAGCGACGGCGAAGGGTAGTAATAGTATGGTTTCAAGCATCAGTCCTGTGACTGTGTCTACTTGTGTTTTCTTGCGAACAAGCCCGTAAAGTCCAAAGCTGATGGCTAAGGTAAGAGATATCCAAGGAAGTTCTCCCATACCTATTATTTTGTAAGCAACCCCTAAGGATGCCACTAGAATGGCAACTTTCTGATAAACGGCGAGTGACTCTTTAAAGAAGATGACCCCCAAGCATATTGCCACTAACGGGTTGATAAAATACCCGAGGCTAGCGTCGACAGCCCGGTTTACACTGACAGCCCAAATATATAGCCCCCAGTTAGTGGCAATTAAAAGCGAAGAGCAAAAAAGTGCGAGTACCAATCGACGATTGAGTAACGCTTCTTTAGCGCGTCCCCAATGTTTGGTGAGTGTGAGAATAATAGCGACAAAGAGGAAAGCCCATATAACACGATGAAGTAGTACTTCTGTCGTTGGAATATGCTTTAGTAGACTGAAAAAAAGTACAAAGCTTCCCCACATTGAATAGGCAAATAGGGCAAGCAATAAGCCGCGGTTAGACTCTGTCACAGTGAAAATTCCATGTATTAAAAACGAATTCTAACAGCAAAGTCTAATACAGCAAGGAAACAGATTGTTGTGTAAAAAGTCTTTTTGAGAATAACCAAGAGCAAGTAACAGCATAATCTAAAAAATACACCTCGCTTTACCAGCGAGGTGTATGAACTACATTGAGATCATGTCGGGATGGCGCTTTAGGCAATCAATCATTGCTTGCATCTCTGCTTCTGTACCAATAGTGATACGCAAGTGATTATCAATGCCGGGGCGGCTGAAATGGCGCACCAATATTTGGTGGGTTCTTAAAAAGCCCATTAACTCTGCCGCTTCAATATAGCGGTGTGAGGCAAATACAAAATTGGTTTTGGATGGAATAATCTTAAAGCCCAACGACTGTAATTGCTGGCTAGTCCATTCGCGCATTTTGATGATCTGCTGAGTGGTTTCGACAAAGTATTCATTGTCTTTAATCGCAGCAATGGCTGTTGTTTGTGCAAGCATATCTAATGGGTAAGAGTTAAAGCTGTTTTTTACACGCTCTAACCCTTCAATTAACTCAGCACTACCTATCGCAAAACCAACACGTATCCCTGCTAATGAGCGTGACTTAGATAGAGTCTGGATAACCAGAAGGTTAGGATACTTATCAACTAGTTTAATAGCCGTTTGTGCACCAAAATCTACATACGCTTCGTCGACAACAACTACAGTTTCAGTATTGCGTTGTAATAATACTTCTATCTTTTCTAATGTGAGTGCTCTGCCTGTAGGCGCATTGGGATTTGCAAAAATAATACCGCCATTAGCTTGGTCATAGTCATCCAATACAATGCAAAAATTATCTTGTAGAGGGATATGTTTGGCTTCAATATCATAGAGGTTGCAATAGACATCATAAAAACTATAAGAGATGTCTGGCATCAATAATGGTTGGGGTTGGCGGAAAAAAGCCATAAAGGTATGCGCTAGTACTTCATCGGAGCCATTACCGACAAAGACTTGCTTGGTTTTCACATTAAAATGTTCAGCTAGTGATAACTTAAGCGCAGATGCGTCCGGGTCTGGATAAAGACGTAGACGATCAGTATCAAATTGATGGATCGCTTCTAACACCATTGGGGAGGGTGGAAATGGATTTTCGTTGGTGTTCAGTTTAATGATATTGCTGCCCTTTGGCTGCTCACCCGGTACATAAGGTGTTAGGCCTTGGATAGCTTCGCTCCAGTATTTGCTCATGGCAATCACTCATTTTTAATGCTGGGAGGCGACAGCCGCCACCCGTTAAACAGGAGAGCGGAGCATAGCAAAAAAGCAACACGCTGAACATTGACTCATTGGCAGTTTTTATTTTTATGGTTTTCAGTTTCGTTTCAGTTTCAGTCTTTACAGTAAGCAACATCAAGCAGCGGTGACGCTGTGTGTTAGCAAGTAACTATATCTATATTGATGTTAAGTAGCAGCTTATGGCAAATAAGCTTCGGTGGTCTAAACTCTAGATAGCCTAATCTACGGAAAATATTAGATTTAGTGATACATAAATGCTTTAAACGCAGCGTGCTTGAAATAGTTCTTAACGAAAAGATTTAGTTGTAATAATAACTAAAAAAATGATCGATTTAACTCGGAGCAATAAAAATGAATAAAGCAAGCTTAACTACAGCACTACTAATTGGCGCGTCAGCAGCAATTCTAAGCACAGGTGCAGTTGCAGGCCCTAACAGTCAACTGAAAGTTTCTGAAGCAGCGCCAGCTGAAGTTCAGGCCAAGGTACAGGGTTGGTTGGCAGGTGATAAAATCCGCGGTCGTAAAGATAAATGTTTTGGTATTGCTCTAGCGGGTGAAAATGATTGTGCAGCAGGTGCTGGTACAAGCTGTGAAGGCACGTCAACGAAAGATTTCCAAGCAAATGCTTGGACCTATGCTCCAAAAGGTACATGCGAATCGATCGTAACACCTAATGGAACAGGTTCACTTGAAAGTTAATGAATCCCCCTTGTCTTCGCAGTCTTTGATTGCGGAGGCTCACTTAGGTGCCGGCCTTGGTTTAAAGACTGAGCACCTAGATGATATTTTGGCATTACCAGTGACAGGTGAAGCGTGTGCTGGAAGCCATCTTTGGTTTGAGGTTCATACAGAAAACTATTTTGTAGCGGGCGGGCCACGACTAAATTATCTCAGATCAATCCGTGAGAATTATGATCTTAGTTTTCATGGGGTAGGGGGGTCACTAGGTTATGATCATCAGTCTATGCCTGAGCATCTTAAGCAGGTAAAAGCGCTAATTGATGAGTTTCAGCCGGCGCTTGTATCAGAGCACGCTGTTTGGTCTCGCTCAGGGGGGGCATATTTTGCAGATCTTATGCCGTTGCCTAGAACGCATGATGCACTTCAGTCATTAATTGAAGGTATTGACCGTTATCAGTCAGGTATAGGGCGACGTATTTTAATTGAAAACCCAAGTAACTATCTGGATTTTACCAGTGAGATGGATGAGCCTCAGTTTCTAATTGATGCAGCGTATCGTAGTGGTTGTGGTTTATTAATCGACATCAATAACTTGTATATCAGTAGTAAGAATACAGGTATTGATGCAATAAAATATTTATCGCAGATTCCTGCTGATCTTGTCGGAGAGATTCATATAGCAGGACATGATCCTGATCCAGAGTTAGGGCAAGCATTACTCATTGATAGTCATGCATCAGAAGTAGATCTTCCGGTATGGGCGTTGCTAGAGCATGCCTTGTCTTTATTTGGACATAAGCCTGTTTTGGTTGAGCGTGATGCCAATATACCGCCGTTTGCTGAGTTGATGTGTGAACGCCAAACTGCGCAGAGCTATTTAGAACAGCTTAGAAGTAATGCTGCATAATGCCCTTTTAGAGGAGACTGTTAATGGCTGTTAGTGCTTACATTGATGCATTTTCTGTTTACCTGCGAACAGGTAATGTCAGTGGGATGAATGATTTTTGCGTTAATGCTGAACACTTAAAGCGTATGTCTGTATACCGTAATGGTTTTTACAAAGGTTGTGTTGATGCGCTAGCTGCAAACTTCCCAATGTGTGAGAAATTTGTAGGCAGTGAGGATTTTAAAAATATTGCTCATATTTATGTCGACCATTTTCCGCCTAAAAAAGGCACCTTGGTAGGCTATGGACAAAATTTTCCTGACTTTTTAGATGATTTTATTGTGGGGTTAGAAAAGCAACCCGAAGCAATAAGGTTGTCGCCAAGTTTGGCTGGTTTGGCACATCTAGATTATGCATGGTTAATGAGCTTAATGAGTGCTGATACGACTCAAGCTTTAACCGCAGAAAAAGTCACATGGTTAATGAATGAAGGTTGCGACTTTACTCAAGCGGTAGTGAAATTAAACGCCAGTGTTGCTCTTCTTCAAGTAAGTACAGGCGCTTTGACACAATGGATAGCATTAAAAACTGATTCACGTGAAGTTGAGCAACACGAGCGTAATGTCAGTGAATTAAATCAGAGTGATACCCCTTTACCTTCTGACTTGGTGATGTTTTGGCGAGTGCACGGTTCAGTGCAAGTACGCTCTCTTTCTGTTCCTGAATCGGCTGTTATGCATGCGTTGCAAGAAGAAGGTGGTGTGTTGGAGGAGGCCTTTGATGCAGCTTTAGCGCTGGATCCTGATTTTGATGTCAGTGAGTTTTTTTCAGCTTGCATACAAAATGAAATATTAGAAATTGATATGGCTAAATACGAGCATAATAAATAAGGAATTAATATGGGTATGGTGGGAAAATTTCGTGAGCTTTATGTGCAAATAAGTCAGCAATTGTCACGGTTTCTAGAGCCGCTGGCGTTGTTTTTTCTTCGCTTTATGGTGGCCAAGGTTTTTTTAGTTTCAGGGCTGGGTAAGTGGGATGGCTTTTTAAAGTTTAATGTCGATAAGTATGATCTGTTCATGTACGAATTTTTCTGTCCTGATCCTGTGAGGCCTGGAGCATTGCAGCTTTGTAACCCTGAAACACTCGAGTATGTTGAAGGCTCTTTTGTGGTGAAAATGATCGAACTACTTGCCGTATTTGCTGGTATAGCAGAAGTTGTGTTGCCAGTACTGCTCATCATCGGTTTGCTTTCTCGTTTTGC
>JAWUYS010000004.1:0-10032 GCA_034110685.1 Neptunomonas sp.
CAGTGCAGCAAACATACGCTTGCAGTATTTCAGGGCATGGAAAACAGAGGATAAAGCACCAAAAAGGCGCATACCCATATAACTAGATGCGACTAATCAGTGCACAACATTGGAGGGAGAACAAGTCAAAGAGGGCGTTTAAGTAGCCCATATCCTTGGTGGGCAGGCTGGAATTTTTAACCATTTTTTACGCAGCGTTTTCCAAACGGGAATCAGTACGTTTTGGATATCTTCAGTGTTGTTGCCGAGCATTCGCACTACCAACAGCCCATCTACCCAGGTAGCACCTACAGCTAGTTGCGGACCAAAGCTTTCGAGCACATCACGAACCGCATCAAGGTAATCAGCTTCGATTGTGCCCGCTATTAGCGTGGCACTCATGGCGTGGCCACGTAAACCTGTTGTGCTTTTTATCAAGGCATCAGCTTGCGTCGTGAGGTTATCTATCAGGCTAATTTCACCGTCAACATAAACGCGTGTTTTCGCATCAATGCTGCCGCGGTTAAAAGTTTCATTATTGGCAGGGCGTCCCAAGCATTGGAACTCCCATCCGATAAAGCGGCTTCCCTGCTCAAGGTAAATATCGCTATGTATCTGCGCATGCGCACCAGGAAAACAGATATTCTCTTGTGGCAACCACTCTAGAACACTGCCTTCTTCAACGTTCAACGTCTGAAACTGATAGGCCATTTTCTCGTCTGAGCGATAAAATTTTGTAGCACCAGGAGTCGTAATAACAGCATGAGCACCTTGTTGTATATGTACCCGAATATCCAGCTGGTCTCCCCCAACAACGCCACCGGGAGGGTGTAGCAAATAGGTATGGCAAGGCGCGCCTTCAGGATAGAGGGAGCGCTGTACAGCAAGTGGGCCACGTTGCATGCGGTCTACCAATCGGGTTTTACCGTGGCGCAGCTGATAACCCAGATGTAACCTGGCTTTCCAACCCATAGCAGTTGTGGGAGCTGTGAGACTGCTCGCTGGCGCATTCATACTGGTAGGTATTGCTCTACGAGTTTATCATAAAGTGTTCCCATCTCACCTTCAGCCACATGACGGCCGCGATCAAGAATACAGAAACGATCTCCCACTTTACGAGCAAAAGGTAGTTTTTGTTCCACAAGTAAAACTGTTAGTCCCATTTCACGGTTTAGTTTACGGATTATATCGCCTATTTCAGTTACCACATTGGGCTGAATACCCTCAGTAGGCTCATCCAGTATCAGGAGTTTTGGGTTAACCACCAGCGCCCTTCCGATCGCCAGTTGTTGTTGCTGCCCACCTGATAGATCGCCACCACGGCGATGCATCATTTCAGCCAGTACTGGAAACAACTCAAAGATATATTCAGGGATTTTACGATCATTTCGTGCTCGCACCGGCAAACCTACTTGTAGGTTTTCTTCAACACTGAGCAGAGGGAATATCTGCCTTCCTTGTGGCACATAGCCGACACCCAAGCGAGGACGCTGCTCTACTGAAGTTTTTAGTAAATCACCTCCGTCCAATATCATACTTCCGCTTTTTACTGCTTGATGCCCCATGATGCATTGTAGCAAGGTCGTTTTACCAACGCCGTTACGGCCCATCAATACCGTGCATTGCCCTTCTGGTATATGCAGATCAACATCCCAGAGCGTGTGGCTTTGACCATAATACTGATTCAAACCGTTTATTTTCAGCATCAATCACTCTCCCAGATAAACTTCGACCACTTTAGGGTCCTGCTGTACTTTATTCATTGTCCCTTCTGACAAAACGCTGCCCTGGTGCAACACAGTGACGGTACGATCCTTACCGGCTAGATTGCGCACAAAATCCATGTCGTGTTCAACCACAACCACAGAGTGGCGTCCCGCTAGCGAGCTTAATAATTCAGCGGTGCGGTCCATCTCCTGATGCGTCATACCGGCCACGGGCTCATCCACCAATAACAAACGAGGCTTTTGCATCAGTAACATGCCAATTTCTAGCCACTGCTTTTGCCCGTGCGATAGCTTGCCTGCCAGCATCTTGGTATTTGCCCGCAAGCCGATCAACTCAATGGTTTCCAACAGCATAGAACTCTGTTCGCTATTAATACGCGCATTCAGAATACGCCATACATTACGATCATCAGCCATCGCCAGTTCAAGGTTCTCCCATACAGTGAGCTCTTCAAATATGGTGGGCTTTTGAAATTTACGACCAATACCTGCTTGCGCAATTGCTGGCTCGTCCATCTCTAGTAGATTGATTGTTTGCCCAAACCAAGCCGAACCGCTATCAGGTTGGGTTTTACCGGTAATGATATCCATCATCGTCGTTTTACCCGCTCCATTAGGGCCAATAATGCAACGCAGCTCACCGTCATTAATATAAAGATTGAGGTTATTGATCGCTTTAAAACCATCAAAGCTCACCGTAATATCTTCAAGGTAGAGCAACACATTGTGCGATACATCTAGCTTAGGTGCCTGCTTAGGCACCAGAAATGGATAGACATGATTACGATCTACCGCTTGTTCAAATGCAGAAACAATATTCATGCTGGCACCTCTTTACGTTGTTTCAATCCCGCAACGAATCCAGTTACGCCTTTAGGAAGTAATAGTGTCACCAAGACAAATATCCCACCCAATGCAAATAACCACACATCCGGTAATTCAGCAGTAAAGTAAGTTTTTGCATAGTTAATAAGTAATGCGCCAATAACCGCACCGTATAAGGTAGCTCGGCCACCTACAGCAACCCAGACAACGATCTCAATCGAGTTAATCGGTGAAAATTCATTCGGGTTGATAATCCCCACTTGCGGTACATACAGAGCGCCAGCTACGCCCGCCAACATGGCAGAGATAACGAAGATCCAGAGTTTTACATTCTCTACCCTATATCCCATAAAACGGGCACGCGACTCGGCATCACGTACAGCAATACAAACACGCCCTAAACGACTGTTCATTAAATGCCGACAGATAAGATAACCAACCGCCAAAGCCACTGCCGATAGAACAAACAACCCTATACGTGTGGTATCTTCTTGCAGTGAGAAGCCTACCAAGTCTTTAAAGTCTGTTAGTCCATTGTTGCCGCCAAAGCCCATTTCATTACGGTAAAACGCCAGCATCAGCGCATAGGTCATCGCCTGTGTGATAATGGACAAGTACACGCCAGATACACGCGAGCGAAATGCTAACCAACCAAAGATAAATGCCAACACGCCTGGCACTAACATGATCATAATTGCCGCAAACCAGAACTGATCAAAACCTTGCCAAAACCATGGTAGCTCCTGCCAATCCAGAAACACCATAAAGTCGGGCAACTCAGGATTACCGTATACTCCACGATCACCAATTTGGCGCATCAAGTACATACCCATTGCATAGCCACCTAGTGCGAAAAATGCACCGTGCCCTAAGGTAAGTATTCCCAAATAGCCCCATACCAGATCAACGGCAACGGCTAATAATGCCAACGTCAGATATTTACCCATCAAGGTAACGGTATAGGTTGGCACATGCAGCGGGCTAGTTTCGGGTACCAATAAGTTAAGCAGCGGCACCAAAATTGTTATCACCAGCAACACACCCAGCATGATCTGGCCGCCACTGTCGTTCTTGACTATATTCAGCACTCCCATGACTACCCCTCCGCCGCACGACCACGTTGCGGGAATAACCCGCGTGGGCGTTTTTGAATAAACAGAATAATGAAAATCAGCATCAACACCTTAGCAAGCACAGCGCCGGCCCAAGGTTCAAGCACCTTATTAGCAACTCCCAAACTTAACCCTGCAACGAGCGTCCCCCACAGGTTTCCTACCCCGCCGAAAACCACCACCATGAAGGAGTCGATAATATAAGCCTGCCCCATATTGGGCCCTACGTTGGTTAACTGAGACAGCGCCACACCGGCGACACCTGCAACACCAGAACCTAGCCCAAAAGTGAGAGCATCAACCCTATTTGATCGTATCCCCATAGCACGTGCCATCGCACGGTTTTGCGAGACAGCTCGCACTTGTAAACCCAGTGCTGTTTTTTTCAATACCAGCAGCAAGGCGACAAACACCACTAAGCAAAAAAGAATGATATAAAGCCGACTGAGCGTTAAAGAAAACACCGGATTAATCTGGATAAGGCCACTCATCCAATCGGGTGTTTCTACACTACGATTGAGTGGAGAAAATAATGAACGTACCGCTTGCTGCAAAATCAGGCTGATCCCAAAAGTAGCTAACAAGGTTTCTAGAGGGCGGCCATAAAGGAAACGAATAACACCTCGCTCTATGGCAATACCAACCAATCCAGACACGACAAACGCAGCCGGGATAGCCACTAAGATTGACCACTCGATATGATCAGGCATCAACAACTGAATAACGTAGGTTGTATAAGCGCCAATCATAATCAGCTCACCATGCGCCATGTTAATGACTCCCATGACGCCAAAGGTGATCGCAAGGCCAATGCCTGCTAATACCAATACGGAACCTAAGCTCAACCCAAAGTAGAGAGTCTCTAGCCAACCGTAATACTGCACCTTATCTTCAATGCCTTTAAGTGCAATTTGTGCCTGCTTTTTAAGCAACGGGCTTTGGGTTGTAGAGACAAACGTCACTAACGCGCTGCGTGACTCTTGCTCTAATGAGCCATCTAATTGTTTTATCGCATTGGACAGCAGAATTTCATCACTACTTTTAAGATCGTTGATAGCCAATGCGATGTTGATCATCTCGCGTACTTTTTTACTTTCTTCGATAAAAAAACGTGCTTTTAGCCTTGCTACCGTATCAGGTGTAATATCTTTAAGTAGATCTCGCACCGCTGCTTCACGCTGTTGCGAATTATCAGCATTTAATCCTAGCTCAGCTTGGATGCGATTAATTTGACCTCGCATTTTGTTGTTAAGCGTCACCTTCTTAAAATCGCGCTTTTTCTTAATAACCTGTTTGTTACCTTCCAGATCTTTTGCAACTTTGCCCGTTGCATAATGAGTGATGATAAATAAACGCTTATCTTTTTTATGGTAATAAAGTTGGCTATCTGACAAAAGCTGCAAAATTTCACTGGTACGCGGGTGTGACGCCTCCACCAACAGATCTAATCCACGGCTTTTCTTATCAAACGTCTTGCTCATTAACAACTCGCTTGCTCCTGCAAACGAAGTATCAATTACCGCTATAGCGGGCGCAGAAAACAGGGTAAAGATAATAAATAAACTACTTAAAAAATATCGATAAGACGCACGAAAGCTAAAGGGCTTCATAAAAAATTCTCTCGCGAGGTACAACAGAAGGAGCCTGCCAACAACTACCTGGCAGACTCTTTAGATCACTCTCTAATCAGACAGTTAAACTGTCAAAATTAAAAATTCTGACCAGAACATTTAGCCGTTTTAACGTTGTAGTTACCACAAGAAAGCGGTGCTCTCCAATCAGAAATCAGATCTTTAGACCCTTCTAAGAAGTCAGACCATGCATCACCAGCAACCGTACCAGAGGTATTCCAAACAACTTCAAATTGCCCATCATCCTGAATCTCACCAATTAGAACTGGCTTAGTAATATGATGGTTAGGCATCATGGTGGCGTAGCCGCCTGTGAGGTTTGGTACAGAAATACCGATAATAGAATCCTGAACAGCGACAGGTTCGGTTGTACCCGCTTTTTTCACTGCCTCAATCCACATTTTGAAGCCAATGTAATGCGCTTCCATTGGGTCGTTAGTCACACGGTCTTCATTTTTAATGTATGTCTGCCAGCTATCGATAAACTCTTCATTGGCTTCGCTATCAACGCTCATGAAGTAATTCCAGGCTGCCAAATGCCCAACTAATGGGCCTGTATCAATACCAGACAACTCTTCTTCACCAACCGAGAATGCTACAACCGGAATATCAGATGCTGCCACTCCCTGTGATCCCAACTCTTTATAGAAGGGAACATTGGCATCACCATTGATAGTCGAAACAACGGCAGTTTTCTTGCCTGTAGATCCAAATTTTTTGATATCAGAAACAATTGACTGCCAATCTGAATGTCCAAACGGGGTGTAATTGACCATGATATCTTCAGCAGCAACCCCTTTAGCTTTCAGGTATGCCTCAAGGATTTTATTAGTTGTACGTGGGTAAACATAATCCGTACCTGCTAGTACCCAGCGTTCAACGCCTTGGTCCATCAAATAATCAACCGCCGGAACCGCCTGCTGATTAGGCGCTGCACCGGTATAAAATACGTTCTTAGATGATTCTTCACCTTCATACTGCACTGGATAAAACAGCAAACTGTCAGTTTCTTCAAAAACAGGCAACACAGACTTGCGTGATACTGAAGTCCAGCAGCCAAAAACAGCATCCACTTTTTCCTTAGATACTAGCTCACGCGCTTTTTCTGCGAACAACGGCCAATTTGAGGCGGGGTCTACAACAACTGCTTCTAACTTTTTGCCGAGCAAACCACCTTTAGCATTCTGCTCATCAATCAACATCAACATGGTATCTTTCAATGTCGTTTCACTGATCGCCATCGTGCCAGATAGCGAGTGCAAGATACCAACTTTAATAGTTTCTTCAGCCTGTGCAACCTGAGCTGCAGTCGATAGAGCAACAGTACATGCTGCCCCTAACAAAGCCTTTTTAAATATATTCACTGTGAGCTCCTTCAGATGATTTATGAGAATCATTACTGCACAAGCCATTCCAGTTTTTAAATATTAAATCTTTTCAATAACTTACTAACAAATCACATCGGCACTAAATATTGCGCCGCACAATAAAAGCTCACATTCAAAACAGTGATGCAACAAACGCACTATAAAAGAGCGTCGCTGCTTTATTAAATAAAAGAACAAAGAGAGTTGTTACTCTTGAGGAACTCACTGACATAAAAACGTCATATTTATCATGCATTATGTAAGCGTTAATTAAATGAGGAAAAGAACGATGGAACACCATCATATAGGCGTTCAGTTGAAGCAATTACTGAAACGCGGTTATTCAATAACTGATGCACAAAAACTATTAAGAGCACCGCTTGATATTACCGAAGCTGCTATGCGTGAAGTCATGGCCGATAAGAGCTCTGAACAGAAATCCTTATTAAGCCAGCGCAACCAAGCTAATTACGCTATGCGTCTCTAAGGGCATTTATACAAGTATAAGGCGCTCATAAATCGCCTTATACAGCATAGATTATGGTTTCTACCAAAAATTGATATTTGTCATGTAATCCACAGCTTTCTTCCATCAGACTACCTATTCATGGCATATTAATACCACTTCATCTATTTACTTAAGTAGAATGAACGACCTAAACTGCCGTCCATTATTCTAATAATCTTACTTCTAATGACAAGTGAACCAATAAGGGTATTACTATGAAAAAGGCTTTGATTCTAGCAGCTGCTGCTGCATTGATGCTTCCTGTTGCTGCAAACGCCGAACGTTCTGGCGAAGAAGTTTATAAATCTAAATGTTTCGTTTGCCACGATTTTGGTATCGCTGGCGCACCAAAAAAGGGAGACACTGCAGCGTGGGCTCCACGTGTAGCAAAAGGAGCTGATGCTCTACTAGCAACAGCTACATCAGGTATTGCCGCTATGCCACCAAAAGGCACCTGCATGGACTGTACTGCTACAGAACTTACAGCAGCTATCGAACATATGACAGGCGCTGCCAAGTAACTTTTAGCGCGCTAAAAAAAACCGCCTATCGGCGGTTTTTTTATGTCTAAGATATTACCTGGATTGTAATATGAATCTTAGTTATTAGAATATCTCATTAGGCGCTAAACGTTCGCCTTCTGAATCTCCCAGACCTCTAGCCTGAATCTTCTCAAGTAGCTCTTTGTCTTTACCTTTTTGCAGAACAATTTCTACACGTCGGTTAGTCGCACGATTTGCAGCCGAGTTGTTCGGTACCAATGGTTTACTATCTGCATGGCCAATAATTTGGTATTGCGATTGATCAATACGCGAATCATCAAATAACTCATTGGCAACCGCCAAGGCACGTGCAGCCGAAAGGTCCCAGTTAGACTGAAAAGACCTGCCGGAATAGGGAACATTATCAGAGTGCCCCTCAATAGAAACAGCGCCTTCTACATCGAGCAAGACATCACGGATTTTAGCCATTACCGGAATGTATTCAAATTTCAAAGCAGCAGAGCCTGAAGAAAAAGAACCTTTCTCTTTAACGCGAATAATGATTTTTCGCTCGTCTGTTTCTACTTCAACGCTACCATCACCAATCTCTTGTGCGAGTGCTGTCGCAAATTTGACCGCTTGCTCTTGAGCTTCATCATTTAGCTCCTGTTGTATTTTTTCCAGCAGTTCAGCTTCACTTTCTTTTTTATCTAGATTTTCAGCCTCACCCACTTCTGACCGAATATCTAAGGTATTCATATCATTATTGACCGTCATCTGACGGATCTCATTTATCGGCGTCGGTTCAGGGCGTCCTGGACTAAACTCTTGAGCGATAATAGATGTCCCTTTAGGGATATCTTCTACCTTAATCTCATTCTGCACACCAAAAGCTTCGCGCATAGATCCTGCCAGCTGTTTGAACTTCAACACATCCATCTCTGAAAAAGAGAGGAGTAGTACAAAGAAGCACATCAGCAATGACATCAAATCTGCAAAGGTTGCAACCCACCCCGGTAAACCGGCAACGCAAGGTGGGCAATCTTGTTCTTCATCACTCATAACTCAAATCCTCTAACTGGCCACAACCCGTTTTTTCTCAGGCAGGTAGTTTCTGAGCATTTGTTCGATAACACGCGGATTCTGGCCCGCTTGAATCGCCAGTAAACCATCAATCGTTAGTGCTTGATTAAGTGCTTCTTCATTTTTACGAACACCCAACTTATCAGCCATCGGCAAAACGATCATCGTTGCTATCATGGCACCATATAAAGTTGTCAGGAGCGCCACGGCCATCGCGGGTCCGATCGATTTAGGATCACTCATATTTGAAAGCATCTGAACCAGACCTACAAGCGTACCAATCATACCCATGCCGGGAGCAACATCTCCCATGGCTTTGAATATTTCGCTGCCAAACTCATGCCGGTCATATGTCAGCTTCATCTCTTTATTAAGCAGCGTACGTACTATATCGGGATCATGACCATCGACCAGCAACTGGATACCTCGTTGCATAAAGTCTGTGCTAACCGTTTTATCTTCCAGAGAAAGCAAGCCACCTTTACGTGCAGCATCCGCTAATTCAACAGTCTCATTGATAATATCGTCAGGACTCACTGATTTATACATGAAAGCTTTAGCAGCGACTTTTCCTGTTGCAAGAAACTGGCTTAACGTAAACTTCATCAAGGCAACTAAAATCGTCCCCCCAATCACGATCAGCATAGAAGGTCCGTTTACAAAGGTGCCGATATCACCACCCGACATCATGGCAGCGATAACAATACCGAGGCTGCCTACCAACCCGACGAGTGTCGCTATATCCACACAAATCTCCTTTTACATCAAGCTAATGACTGTTTGTCTGTTATATTTTAGAGGATAATACCAGAATAGATGACTGGTATACTCTACAGACATAGTTTAAGTATAAGTGTATGTCGGCAGTTTTATGAATTGATTTACCCCTAGTTTTAAATTCGGTTTCAATTCGGTTATTTTACGGCTCCTCCAGTACGGAATTTCATGATGCCTCGCAAAAAGAAAACACCTGATTTCGAACAGTCTCTAGCAGACTTAGAGTCTTTAGTTACTCAAATGGAGAATGGCGACTTAACACTAGAAGCCTCTCTTAATGCCTTCGAAGAAGGTATTAAACTCACTCGCGAATGCCAGACAATGCTCGACCAAGCTGAACAAAAAGTTCATATACTCACCTCCCAAAATGGTGAGCATCAAACTGAGCCATTCAACACAGAACAGGAATAATCCCGTGGCATTGCAAACCGCCATTAAGACATATCACCATCGCGTAGATGAGCAACTCAAAAACTCGCTCGTGCACAACAGTATAGAACCCCTCTTACAGGATGCCATGCGATATGCATTATTTAATGGC
>JAWUYS010000005.1:0-34001 GCA_034110685.1 Neptunomonas sp.
ACAAAGCCGTGTTCACTGATTTTATCTTTAAGTATGGATACGCTAGGTAGCATGCCGCCTGGAAACACATGTCTTTGTATGAAATCAGCTTGCTTGCGGTAAGTGTGAAAGCGCTCATCCTCAATGGTGATTACTTGTAAAACCGCGTTTCCACCTGGTTTGAGTACCCGTTTTAGTGTCTCGAAATAGGTATCCCAGTGCGCTTCGCCTACGGCTTCGAACATCTCTATAGAGACTACCGCATCGTATTGTTGATTAAGATCTCGATAGTCAGTCAGGCTGAGTTTAACTTGCTCGTTGAGCGCTTCACTTGTAATGCGTTCTTCAGCCCATTTCAGCTGTTCTTTTGACAGTGTAATACCATGAACGCGAAGGTCGTGATCACGGCCTGCTTGCAATGCAAAGCCTCCCCAACCACAACCTATCTCTACGACATGTTGCCCTGCTTTAGCCTCTAATAATTCCAAAATTCTAGCGTTTTTGTTGCACTGCGCCTGCTGCAATGAGTCATCCGGGTGGTTATACAAAGCGGCAGAGTAGGTCATGCTTTGGTCAAGCCAGTGTTTATAAAAGTTGTTTCCTAGGTCGTAATGGGCTGCGATGTTCTTGCGGCTTCCTTTGCGACTATTATCCCTTTGCCAGTGATAAAGGTTATGTAAAACTTGTGTAAAGAAACTCGCTTGCGATAAATTTGTCAGCGTATCTTCATAGGCTAACGCCCATTTCACCAATGTTGTTAAATCAACACTGTCCCACTCGCCAGCAAGGTAGCTTTCGGACCAGCCATTAGTGCCTCCAAAATACAGGCGCACGAGGGGACGAAAATTATTTAGACGGATATGAGCTTCTGGCTGGTTGTTACCTAGTTTGCAGACAAAGCCGCTGGGGAGTGTCAGGTGTAATGTTCCGCAATCTTGGCTTAACGTTACCCGTAGCTTTTCGAGTAGTTTTTTTTCAAACCAAGTAGGCTCAGAACGACTTGTATTCACATAAGTTGTTGATGGCTCATAAACTTTCATAATGCGACACTCCACTTTTATCTTGCCAGCTAATGCTGTGGCTTTTACCGGTATCACGGGGCTGTAATATTAATTTTTTGCGCCATAATTTAAGCGCTTCCCAATGGATTCCTGACATGACTTTTAAGGTCATTAAGGGGTACTTAAAGAAGACTCCGAGTAATGAGCGGTCATTCAATGCGCAGTACTCACCGGTAAACGTGGCATGCAGAATCGGTTGTTTTTCTGCGCTGTTATTCACCTGTTCCGTTTGGCGAATACATACCGCGACACGTTGCTTGGGAGGTTGGATACGAAAGCCATAAGAGGTTTGCATAGGCATGAAGGGGCTAACATACATCTGTTTATCACATTGGTGACGTACTTGATCAGCATTAGGGCCGGCTTCAAGTAAGTAGGTATGACGGGAGCCAAATGTGTTGCTGACTTCGTAGAGTATGGCTTCTAACTCGTCGTTTCTGTTGTAACAGAAGTAAGTACTTAACGGATTAAAGGTATAGCCCAGAATACGTGGATAACAGAGCAAACGAATATTATGGGTGGCGCTGGCGTAACCTCGTTCCGTTAGAAGGCCGCGAATATTGTCAGCCAGATTACCTTTACCTGAGCCGTGATCTTTTTCGTGAAATGAAAACAGATTAAAACGATTGATCGAAAAGAAACGTTGCTTGTTTAATTGTGAAAACTCATCTAAATCAAGGCACACACAAAATACACGATAGATGAAGCGATTTTTGGTGGGGCGAAAACGATGATGCATTACCACGCCTTTATAAAGGCAAGAATTTAGCTCATCCATGGGCTTTTTCCTTCTCTTTGTCGTTATCTTTAAAAGAGGCGCTCTGTTGCGATTGTGATGACAGGTCTTTTACAAAGATACGACTATTTTTATCGTCAAGATCCCAAGGGCGGGGTACTCCACCGAGTTGTTCTGCAACCGCAAGGCCTGATTGCAAGCCATCTTCATGAAAACCATAACCGAAGTAGGCTCCGCAGAACCAGGTTCTTTGTTTCCCTTGCAGTGTCCATAATTGCTTTTGTGACTGTAAGGCTTCGCGGCCAAATTCTGGATGATCGTAAAAGAAACTACGAATAATGCTGCCATCTTTGGGTTCGCGCAGTGGATTCAACGAAACAAAAAGAGGAGTCTCAGTATTGAGTGGTTGTAGCTGGTTCATCCAATAGGTCACTGATACTTCTTGTGATTGGTCTCGTTTTCCCTCGGACATGTAGTTCCAACTCGACCACACGGCTTTGCGTTTTGGCATTAACGAGGCGTCTAAGTGAAGATAGGCTTTATTACGCTGATACGGAAAGTGCCCCAGCAGGTGTTGTTCCTCTTCTGTTGGCTCATCCAGTAATGCGATGGCTTGATCTGAATGGCAGGCCAGCACTACATCATCATAGTATTCACGATTACCGTGGTGGTCTTCTATAACTACATGGTCACTATTACGGATGATCTTGTGTATGCGGCTATTAAGGCGGATCTTTCCCTCTAGCTGCGCTGCTATTTTATTAACGTATTCCTTGCTGCCACCAATCACGGTGTTCCATTGAGGGCGGTCATTAAGTTGAACTAGGCCGTGGTTGCGGCAAAATCTTAGAAAGCTGCTGGCAGGGTAGTTCAGCATCTTGTCTACGGGTGTTGACCAGATGGCGGCTCCCATAGGTAAAAGATGGTTGTAGATAAAATCTTTGCCATAACCTTTTTGCTGTAAAAGCTCACCTAGTGTTATTTGATCAAGATCTTGCTGCTGCATCACTTGTTCAGACTCACGATAAAAGCGCATGAGTTCCTGAACCATTCGCCAGAATGAAGGGCGAATAAGATTACGTTTTTGTGCTAATAAACCCGCTAATCCGGTTCCTGAATATTCAAGCTCGCCTTGATTTACTGATATGCCAAATGACATATCTGTTTCACAGGTGGCAACATCGAGTGTTTTAAAGAACTTTACTAAATTGGGGTAATTCACTGGGTTAAAAACAATAAAACCCGTATCAACATCAACGTGATTGTTTTCTAGGTCGAAGGAGACGGTATTTGAGTGTCCGCCTAGACGATCATCTTTTTCATATAGGGTTACCTGATGGGCCTTATTAAGTAACCATGCGCAGCTCAGGCCAGAAATACCAGAGCCGACTACAGCAATTTTTTTAGGACGTATAGCCGTGATATTCATCAGTTCATCCATCATTATTTAAATGTAATTGCAGCTTGTTACGTACCAAGATAAAAAAAAGATCACATTATTCGCACTGTATTTTATTTTTACCCTTATATTTAAAGTATTAGGGTTTTGGGTGATCCATCCAGAGTGATTCATCGTAAGGGGTACTATGGAAAGCAAACCACCGGGTGAAGATGTGAATAATGTAGTGGCAATGCGACAAGCAGAAGCTCCAAAAGTATGGAGTGATAGGCTTTCAGATTTGGCCAAAACAAAAGACAAAGCGTTGTATATACAACTGTTTCAACACTTCGCCCCAAAAGTTAAAGCCTACATTATTCGTTTGGGACTGGTTGAAACGACGGCAGAAGAGTTAATGCAAGAAACGATGCTAGCTGTTTGGCGTAAGGCTCATCTTTACAATGCTTCTAAAGCGGCAGCCAGTACTTGGATTTTCACCTTGGCAAGAAACCAAAGCATAGACTGGATGCGTAAACAGAAGTATCCAGAATATAGCTTAGAGTCATGGCATGAAGAGCCGGATGATCAAAATGACGTCTGTGAGCAGGTGGTGACATCGGACCGCATGGCAAAAGTAATTTCTCAGCTACCAGAAGACCAGGCACAGGTAATTTATATGTCTTTTTATGAAGGACGCTCCCACTCTGATATTTCAGATCGGCTGGGAGTACCTTTAGGCAGTGTTAAATCAAGGATTCGTTTAGCATCAGGAAAAATTAAAATGATGTGGAGTGATGATGTATGAACATTAAACATCACCTAGATGAAGCAACTTTAGTGAGCTACGCCGCAGGCTCTATGTCGCAGGCAATGGCGCTGGTTGTTGCTTGCCATCTTTCAATGTGTACGGCATGTCGTAACAGGGCGCATGAATCTGAAGCGGTTGGCGGCATGTTGCTAGATAGCCTTAAACCAGCACCCGTGGGTGATGATGCATTAGCGCAAGTACTTGCTTGTATAGATGAGTTGCCAGAAGCGGAGGCCGAGGCTTTAAATGCTTCATATAAAAATACACAATCTTTTTCGGGAAAAGAAACGCAATTAAACATCGTTCCAAGTGTTCCAAGCCCCCTAAGTATCTATATTGGCAGCTCATTGGATCAAGTTGAGTGGAAGAGAATAGTCCCCGGCGTCCACTACCATGACCTGCCCTTTAAAACCGAACGCGGAGGCGTATCACGCTTATTGCGTATAGCACCAGGTAAATCGATGTTGCCGCACTCGCATGATGGAAACGAGCTTACTTTGATTTTGCGCGGCTCATTTACTGACGAAGTAGGGCGTTTTACGGTGGGCGATATCGCTGATCTGGATAACGAGATACAGCATCAACCGCTGGTGGATAGCAGTGAAGATTGTGTTTGTCTTATTGCTACTGATGCGCCACTTAAGTTTAGTACTTTGCTGGGTAAGATTGTCCAGCCAATGACTGGTTTTTAACGATTCCAACTGCTGTTCGATGGAGAAAACTCACATGGAAAATGCTGTAGCTAAACCGTCAATTCCTGTAGGCATTAGTGCCTGTTTGTTAGGGCAAAAAGTTCGTTACGATGGTGGACATAAACGCTCGAAATACTGCTTAGATGTACTGAGCGAATGTTTTCAGTACACCCCTTTGTGCCCTGAAGTTTCCATCGGTTTAAGCATACCGCGTGAGCCTATTCGCTTGGTGGGCAGTGCACAAGATCCACGTGTGGTCGGTGTGAAAGATCCCTCGTTGGATGTGACAGACAAATTAAAAGAATATGCCGATGACGTGAGCCGTACGCAAACTGGTCTGTGTGGCTATATATTGATGAGAGGCTCACCTAGCTGCGGTATGGAAAGAGGGAAAATCTATCACGAAAATGGGATGCCAAATGTCTCTGGTAGTGGTGTGTATGCTGCCCGGTATATGAAAAATAACCCGGCCTTACCGGTAGAGGAAGAAGCCCGCCTGAATGACGCTGTATTGCGTGAAAACTTCATTACGCGGGTGTTTGTTTATTACAACTGGCGAGAAGAGGTAATGCCTGCACCTACTCTGCATAAGGTTATTCAGTTTCATAGCCGCCATAAATATCAGCTGATGGCGCATAGTTACGAAGGCTACAAGCAGTTGGGTAAATATTTGGCGGATGAAGCCGCCAAGCAGCCTCTGGAAGCAGTGCTTGAAAAGTACATCGTGGACTTGATGACCCATTTAAAGAATCGTGCTAACCGTAAAAGCCACACCAATGTACTGATGCATATTATGGGTTATCTGAAACAGGATATTGATGCCCAAACCAAACAAGATTTAGTGGAGGCGATTGAAGATTACCGCACCGAGCAGGTGAATCTAATTACCCCTTTAACTTTGCTTAAACACTACTTAAAGCGCCATGGATCTGAGTATATTCAATCACAGGTGTACCTTGATCCTTATCCGCATGAGCTTGGTTTAAGAAACTATATTTGAACTTATATTTAAATTATAAAATGTAAGCCCCAAAACGGAGCGCTCTCTAGAATGGCACCTAATAAGCTAGTTTGGTTTCGCAATGACCTGCGTACAGAAGATAATCATGCGCTTTATCATGCCTGCCAAAACAGTGCTGAGGCGGGTGTTATTGCCGTTGTCACCATTACACCAAAACAATGGAAGATGCAGGATGAGGCTAAATGCAGAGTCCAGTTTTGGCTAGCCAATCTGGAAAAGTTAAAGGAGGATCTGGCAGCGCTTAATATTCCGCTTAAAGTGATACGCGCTGCAACTAACCGTGAGTTACCAGAGCAACTGTGGGCTCTTGCTCGGCAACTTAATGTTAGTGATCTGTACTTTAATCAAGAGTACCCTGAATACGAACAAGCACGTGATCAACAGGTACAGCAGCTGTTATTACAAAAGGGTGTGGCTTGTCATGTATCTGACAGCGACTTGATATTGCCGCCAGGCTCAGTGCTGAACCAGCAAGGCCTGGCTTATAAAGTGTTCACACCTTTTAGTAAGGCTTGGCGCCAATTATATCTGCAGCAACCTTCTGCGCCGCTACCTTCTCCTGTTAATTTGTCTGAGCAAAACTACAGAGTTATTGATAGTGATTCTATACCAGCGGATATTGGCTACGGGAATCAAGTAGGTGCTAGCTGGAATAGTAATTTGTGGCCTGCAGGTGCTGATCATGCCCATCAATTGTTGCAGCAGTTTGTACATGAGAGATCTCATAATTATAAGCAGTTACGCGACTTTCCTGTACAAGCAGCGACATCGTCCCTTTCACCTTATTTGAGTACGGGCGTACTAACCACGCGCCAATGTATCGCCGCTATGCAGGCTTACTCTGAAGACCCTGATTGGTTTTATAGTCAGTGGATAACTGAGCTCATCTGGCGTGAGTTCTATCGTCATTTGTTAGTCGCGTTTCCCCAAATGAATCGTTGGCAGCCGTTTAAACCGGAGATAGAGACAAAAATCAGCTGGCAACATGATGAAAAGCTCTTTCGTGCTTGGAGTGAAGGAGAAACGGGTTTCGCTATTGTCGATGCCGGTATGAAGCAGCTGCTAGAGACGGGTTGGATGCATAACCGTGTAAGAATGATTAGTGCCTCTTTCCTCACAAAGTTATTGCGCCAAGATTGGCGATTAGGGGCACGTTTTTTTATGCAGCACCTCATTGATGGCGACTTTGCCTCAAATCTTGGTGGTTGGCAGTGGAGTGCTTCTGTTGGTGCTGATGCCGCGCCGTATTTTCGGATTTTTAGCCCGATGCGCCAAACCGAACGATTTGACCCGAAAGGCGCCTATATTTCGCGCTGGTTGCCTGATGAGTTAAAGAGCAATCGTCCAGCCCCTGTGATCGATTACGCGATAGAGCGTAACCGCAGTATTGATGAATATAAAAACAGCGGAGTGTTAGATGAGCGACGTTAGTAATGTAAATACGTTTAATGTGAACAAATTGTTGCTCTCTAAATGGACAGCAACAAAGCCATATCATAAACAGAAACACTTTCTTGTGATTGAACTTATCAAAGATGAGCTAGAGGAGAGCATTATTGCTTGTGTGTTAGAAGCCGTTATCAATAAGCAGGCTTTTAAGATTGACTGGCAAGAGCTAAAAGACGCCGAACGATGGATACAAGGATGGAAGTAAAAGACCTTCTTTAAAAGAAGGTCTTATGTTTATCAATTAATGTTAGAAGACTAATAATTGATTGATGCTTATATGCGACTCATTTCATTGAGTACAAAACTCGCTACTGCACCTTCTGTAGCTGCCATATATGACTTTAAGTGCTCATTTTCCATGTGTGCTAGCCACAAATCACGACTTTCCCAGTTTTCATAAAACAGGAAGACAGCAGGGTTTTCGTTATCCTGATGTAGATCGTACTGGATGCAACCTGCCTCTTTACGTGTAGGTTCAACCAGCTTAATCAGCTCAGACTTAACCCGTTCAACCTGATCAGGGTTTGCTGTAATTTTAGCCACAATAGTGAGGGCTGTACTCATCGTGTGTTCTCCACTAGTGGTGTGTAAAGTCAGTATTAAAAGCCTTCTAAGACAATTTTTCCGATAGTTTTACCACTTTCAAGGTCAGCATGAGCGCGCTTTAGGTTATCAGCACTTATGGTGCCGTAGTGCTGGCCCATGGTTGTTTTTATTTCACCGGCATCAATTAAGTCAGCGACCTTGTTGAGTAACTCTCCTTGTTTAGCCATATCATCAGTAGCAAACATAGAGCGGGTATACATAAATTCCCAATGTAGTGAAACTGACTTCATTTTTAATAAAGAGATATCCAACGGGGTGCTAGGGTCATCGATTAACGCAAATTTACCTTGGGGTGCAATGACCTTTGCAATTTCGCTAAAGTGCTGCTCAGTGGCGTTTAGGCCAATAACATGAGAAACGTTGGTAATACCGATTCTCTCTAGTTCTTCGCTTAACGGTTGGCGGTGATCAATGACATGATCTGCGCCTAGCTCGGTTACCCATTGCTGGCTTTCTTCACGAGATGCGGTACCAATGATTAGTGCATTGGTTAGCTTAGATGCAAGCTGCACTAAAATAGAACCCACACCACCGGCTGCACCAATGACTAAAATCTGTTGGGTATGACGTGTATCTTCTGCAGTGCTTTGCTGAATTTGTAAGCGATCAAACAACAGCTCCCATGCAGTGATCGTTGTTAGCGGAAAAGCGGCTGCTTCTGCATCAGAGACCGATTTTGGTTTATGTCCAACGATGCGCTCATCTACTAGGTGGTACTCAGCGTTAGTTCCAGGACGGGTAAGGTCTCCGGCGTACCATACTTTGTCACCTTTTTTGTAAATCGAAACGGCATCACCCACTTCAACAACTTCACCGACAGCATCCCAACCGAGGATTTTGTGTTCGCCATTTTCGGGTTGTGCCCGCATTCTTACTTTCGTATCAACCGGGTTAACAGAGATTGCTGCTATCTTTACCAGTAGGTCATGACCTGTTGGAGATGGTGTGGTTTGTTCAAATTCAATGAGTGAATTTTCTTGAGTAATTTCTAGTGAGTTTAGGTAGCCAATTGCTTTCATCGTGTATCTCCAAGAATGTTATGGAGCTATTGTGTGGTAATCGAGAAGAATTAAAAACAGGGTAGTTCTTTAATTACTTTCAAAAAAAAATTGATAATAAGCTGGGTAAATATTCTCATCTTTATCGTGATTAAGATGAAAAGCTACTTTAATGACGAAGGAGGTATTCGACAGCTACCTTTGCATTGATCTGCACTTCGACGTTTAAACCGCCAGTTGGCAAACCTTTGATAAACAAATTCGAGAGGTTTTTGTAGCATCAATACTCGGATCACTTTGGCTAAGTAATGGTAGTAATCCAAATGATCCCAGATTAATAAAAAAGCATCGACTCCGGATACTTTCTCACCCGTTGAGTCAACGCCATGTAAACGTGCCATGGCGGTTGTATATTGAATGCCATATGTCTCTAGGCGATCAGTGTTTGTTGTGAGGTCTAACCACTCTACTCTTTGTTGGTAATCGATACGTTGATAGTGATTAATTTCCTTACTACACAGAGGGCAGCTACCATCATAAAAGATAATCGGTTTTACCGGCGCAATTGAAGTCATGTGTGGTTATCTGCTTTCATCAAGTTAAGAATTCGGCGCGTGTGCGCTCATTACTTTTAAAAATGCCACCTAATGCGGTTGTCTCTGTTTTTGAATTAACATCCATGACTCCGCGGGATTTAACACAGTAGTGAGTTGCATTAATAGAGATAGCAACGTTGTTGGTTTCTAGCAGTGTTTGCAGAGCAATTAGAATCTGTTGAGTAAGGCGTTCTTGTATTTGTGGGCGTTGGCTAAAGAAACGTACTAAACGATTGATCTTTGATAGCCCAATGATCTTTTTATTAGGAATATAAGCGACTTTTGCTGTGCCATCGATAGTGACAAAATGATGTTCGCAGGAGCTGAGCACACTAATATCACGTACCTTGATCATCTCTTCAACACCCATTTTATTATCGATCATGGCAATATCAGGGAAGTTTTGGTAATCGAGCCCCGAAAAAACTTCATAAACGTACATCTTGGCAATGCGGTGCGGTGTTTCTTGTAGGCTGTCGTCTTCTAAGTTAAGCCCCAAGGTGCTGAGCACTTCTGTCATTAGCCCTTTAATTCGCTCGTAGCGTTGTTCTTGAGGCATATCATTATCGATAGTCGGTGTCTCGAGGCCTTTCTCAATGAGTTGGTCGCGAACTGCCATTGCTTCAGAGGAGATCATAATTTTATCCTTTAGGCCGGTAAAATACTGTGTTGTTATAATGCACTTATCTGCCTCTTACGTAACAAAGATATTTTTAGATGACTAAAACTGTGCTCTTTAGAAGAGGCACGGTTGTGGCTTGGGTGAATGTTAGAGACGCTTTAGTTGAACTATGATCTGTTCTGCTAGTTTGTTAGCGCTTAACCATGCCCCTTCGGTATCTCCAGATTCGAGCCAATCTCCACACGCACCTATCATAGTGTCTGCATCCCATAGGTAGCCTGGGTTCGAGTGTTGATCAACGTTATTCGTTACATGTCGAGAATACAGCCAGCGGTGTACGCGCTCCGCTGTGATGACAGGTTGTATGTTGAATATACGGTTTATTACAGAAAGAAAGGCTGACCGGAGCTGCTTTGCGACATGCTGAGGGTCGCTATCACGATTAAGCGTACTCCATTTTGGAGTTGCTTCTATCACCCAGATGTCGCTGTTTTCTTCGCTTGTTCTACCGGGCTTAGCGCTGTCTTTGATACAGCGTAATAATAGGGGGTGTTGGCCTTCGATTAGCTCTGCTGATATTGGCGTTACCGTGCTTATCTGTACCACAAGCACCCAGCTTATAGTCGGTGTTACCGTTTCTGTTCGGCGTACAAAGCGTGGCACTGCTTCCAGTAGTGGCGCGGCTTGCTTTGCAGGTGTCGCTACTATGGCTGCATCATAATTGCCAAGGCGTTGGCCGTGATTATCACGTACAACTACTTGGTTGTTCGTTTCTCCATGCGCTTCTATTTTATGGCGTTCAGGCCATAGGCAGCCCACTTGGGCTGAGGTGTGAAGAGTTGCTCCTTGTACAAGCTCGCGAGTAAAGGCGCTTTGCCGAGGAGTGGCAATGACATGTGTCTGGTTTTTACCGAGCTCCCCACTAAAACAATAAGTGTTTGGGGTCCATTCACAAACGTTAGAATGTTTCACTAACCATTGGTTGAACAGGCCAGACGCCGGGCTGAGAAATGGAGCGCCTAAATCTGCACTGTCATCTCCTAAGCGACAACTGGCTATACGGCCGCCAGTACCTCTGCTTTTTTCGTAAATTGTTATGTCATAACCTGCACTTATTAGTTTATTTGCAAGTGTTGCACCAGCTATTCCTGAACCAATAATGGCTATGTGTTTGTTGCTTCGATTCATGAGGCACCACATAAATAGTTTTGTAGAGATGCTTTATTTAGAAACTCTATACGCTGATGAAGGTGCTTTAGATCACAAACTTCAACCTTGATTTTTGGCTTTTATTCTCTGCGTCGGTGTAGGTGTGAGATTATTGACGTACGCGATAGCCTTGAGGAGTGAGCAGGCATTTTTTAATACATGTTACTAAACTATTGCTACTAAGCTCTTGTTATGAAATCGTTGTTATAAAAAATGCAGAGGGGAAAATACTGTGGATATGGATTTAAGCCTGAACCAAACGCGTGTTATTGGTTGCTTGATTGAGAAAGAGATTACAACACCGGACCAATACCCTCTGTCATTGAATTCGTTAACTGCGGCGTGTAATCAAAAAAGTAATCGAGAGCCGGTTATGGCGCTTAATGAATCTGATGTTCAAGAGATTTTAGACGAGTTAGCCAAAAAACGGCTTATTAAAGAAGAAGTCGGATTTGGTAGTCGAGTTGTAAAGTATAAACATCGTTTCTGTAATACAGAGTTTAGTGAACTTCAATTTAGTGAGCAGGCTTTGGGTCTCATTTGCACCCTGTTTTTACGAGGTTATCAAACACCAGGTGAGCTGCGCACTCGTACTAATCGGCTGTGTAAGTTTACTGATGTCCATGAAGCCGAAAGCGTACTGCAGTATTTAAGTGAATCAGAAAATGGTTCATACGTAGTGCGTTTACCGCGAGAACCAGGTAAGCGAGAATCTCGCTATGCGCATCAGTTTAGCGGTGAAGTAGAAGTCCTTGATATGGAATCTTCTGTGCCTCAGGTCTCTAGTAAAAACACACTGTATTCGGGAAATACTGGCGGTGATACCAATAAAGTTGAAGCATTGGAGCTGCGTGTAACTGAATTAGAGCAGGAGTTAGCATCATTGAAAGCCCAGTTTGAAGAGTGGCTATCATGAGTTTTGATGTCATGTTATAGAGTAAATACTAGAACGATGAACTGCTTATTTTTCAACATGTAATCACTTACTAAACTAAGTTAAATTTTTTACCAATGGATACTCTTTATTCGAAGAGTATCCATCTCATTTTTCCAAAACTGAACTATGCTTTGAGTATTAGCGAGTGGTAATGCATATAGCTATATAGAGTCTGAAAATATTACGTTTTTCATTCAATCTATGGCTAATACTTTTACGATGTGTTGCTGGATCGTAGTATGCGCAACCAAGAAATATAGCTTTGATTCAGCGTCGGATGGGAAATGGGCCTTCATTCATGAAAAATTTATACACCTGTGCAGTATGCTTAACATTACTGAGTTCTCAAGTAGCGCAAGCCAATAACGAATCTGATAGTTTTGAGCTTAGTTTGCAGGAGCTACTTCAAGTCGAAGTTACTTCTGTTTCAAAACAGCCCCAAGCGTTATCTAAGGCTCCCGCCGCTATTTATGTTATTACCAGTGATGATATAAGGCGTTCAGGTGCGACTTCTATTCCTCAAGCTTTGCGCGATGTACCAGGTTTGCATGTAGCACAATTGGACTCCCAAAAATGGGCGATTGGCAGCCGCGGATTTAATGGTCGATACAATAATAAATTACTGGTGATGATGGATGGTCGTACCTTGTATTCGCCAGAGTTCTCAGGCGTTTACTGGGAAGTTCAGGATACCTTGATGGCTGATATTGAGCGTATTGAGGTTATTCGTGGGCCCGGCGCAGCTATGTGGGGCGCGAATGCCGTCAATGGTGTTATCAATATCATTACTAAGCATAGTGCTGATACACAAGGTGGTTATGCTGAAATTGGCGCAGGAGATTATGAGCAAGGATTCGCTAGTGTTCGCTTTGGCGGGAAGTTAGATGAAGGAGCGACTATTCGTGGTTATATCAAAGGGTTAAAAAGGGATTCACTTACCTTTAATGATCAAGATATGTTGAGCCCTCAGCGAATAATGATAAACGGTGTTAGTTCCGATAATGACTGGAAAAATATACAGGGAGGAGGGCGAGTAGACATTCCATTAGAGGGTACTGCTTCGCTTACTGTTAGTGCCGATGTTTATCGCAGCCGGTTACAGCAAACTCTTTTCTTACCAACAGTGAATGCTCCTTTTTATGGTGAGTATTATAATGATAAATTTGATGCGAATGGTTGGAACTTATTAGCCAAATTCACAGAGGCCTTATCGGCGACCTCTGAATACAGTATTCAAGCTTATTATGACCATGCTCGTCGTGATGAGAGCTTATTTGGTTTTACCACGGATACTGCTGATATAGATTTTCAATACCAGTTTAAAGCAGGTACAAATCACAATATTATTTGGGGGCTTGGCTACCGACATATAAGTGATGATATTAGTGCTGCATCTATTATTTCTTCCGCATCTGGTTTTGATACGACTACAGACCTTTGGAGTGCTTTTATGCGTGATGAAATCACGTTGTCTGAGGATGCCCTTTGGTTAACACTTGCTGCGCGTGTTGAGCACAATAGTTATACGGGTGTTGAAGTTCAACCTAACCTGCGTCTGTTATACAAAGTTGATGATGTAAATACGCTTTGGACATCTGTTGCTTATTCAGTAAGAACACCATCCCGTGCAGAGAACAACTTATCGATTAATGCTGTTAATATTCCTCCGAACGTAAGCATTTCACCGTTGATGCCATCGGCACCCTTTTTGACAAAGATAGTAGTGGTAGGGAGTGACGATTACGCTTCTGAAGAGTTGATGACTTATGAAATAGGTTATCGTTTCACTCCATCCAGTGTCTTTTCCGTTGATAGTTCACTTTTTTATAATAGTTACGATGCTCTGCGTTCAGTAACCATAGGCAGGCCTGATCTAAGCACCGTTCCCAGCGGGTTTATTACGCAACGTAATCACTTTTCAAATAATGATTATGGGCATAGTTATGGGATGGAAGTCTCTGCTCAATGGTTAGTCGCAAACGATTTTAAAATGAAGCTTAACTATAGTTTTTTTGAAGGTAGCTTTAGTGAGAGTCTCACTCAGAATACATATGCTCCAAGGCATGTTGTATCTCTAAATGCAGACTGGTCTCTCAATAAATATGTTGATATGAATGCCACATGGAGACATACCAGTGACGTGTTAGCGCTGTCTCCTTTTACCTTTTCAGATAATACTATTGGTAGCCATCAAGGAGTGGATGTTGGTGTAAATTGGCGTCCTGCCTCGGGTGTTACTGTGTCTTTGTTTGGTAAGAACTTGTTAGGTGGCTCATACGTAGAGTATGAGGCAGAACAGTTCCATATACCTTATCGAGTCGAACCTTCATATTATGGCAAATTGTCAGTTTCATTTTGATAGAGATGAATGATGATTTTTAACATAATGCGTAAGAGCTCTCTTAAGCTATTTATAATATTAGGGATATCTTCTCATCTTTCCTTTAGTGCTGCGCTTGGTGCACAGAGCGCTGATGTTTATCCGTTAAAAGCCGCGTTGGTTTATAATTTTGCAAAATTCACGGTCTGGCCAGAAAGTGCTGCTAAAGAAACTGTGGATATTTGTTATTTTAGCGAATTGTATAAATCGAGTATGGATCGTCTTTCAGGTAAGAAAATTTCTCAATCTTTAGTATCAATAAAACAGATTGAAAATATTGACGATGTAGATCAATGCCACCTTATCTATATTGATAAATCTAAGCGTGAAATATTAAATCGTTTATTTATAAAAGTTAAAGATAAACCTATTTTGACAGTTTCTGATATTTCAGGGTTTTATGATGAAGGTGGAATGATAGAGATAAAAGTCAAAGATAATCGTTTAAGGTTTCTTATTAATTTGGTTCCAGTCAATAAATCAAAAATAGTTCTTAGTTCTCAAATGCTGAAGTTGGCAATAGAGGTTAAACGCTAATGAACATGTTTAAATCTCTTAAAGTAAGACTATTACTATCAATGGTTTTTCTGGTTGTTTTAGTTATTGTTGTTATTTTGTGGGCAGTTATAAGTAGCCAAACACGTGCTGCAAAAGAGCAAGCAGAAAGTGAGTTAGCATCCATTAGCGAGATGGTAGCAGGAAATACAGTGGCTGCTTTATTATTTTTAGACCCAGTGGCAGCAAAAAATACATTAGACTCATTAAAAGCAAAACCAGATATCTACAAGGCTATAATTTATGATGCAGATGGAAAAGTTTTTTCAGAATATGGCTTTTCTGAAAATCCTTTGAAATCTATGAAACATGAAGTTATGGATATTATAAAAAATGCAAAGAGTGAAGTTCATAATAATGAAAATGAGCTGCATGCTTATATGCCGGTATTCAGTGAAGGGGATGTTGTTGGGTTAGTTTATATTGCCGATAATTTGATGACATTTAGGCATAGAATAAATGACTTATATTATTGGGTCTTTCTTATTAGTATTTTGGCACTTCTTGTTAGTTTTATGATAATGCTTTTCTTACAAAGAATTTTTACTAAGCCACTTGATGAGCTTCTTTTTACAATACAAAAAATTGCAGATGAAAAGGACTATACAAAACTTGCACCTAAAAGCTCAACGACTGAGTTCGAAGTGCTAGGGCGAAATTTTAATAATATGCTGTCTGAGATATACCAAAGAGATAAGCAGTTAGCGTCTATAAATACAGAGTTAGAGCTTCGTGTTGAATCACGAACTAAAGAATTAGCCACTGCCTTAAATCTGGCTAATGAAGGAAATCGAGCTAAGTCTGAATTTTTAGCCGTTATGAGTCATGAAGTGAGAACACCGTTAAATGGAATCATTGGATTTTCAGAGCTTTTGAAAATGCATAAGTTCGACAAAGATATATCAGAAAAAATCAAATACTTGAACATATCTGCACATTCCTTGATGTCATTGCTTAATGAGATCTTAGATTTTTCAAAGCTCGATGCTAATAAAGTTGAGATAGAAAACAATGAGTTTTGTTTAACTTCGCTTCTGACGGGTGTTGTTGAGTCGCAGGCTCCTATGGCTAGAAAAAAAGGGGTCGCTGTTCAATTAAATATGCCGGAAATAGCGAAAGGCTCATACTTGGGCGACTCTATGCGTATTAGGCAGGTCTTAAGTAACATTATAAGTAACGCTGTGAAATTTACAGATGTAGGGAAGGTAATAATCAGTGTTTCTCAATCTTATACTCAGTCAGAAACCCTGCTTCGGTTTACGGTTAAGGATACCGGTGTTGGAATATCTCCTGAATATTTAGATAATATTTTTTCACCCTTTGTCCAGGCTGATAGCACGATTACAAGAAGATATGGTGGAACAGGGCTTGGGCTAGCTATCTGTAAACAGTTAATTGAGCTCATGAATGGGCAGTACGGCGTGCAGAGTACTGTTGGAGTCGGCAGTGAGTTTTGGTTTTCAATCCCGTTAACTAAAGTAAACGTGGATATGAAATCTTTAAATGTTATCGAAATCGATAAAGTAGATTTTCATAGGAAAGGTAAAATATTAATTGCTGAAGATAATGAAATTAACCAAATGGTAATTAAAAATTTATTAATATCTTTTGGCCACACATGCAGTGTCGTCTCGAATGGTTTGCAGGCAATTTCTGAAGCAACAGTTAAGCAATATGATTTAATTTTTATGGATTATCATATGCCTGAGGCTGATGGCGTTGAAGCAACAAAAAGAATACGCCAATTAGGGCATGAGTCGCTTAACTATGAAACCCCCATCATTGCGCTGACTGCTGATATTCAGCCTAAAGTGAGTAAGATTTTTCGCCGTGCCGGGGCTAATGATATTTTAATAAAACCCTTCACACGTGAAAAATTAGAGTTATGTCTAAACAAGTGGATGGGTAGTGACTCAAGGCCACTAAAAGAAGAGGTAGCTGATGATACCCTGAAAATAGTTAACCTTGGTGTTTTAGAAGAGATATCTAACATTGCACCAGATGACTCTATCGTTCAGCAGATCATTTCGTTGTTTTTTGAAAAAACTCCTGAGCTAATTGAAAATATTAAAAAATCTATAGATGAAAACGATGGTGAGTCTTTATTTCTTTTTTCTCATTCACTTAAATCCAGTGCCGCAAACATTGGCGCCGAGAGCTTATCAGATATAGCAAAAAGGTTAGAGCATTTAGGGCGAGAAGACTTAGCTCATGAAGCGAGTGAATTAACGCCACTACTATATAGCTGTTTTGAAAAAACATCAGATACCCTAAATGGATTGCTAGAGGACTCTTCAATATGAGTAAGTCAGATATGTCGTATACAGTGCTTATCGTTGATGATGATCCGGGTATCCGTATGCTAATGAAATATGCATTACAGGATAAAGATTTAACAATATTTGAAGCGGATAGTGGCGATAAAGCGCTACAGGTGTTTCAGGAAGTATCGCCTGATATCGTTTTGCTTGATGTTTCTATGCCTGGAATGACAGGCTTTGAGTGTTGTAAGCAACTGAGAAGCTCTGCTATGGGTGCTCAATGCGCCATAGTTATGGTGACGGCTCTGGATAAACCCCAAGACATAGAAACGGCTTTTGAAGTTGGTGCAACTGATTTTATGACGAAGCCTTTAAAGTGGCCTTTGTTCAATCATCGAGTGCGCTATATTCTTAAAGCGAATAAAACGCTTTTGGCGTTGAGCCGTAATCAGTCAAAGTTATCAAAAGCCCAATCAATTGCTCGTTTAGGGTATTGGGAGTGGGACTTTAAGTCTCCATTCATTGAGTGCTCCACAGAGCTGTTCTCAATGTTAGATATTAAAAAAATTGATGATGCAGTAATGTATCGCTCTGTTTTAAGGTGCATCCATCCAGAGGACCGTCGAATATTTAGTGATGCATTTCGACAAGCGTTACATGAAAACAAGTCTTACGATATTGAATATCGAGTGATTCGCGCTGATGGCGAAGTTATTATTTTTCATGACCGCACCGATATAATAGAAGAATACGGGCACAAGCGAATCATCGGGACTTTGCACGATATTACTTCTCAAAAGAATACTGAGCGAGAAATATCATATTACGCATACTACGATACGCTCACCAAGCTACCTAATCGCCGTTTATTCCTCGATCAGTTCGAAGGTGCTTTATCTACGGCGAAGCGCCGTAATGAAAAAGTATCTCTGTTATTTATCGATCTAGATCATTTTAAAAACATTAATGATAGCTATGGTCACCATGTAGGCGACCAAGTGTTAACACAGACCGCGAGTAGAATAAAAAGCTCAGTTCGTATATCCGATGTTCTTACGGTAGGTCTTGACGACTCAGAAAACAAAGTTGCTCGTTTAGCGGGTGATGAGTTTACCGTATTACTCTGTGAAGTTAATGATGTTGATAATGCGGTGACTATTGCGCAACGGGTGCTGGATTCATTATCTCAGCCATTTATCCTGGATAGTCATACGGTGTATATCACGGCGACAATTGGTATTGCGTTGTACCCGGATGACAGTGATAACGTTCAAGAGCTGTTACAAAATGCTGATGTCGCTATGTACCATGCGAAAGAAAACGGACGCAATAATTACCAATTCTTTTCTGAAGAGCTAAATGTCTACCATAAAAATAGACTTTCCATAGAAAACGATTTGCGATCCGCTATGTTGAATGATGAACTCGTGATTTATTATCAACCTCAATTCAACGCTGAGCTTAATGAAATTATTGGTTTTGAAGCGCTTCTTCGGTGGAACCATCCTATTAAAGGCCTACTGTCTCCCGATAAATTTATAAATATTGCAGAAGCCTCAGGTCTAATCGTGCCGATTGGTGGCTGGGTACTTGAGCAGGCTTGTAAGCAAGCGCATGAGTGGTCTCAGAGAAGTGCTAAATCTTATCGCATGGCTGTTAACTTATCTGCTCTGCAATTTAATCATAAAAACCTCTCTGAGCAAGTTCTCAGTGCACTGGAGGTTTCTGGGCTTGATCCTTCTTTGTTGGAACTAGAGATAACCGAGTCTGCCATTATTCAGAACATTAATGAGACACTTGCACTACTTGTTTCTCTAAAGAGCCTAGGGATTAATCTGGCCATAGATGATTTTGGTACAGGTTATTCTTCCTTAAGTTATCTTAAGAATTTTCCTATCGATACGCTTAAAGTAGATAAGTCATTTATAGACGAAATAGTCACTAACAAAAAAGATGCGGCTATTGCACAGACTATTCTTCAACTAGCGGATAACCTAGGGTTGTTAAGCGTTGCAGAAGGGGTGGAGACCAAAGAGCAGGTGGCAGGATTGACTGAAATGGGGTGTACACAGTTCCAAGGGTTCTATTTTAGTAAGCCGCTACCGGTTGAGCTAGTTGATATGTTGATCGACTAACTCAAATAAACAAGCTTTATAGTAGGGGGGAGGAGCAACTACCTCCTCTCATTTAGTTCTTGAGTATTACCCAAACTGCACATTTTTTCTTTCGTGTTAATCTCCGCTACATCTTTAAAGCATATAGTGTTAAATAATTATCATTTTTTGCGTTGCATCTGCACGCTTATCCATTTTTAACGAGGAGCCATCATGTCAAATCTGACCTTTAAGTACCTTGATAAAGCACTGTCCCAGGTTCGGGAATTAGGCTTGATGCCTGAAAAAGTAGATGAAGCCCCTGTAGTCGCTCTCATTGAGCGTCTATCTGATATTGATGAGACTAAAACCTTGGCTATTGCCAGGACTTTGACTCAAGCTTCTGTTTTTAATGAGATTGTACGTGAGCAAGTATCTCAGATGAAAATTGGTCAGCGTTATGCAGAAATTACCGAGTCTTTTAATAGTATTCGTGATGATGCCAAAAAGATGGTTGAGCAAGTTGAAGATGGAAAAATTGATACGTTCGAGCGTGCCAGCAATGCATGGATGAAAGTCACGCGTGGTGATATCGCCAGCCGTTTTGACAAGATTAAAGATACTTACTTAGAAGTAGCACGTGACTCTAAAGATCAAATTGAACGTGAACATGTGATTTTAAATGCCTACCAAGATTTTCGTGGTGCGATCAAAGAATCCGAAATTTATGCGCTTGACCTATTAAAGCAAACTGAAGCGTTGTGGAATACACAGAAAGACGCGCTGAAGCAGGCGGGTGATAAGGTACAGCAGTTTGTAGGTGATGATCTTGCCGAGCGTGCCAAGCTTGAGTTAGCCCGTGACGAGAGCATGCGTAGTTTACAGTTTGCAGAAGATCGCTATCAGGTAGCTAAAGACCTGTCCGATAACCTCACCGTTAGCTACAACACATCTGAAGTTATTATGATGCGTTTAATGCAAACCAACAGTGCTAAGGATCGTGTATACAAGCAATCGATTACTTTTTTTGGCACCAATGAATCTGTGTTTACGGCATTAACGGCTTCTTATACAGGCATGTTTGGTTTGCACGAAAGCACAGAAACACTTAATGCAATGAAAGATGGTGTCTCAAAAAGCTTGGAAGACCTAGCTTCTATCGGCGGAAAAGTGCAAGAAGCAGCCATTAAAGCTGGTTACGGCCCCACGATTCGTGCTGAATCGGTGAAAAAATTAGTTGAGTCAGTTGTTAATTTTCAGGAGCGCTCGCAAGAAATTATTGAAGAGATGCGCATCTTATCAACTAAAAATGCAGAAGAAATTCGAGAATCCGTTGAAGATGGCAAACAGCGTTTAGCACGTGTTATTCAGCGCGGCGGCTCGTTACCATTGCCTGACTTTTCTCAAGCAAAGTAAGTTGATCAGTTGTTGTTAAACAGTATTTTAGATGCGTTCAAAAGTGGTGAGTAATTGAATGGATAGTATTAATGCGGCCAGTGCTTCTGCTGACCAGGTTGAAGTACCCAGAGCGAAGCTTGAAGATATTATGGTGGCTATGGATGTAGTGGATACGCTACGTCATCGTCAAGGCATGGTTGAGCGGGAACTTGGCACGGATGCGCGAAGTGAACAGCTACTCGAACGTTTGCGTGAAATCTATGCTGAACAAGGAATGGATGTCCCTGATCATATATTGGAAGAGGGTATCAAAGCGCTGGATGAAGACCGCTTTAAGTTCTATCCGACAAAGAAGAACTTTTCTACCACGCTGGCTCATCTTTATGTAAGTCGTAAAACGTGGGGTAAGCCTGTTGTGGCACTCTTGTTAGTCGGGAGTGTGATTTATGCTGGGAATTACTTTCTAAATGAAAGGCCTCAGCAACAAGCACTTGAGGCGTTACCAGATACGTTGCAGCAAACGTATAACGAGATACAAGCGATTGCCAAGAACCCCCAAGTGATAGCTCAGGCGCAAGAGCTTAAGGGCTCAGCTAGTGCGGCTTTAACCAATAGTAAACCTAAAGTGGCTGAGTCGTTATTAAGCGATATGGAAAACATGCTGACTCAGTTAAGGGTTAGCTACAAAATTAGAATCGTATCTCGCCCTGGTGAGCAGTCTGGTGTTTGGCGCATTCCCGATGTTAACTCCAGTGCACGAAACTACTACTTGATTGTGGAAGCGATTGGTCGTGGTAATAGTGTACTGACCTTGCCAGTGATGAGTGAAGAATCAGGTAAGCATAGTGACGTGGATAAGTGGGGGATAAGGGTTGATTATCGAACCTTTAACTCAGTGGCTGCTGATAAGGGTGATGATGGCATTATCCAGAAAAATATAGTGGGTGATAAACCTGCGGGTTACTTGAAACCAAAATATAAAATTGCTACCAGCGGTGCCACTATCACGAAATGGTAAGCCTAACGTTAGGCACTTTTACATATATTTATCAGCACAATTAATAGAAGGGTTTAGATGATGTGGAGTGGTTCAACAGCCTTAAACAGTATCGATAGTACCTTACGGACGGTGCGTGACGATATTGATCGTCTGGATCAGAGTTTAACGCAGCTGACGCAAAGCCTGACTGATAACCTGCGACAGCAAGGCAAAGTGATTCATGAAATTGCTAAGGTTCGTTTATTAGAGATAGATACTGGGCAGCTGCAAGATACCCTGACTGCAGCCGACCTTGATGCTAAAAATATTTTGAGTGAGCGTTTTCAGTATATTCAACAGGTTGAGCATGACATTAAAGACCTGAAACAGCAGCTAGAAGAGACAGAAATCGAGAGAGAAAATCTGTTGTTGGTTGCTAATGATATATCAAAAGACCTCGCAGAGAATGAAACCACCATTCAGGAAGCGTTGCGTGAGGATTCTGCTTATTTAGCTCAGTTTGAGCGTGCTAGTAAGGCTGAATCGATCGCCGCTGAGGCGTTACAAAAAAGCCAGACAGCTCAATCTGATATGGATATTAAAGATGAACCTTATCAAAAAGATAAACTGTTTATGTATTTGTGGCGGCGTAAGTTTGCTACGCCTGATTATGTAGGTGGGCTGTTAACACGTTCTCTGGATAAGTGGGTCTCTGGGCTTATAAAGTATGAGAAAAATCGCGTTAATTACTGGAATCTTCAAGAGATTCCTAAGCGTTTAATTGCGCATGCGCAAAGAGTACAAGCTGAAGCTGAGGGTGCGTTTGTTGAACTTCAAACGTTAGAGACGCAAGCCTTATCGGATGCCGGCGTTCCTGAAGTGGAGCAGCGTTTAGATAGCGCGCGTGCAAGGTTAGATACGCAAGATGACCAGATAGAGGCGTTAGAAAACCGGTTGAGCGCAACGTTGGAGCAGCGCGCTGAGTTTACTTCTGGAACTGATGAATATACACAGCGTAGTATCCAGTGTTTAAGTGATGCGATGGCGCATAAAGATGTGTATCAGATAGATCGCTATGTCAGAGCAACCTTATCACCTGTTGATGATGAGTTAGTCAGAGAGCTTCGCCAATATCAGGACCGCTATGAAGATAGTGAAGATGATTTAGCCGATTTTCGCCGTGCGCATTCTGCAAAAATAGCAAAATTGAAAGAGCTGGAAAGCGTACGTCATAGTTTCAAAAATAACCGTTTTGATGATGTTCGTTCCGGCTTTGGTAATGAAAATCTTATTAAGTCTGTATTAGGCCAGTTCTTACAAGGGGCTGTGGCGGGTAGCGATGTGTGGCGAGTGCTTAAACGCAATCAGCGTTATGATAATCGCGGAGCTCAGCCGGACTTTGGTAGTGGCGGTATTAGTGGTAGATCATCAAACAGGCACACATCAAACCGTAGCAGCACATTTAGATGGCCGAGCACACGTGGTGGAGGCGGTGGGTTTCGTATTCCCGGAAGTGGACGAAGTAGCAAGCGCAATGGCGGTGGCGGCTTCAGTACGGGTGGTGGTTTTTAATTAATAGCCTTACTTTATGCTATAAAAAGCACTCCGGTTATCCTTAATTACGTGGATGGCCGGAGTGAACGCCGCTATTTAGGTTAGCGCCTATCAGGAGTATATTGTGCTTAAATTAGTTTTGAGCTGTTTTAGCTTGTGCACTTTCAGGCACATAGCTTCGAGCAATTTCACGTAACTCTTTTAATGCCGCCGCTGCATCAACATCGCGCTTAGAAACACGTTCAAGGTAGTCTTCATCCATACCGATAATCATGGCTTGAAACTCTTTATCGATGAGGTCGCCTTTCTTAACTTTTAAAATTGAAACCCCTGCTTTTTTGGCAACAATGAGTCCTTCTGTATCACCACCATCCCATGCACGTCCTGCAAGGGCTGATAGTTTCTCACCAGAGACGGCAAGAATTGCAGCTTTGTCTTCTTTGCTAAGGCTGTCTAAGAAGTCTGGATTCATAAAGATAGAGAAGCTCATGACGTACATGCCGCCGGGTAATAAAACGAGTTGTTTGGTGACTTCATTCAAGCGTAAAGTCTTCTGTTCACCCGTAGGGATGAACACACCATCAACGACACCTTGCTGCATCATTTCGTACACTTTAGGTGCCGGTGCACCGACGGCTGTCACCCCCATGCGTTCACCAAGTTGCGTCTGAATACCACCACCAAGACGAATCTTACGGTTTTTCATATCAGCAAGGGAGTCGATCGGTTCTGCTAAGTGTATTTGTCCAGGGCCGTGCGTGAAAAGGGCGGCGACAACAAGCCCTTCGTGTTCATTTGCTTGCTTATAGTATTTGTTACTGACTCGCCAAAATGCGACAGAAGCCGCTTCGGCATTCGCATTTAAGTTGGGCAGTTCAACAGACTCAGTCAATTTAAAGCGTCCTGGAATATAACCATGAACGCTCCAGCTAGCATCAACAACGTTATCTTCTACGAGGTCGAACATGGTTTTAGGATGACCCATACCGTATTCAATCTTCATTTTCACACGGCCTTGAGTGGCCTCTGCTATCCACTTACCCCATGTTGTGAGAACAATGGCATTTTGTGGATGAGTTGGGGGAAGCCAGCTAGCAACACGCATTACCGAATCAGCAAGTACACTGCCTGATAACAGAAGGCCTAATGACAGCCCTGCAGATGATTTAATCAAAGTTTTTAATTTCATATGAATTACCTTCTTATTGTATGCCTTCATATAAAGGCTTATTTTCAAAGCTATGAATGGCGAGTTTTAGGTTGCTAAAGTGAGTTGTCTGGAGTGTTCGTCATGGCGGTATCAATGATCTGAATCCAGTGCTGTATAGGAATCTTGGATTTACTCGACAGGTGCGTTATGCAGCCAATATTGGCACTGGCGATGATGTCTGGATTAACTTTCTCAAGGGATTTAACTTTTTGCATGCCTAGCTGAGTGGCGAGTTCTGGCTGGAAAATAGAGTAGGTGCCTGCAGATCCACAGCAGATGTGTCCATCACTGACGGGTTTTATTGGAAAGCCTAATCGTGTTAACACAGTTTCAACGGTACCTGACAAGCTTTGAGCGTGTTGAAGTGAGCAGGGGCATTGAAAAGCAATGTTGCTGGCCGCATTGAGAGTGAGCTTTTCTAACGGAAGGTCTGATAATACTTCAACCAGATCTTTTGTGAGTGCAGATATGCGCGCTGCTTTTTCAGCATAGAACTGATCATCTTTAAGCAGTTTTCCATACTCTTTTACTGTCGAACCACAACCACTGGCCGTCATTACTATTGCTTCACAACCTTGCTCTATTATTGGCCACCATGCGTCTATGTTGTTGCGCATAAAATCTCGGCTGTCTTCCTGCTTATTAAGGTGGTAACTGATCGCACCACAACAACCTGCTTTATCAGCAGTTACTAGCGAGATATCAAATTGGCTTAACACCCTCGCTGCCGCGGCATTAATGTCGGGTGCGAGTCCGGGTTGAACGCAACCTTCTAGCACTAGCATGCGTTTGTTATGCACTCGTTGTGGCCAGCTGCTTTTTGATGGCCGCAAAGGGACCTTGGTTTTTAGTACTTTTGGTAGTAATGGGCGAATATATTGTGCGGCTCTCAGTAGAGGGGTAAACCGAGTTGAATAGGGTAGAACGCAGAGTATAGAGTGGCGCAGCGCTTTTTGTGCAAAAGAGCGAGGTACTTGGGTTTCTACAATCTGTGTGCCGATATCAAGAAGGCGGTGGTAGTCAACATTGGCTGGGCAGGTCGTTTCACAGGCTCGGCAGTTGAGGCAAGCATCAAGATGTGACTGTGTGATCGTGGAGGCTGGCTGGCCCTCTAAAACCTGTTTAATTAAATAGATACGGCCCCGAGGGCTGTCTAATTCATTGCCTCGTAAATTGTAGGTTGGGCACGTTGCTAAACAGAAGCCGCAATGTACACATTTACGCAAGATAGCATCGGCCTCTTTACCTTGTGGGGTGTTCTCAATGAATTCAGCTATGTTGGTCTGCACGGTATCTCTCCCAGCGATTAATTAGTTATAGGTCTTTGTATAAACGACCGGGATTGAGAATGTTGTGTGGGTCAAAGCTGTTCTTTATGCGTTTGCTTAATGTAAGAAGTGCAGGGCTTAGAGGGCTGAAAGTAGAACCATTTGCATCACTACTATTCGCCTTGCTGTTACTAGCGCCGCATCTATTACGAAAGCAGCTTGCGTGCCCCCCATTATCACTAGCCCATTGCTGTAACGCATCAGTATCTTTGGGGTACACCCAACGTTGTGCTCCTCCCCATTCGGTGATCGACTCTGTATCAACTAGTAAGTCAGGAATGCGCGGGGCGCTAGGAGGTAATGACACACGCCATAAAGTTCTATCTTGATTAAAGTAAGGGAGGCGCTGCTCTTTCAGTTGGTGCCAAAAAAGCTCTGCTTGTCTGAGAACGTCGCCACCTATGTTTTCTGCCGCAGATACTACCCCTGCTTTAGCGCCGGAAAAACGTATATATAAAAGGTTGTTATAAAGGTACGTAGCAGAAATCGGTATTGGCTGGCGGCCCAATGTGCTTAATAAAGTACTCATCTGCTGGTGGTTATAGGGAAGTATGCGGGTTTCTTCAAAAGCTGGCTTAGGAATGACTTTGAGTGATATTTCTAGCAACACGCCTAATGTACCCAATGCACCAGTCATCAGACGTGAAACATCATAGCCTGCAACGTTTTTCATGACTTGGCCGCCAAACTTTAAAATTTCGCCTTTACCGTTGATGATGGTCGCGCCTAAAACAAAGTCTCTGACAGCGCCAGCATAAGGGCGGCGAGGCCCCGAAATTCCACATGCAACGGTACCGCCAAGGGTGGCGCTATCAGAAAAAGAAGGCGGTTCAAAGCCAAGCATTTGACCATGCTCTGCCAAGAGTTCTTCTATCTCTTTTAATGGGGTGCCTGCACGCGCCGTTATGACAAGCTCAGATGGCTCGTAATTGATAACGCCGCTATATCCTGTAACAGATAGCTTGGTACCTGTGGTGCGTCGTCCATAAAATGCTTTACTACTGCCACCAAGTATTATTAACGGTGATCTATTTTTGTAAGCTGCGCTGACTTGCTCTGCCAGTGTTCTTGCCGTTATTGAGGGAGGCTGAGCTGAAAGCATTTAAAACCGCTCCAAATGAGGAAATGGCATTTCGCCATTATGTATATGCATCGCATTGAACTCAGTGCAACGAGCCAAGGTCGGGATCTGCTTGCCAGGATTAAGTAACGATTTATCGTCAAAAGCGTTTTTTAGTGAATGAAATTGGCTTATTTCTGCATCGGTAAACTGTAGACACATCTGATTTATTTTTTCTAAACCGATGCCGTGTTCTCCTGAAATAGTCCCACCCACTTGAACGCATAACTCAAGAATGCGTGTGCCAAGCTCGTTGGCGCGTTTATGTTGATCTTCATCGGAGGAATCAAACAATATTGACGGGTGCATGTTTCCATCACCAGCGTGGAAGACATTCACTACAAGAAGCTGATATTCATCAGCGAGTTGATTGATTCTTGTCCACACTTGGGCCAGCGCTCGGCGTGGAATAGTACCGTCCATCACGTAGTTGTCTGGAGCTAAGCAAGCGAGTGCAGGGAAAGCGGCCTTTCGAGCAGCCCAGATGCGTTTGCTTTCAGCTTCGTTGGTTGATATTTGAATATCCGAAGCATTTAAGCGGTTAAGAATTGTGATAACACTGGTGAGTTCATCTTCTACTTCTTCAGCGCTGCCATCTAATTCACAGATAATTACTGCCGCTGCATCAACCGGATAGCCAGCATGCATTAGTGCTTCAATTGCTTGAATGCCTTTTTGATCAATCATTTCAAGGCCAGCTGGAATGATGCCTGCACCTATAATTTCAGCAATGGTATTGCCTGCATCCTCAATGGTTGCGAAGGCGGCGAGTAACACGCGAGCGCTGGCAGGTTTCGCTAAAAGCTTTACGCGGATGCCAACAATAATCCCTAGCAAACCTTCTGAGCCCGTCATTACTGCCATGAGGTCATATCCTGCGGCATCCAGCGCTTGGCCGCCTATGGTCATGCGCTCACCCTCAATGGTGATAACGTCCAGTTCTAAAATATTGTGGACGGTCAGACCGTACTTGAGGCAGTGAACGCCGCCAGCATTTTCAGCAACATTTCCGCCCACTGAGCATGCGAGCTGTGAGGATGGGTCGGGTGCGAAATACAGATTGTAAGGTGCGGCGGCATCAGAAACGGCTTGGTTGCGAACGCCAGGGTCTATCCATGCAGTGCGATTATGCAGATTAATATCATGTATTTTATTGAACTTGCTCATGCCAAGCAGAACACCGTTCTCTACAGGCATAGATCCTGCGGTTAGCCCTGTGCCTGCTCCACGAGCCACGACAGGAATATCAAGGGCATGGCAGCAACGCATAACATGCTGAACTTGTTCGATGGTATCAGGGAGTACTGTCAGTAACGGCATTTGACGCATCGTGGTGAATGCATCGCACTCGTAAGCTTTTAGCTGTTCTGGTTCACTCAAGATTGCATCCTCAGGAATCAACATGCTCAGCATTGGAATGAGGCTGGCAAGTCTTTGTGTTCTGATGCTTGCTGCAATGCTTGAGTTCATGGCGGTATCCAAGTGGCTCGCTGAAGAGGCGGGAACCTAGATGACTCTAAAGATGAAATGCTATTTAAAAAAATACATATTAACTATGATTAACCATATTTTTTAGTTATGGATGGAAATATGAAATTTACTCAGCTGAAGTATTTTCTGAAAATTGCAGAGGTGGGTAGCGTCTCTGCCGCCGCTCGTGAATTATTTATCGCGCAACCAGCGTTGAGCCATCAGGTAGCCGCGTTAGAAAATGAACTGGGTGTATCGTTATTTGTTCGCAGTGTCAAAGGGGTACAGCTCACACTTGCTGGCGAGAAATTGGTCCATCACGCAAAGTTGATACTGCGTCAGGTTGATATTGCAAAAGCGGATGTTATTAGCGATGAGTTCTCTCCGCGTGGTGAGGTTAGTGTTGTTATCGATGCATCGAAGGCTTACACGTTGATCCCCTTGTTGGTCACTGAATGTGCTCAGCGTTTCCCAGAAGTACAGTTACAAATTTATGATGCTATGAGCTTGAATGCCGCCCAGCAAATTGCAGATGCAAAGGCTGATATTGGGCTGATTCCCAATGCGGCTGATTTGAGTGGTGTACATGTTATTCCGGTTTACCGGGAGCCGTTGCACTTGGTGGGCAAAGGGGTGGCGAAAGGGCATGAGGCCGGCACAATTTTGTTTGAGGAGTTATCAAATTACCCTCTGGTTGCCCCCTCACGCCCGCATAATATTCGATTGCATATTGAACAAAAAGCACTGGAAGCCAAGTGGCCTTTGAATATTCAGTACGAGCAAGATACGGGCTTAACGCTGCGCTGCTTGATGAATAGCGGTATTGCCAATGCAATCATCCCATACGATGTGATGACAACTGAATTGCAGCGAGGAGATTTGGACGCACTAAAGATTATTAACCCTTCGATTGATCGAATTCACGCTATCGTCCGCTTAGAAAATAGACCCTTTACATCGGCCTGTCGGGCTATTGAACTTCTCATCATCGAATTGATTCAGCAGCTTTGTGAGCAGAAAATTTTAGATGGTGAGGCGCTGATTTAAGCTTCATAAAGCCCACAAAATAATTATTGTTATATCTGTATTTTTATGTTTATTCTAAAAAAAGAGCAAGATTTACGAAAACAGATTTTCGCTAAAGTGTCTTAAAATCCATTAAGTGTGATTTAAATGTTGCTAAGTTCGATAAATATTTGGGATATCAGGTTGGGCGGTGCTCATTTCTTTATGGGGTCGTATCAAAAAAATAACAACCTGCTTTTTATAGGAATAGATAATGAGCGTCATTCATAAAGAAAAAATTACAGACCCATCAGCGTGGAAAGGAAAGGATTTAAAAGACGACGATTCATGGATTTATCATTGGTCCGATGAGTCAATTAGCATTCTTGAAAAGGCCTTAGAAAATGTTAAGCGAAAAGGTTTGCAGGTACCCGACTTTACTAAAGAAGATTTTCCGATTACTCAGCTCTCCAAAGAGATCGCTTACTTCAATGAAGAGTTAGAAAATGGCAAGGGTTTCATATTAATTCGCGGCTTGCCAATTGAGCGTTATACAGATGATGAAGCAGCCATTATTTACTATGGTCTTGGCCTTCATATGGGTACGCCTGTCCCGCAAAATTTAAAAGGCGATATGTTAGGACATGTCAAAAATATTGGGGCAATAGATCCGAAAAGTGTTCGTGTTTATGAAACCAATGAATATCTTCCTTATCACGCCGATCTATCGGATGTTGTTGGTTTGCTTTCTCTTCGTAAAGCAAAATCAGGAGGTATGAGTAGTCTTTCAAGTGCGATGACGCTTTATAACGAGATTTTGGGAAAAAACCCAGAGTATATTGGGCTTCTCCACCGTCTATTCCAATTGGAGCATCTTGATGATGGAGAGGCCGGTTTTACGCCGATCTTTAGTTATCATAAGGGTAAGTTAAGCGCTCGATATTTACGTCAATATATAGAAATTGCACAAAATAATGCAGGTGCTCCCTTATCGAATGTAGAAGTTGAAGCTCTAGACCTTATTGATTCGACTTTAAATAACCCAGATATTCGTTTAGATATGATGATGGAGCCAGGTGATATCCAGTTTGCAAATAACTATACAATTTTTCATTCCCGTACTAGTTTCGAAGATTACGACGAAGTAGAACGTAGACGACATTTATATAGATTGTGGCTGAAGATGCCTAATGCCAGGGAATTAGCGCCTGATTTTCCTGGGCGAAATGGTATAACGAAACGCGAAACGTAGTCTGATATTCAAAAGCTTGAAAATGTTGCTGATTCTAATGGTCAGTACGACACATTGTGTTTTTTAGGCCGTGGGCCAAGCTCACGGCCGACTCTCTATGTCGGGATAGCTGTTGCGCCATTTGATTTATCCTAACTCAAGATAGAGGAGGGCTTTTATCTGAATTTTTATAACAGGTTATTTATCTTGATGGCGGGTGAAAAGGTCCGTTTCACAAGTCGGTAATTAACTGAAAGCGACAAGTTGTTCTCTGTTCTCGTCAAAACTCCTCTCGAATACAATTAAAAACTTAACTTTAAGCGACATTTTAATATTGTCGGTTGCTTATCATTATCTTTTAAAATCTTCTAAAAGTTATTATTTTCATTAAAAGTGGCTTAACTGTCTGTATCGTTTGGTGTCGGATCTGGGGTTGCTTTCCTGTTTGCGACAGATCTAACTTTTTGACATCTGAATAAAATTTAGTCAAAGTTATTTTTAATTAAACGTTCAATCAATAAAAAATCTGATAACAGCGTACACTAGGCTCTAGGTAGAGCAAAAAACGTTAATAGAACACGTTGTCAGGTATCAATATTTAGGTAGATATTCGGTGGAGCGATTTGCAACCCGGGTAGCCATGAAACGCAATCAGCAGGATATAGTTAGATGCAGCACACTCTTTATATAAATGGTCGATATCAAGATGCCACTTCGGGTGAAAGCTTTATCACTCGTAACCCAGCTACAGGAGAGGTGTTGGCTAATGTTCAGCAAGCGTCACTGGCCGATGTTGATAAAGCGGTAGAAGCAGCGCAGGCAGGCTTCCTTGTTTGGTCTGCGATGAGTGGTGCCGAACGAGGGCGTATTCTAATGCGTGCTGTGGCTATTCTGCGTGAGCGTAATGATGAGCTTGCTATGTTGGAGGTGCTGGATACAGGTAAGCCTATACAGGAAGCGAACTGTGTTGATATTGCCTCCGGCGCTGACGTTATCGAATATTACGCGGGGCTTGCTGCGACAATACATGGGCAGCAGCAGGACCTTGGCGGTAATAATTTTTATTACAGCCGCCGTGAGCCTTTGGGTATTTGTGCCGGTATAGGTGCCTGGAATTACCCTATTCAAATTGCTATGTGGAAATCTGGGCCTGCGTTGGCTGCAGGTAACTGCATGATCTTTAAGCCTTCTGAAGAAACACCGCTAAGTGCTTTAAAGCTGGCAGAGATCTTTACCGAAGCGGGCTTGCCTGATGGCGTATTTAACGTTGTGCAAGGTGATTACCGTGTTGGGCAGGCGCTTTCGCGTCACCCTCAAATAGCCAAGGTTTCATTTACGGGTGAATGCGGTACAGGCAAAAAAGTCATGGCTGATGCGGCTGGCTCGTTGAAAGACGTCACTATGGAGCTGGGTGGAAAGTCACCTTTACTCGTGTTTGGCGATGCTGATCTTGATAACGCTGTATCGGGTGCATTATTAGCCAATTTTTATACACAAGGCGAAGTCTGCACGAATGGTACGCGCGTGTTTGTACACGACAGTATCTATGATGAATTTGTCAGCAAAGTAGTAGAGCGTACCGAGCGAATGATCATTGGAGACCCTACTGATCTGAATACGCAAGTTGGCGCTCTTATCTCTGAAGAGCATATGCATAAAGTGCTCGGCTTTATAGATGCTACAAAAGCGGCGGGCGCGCGTTTAGCCTGTGGTGGTGAGCGTGTTGTAGAGGGTGATTTAGCGAAGGGCTACTTTGTTAAACCTACCGTGTTTGCAGACTGTACGGATGATATGCCAAACGTTAAAGATGAAATATTTGGGCCTGTCATGTCTATTCTTCGCTTCAGTGATGAAGAGGAAGTTATTCGACGTGCTAATGATACCGAGTATGGCTTAGCTGCCGGTGTTTTCTCAACAAACTTTGCGCGGGCGCACCGTGTCATTGCTCGTCTTCAGGCGGGAATCTGTTGGATTAATACGTGGGGAGCATCGCCTGCAGAAATGCCGGTAGGGGGTTATAAGCAGTCAGGTATTGGTCGTGAAAATGGCATTGAGACACTTAACCACTATACGCAGATTAAAAGTGTTTATGTTGAGCTGGGTGATGTTGACTGTCCTTATATCTAAGCTTTAAAAGCAGTATTAAGCCAGTACAAACGAGTGTCTAAGCAGCGACCTGAGGGATGAAAATTAGTATGACCACTGATACACGATATGACTACATCATTGTTGGCGCAGGCTCTGCCGGTTGCGTGCTGGCTAACCGCCTGACTGAAGATGGCCAGTACAATGTGCTGCTGTTGGAGGCGGGAGGTTCGGATAAGAGTATCTTTATTCAGATGCCGACGGCGCTGTCTTATCCAATGAATACTCCCAAGTATGCATGGCAGTTTCATACCGAAGGAGAGCCTTATCTGGATGGTCGCTCTATGCATTGCCCGCGCGGAAAAGTGCTGGGTGGCGGTTCGTCGATAAATGGCATGGTGTATGTCCGTGGTCATGCGTGCGACTTTGATGAGTGGAGCGAAAAGGGTGCTGTTGGATGGGGGTATCAGCAGTGTTTGCCTTATTTTAAGAAAGCAGAAACATGGGTTAAGGGCGGTGATGACTATCGCGGCGGTAGCGGCCCTGTGTTTACTTGTAACGGTAACGACATGAAGCTGAATCCACTTTATCAGGCATTTATTGATGCGGGTGAAGATGCGGGCTACCCGACTACCGGTGATTACAACGGTTACCGCCAAGAAGGCTTTGGTGCAATGCATATGACAGTGAAGGCAGGTGTGCGAGCATCCACTTCTAATGCCTATTTACGTGAAGCGATGAAGCGCTCTAACTTGACGCTAATAAGTGGCGTACTGACTCGTAAAGTCATCATGGATGGTAAGCGCGCTGTTGGTATTGAGTATGAAAAAAATGGCAGCGTGATTAATGCGACTGCAAATAAAGAAGTTATTTTAGCCGCAGGATCAATTGGTTCACCGCATTTGCTACAGTTATCAGGCGTTGGCCCTGCGAAAGTATTGAAAGAGGCGGGTGTTGAACTTGTGCATGACTTGCCGGGTGTTGGTGAGAACTTACAAGATCATTTGGAGGTTTACTTCCAATACCACTGCAAGCAGCCCATTACGTTGAATGGCAAACTTAATCTAGTGAGTAAGGGCATTATAGGTGCGCGCTGGATGCTGTTGAAAGATGGCTTAGGGGCAACTAATCATTTTGAATCTTGTGGCTTTATTCGATCTCGTGAAGGTTTGAAGTGGCCTAATATTCAATATCACTTTTTGCCGGCAGCTATGCGCTATGACGGTGGGAAGGCTATTGA
>JAWUYS010000006.1:0-50009 GCA_034110685.1 Neptunomonas sp.
TTGTGTGCTGGTCTATATGCGCCATGCAAAAGACCCAATGCCTCTTATTTGCCAAGGTACACTAGAAGGTAGCATCGCTCACGCTCCACGCGGTGAATTCGGCTTTGGATATGACCCTCTATTTCTTGTCAATAACATGGATAAAACAGCGGCTGAGCTTACCCCTGAGATAAAGCACAGCATCAGCCACCGCGGCCAAGCGGTACAGCTGTTTCTGCAGCAAATCAGTGGCTACCTAAACAACGACACATCGCAGTAACACTTTATAGAACACACTGACAGGCAGACATTAATGAGCACGTTACCACCACTTTCGCTATATATTCATATTCCTTGGTGCGTGCGCAAATGCCCCTACTGTGATTTCAATTCGCATGCGGTGAAAGGCGAAATACCAGAAGCCGCCTATGTATCAGCTCTGTTGGCTGACCTAAAGCTGGAGCAAGTAGGTGCGCAAGGCCGCAAGATAGATACCATTTTTATCGGTGGTGGCACCCCTAGTTTATTTACCTCGGATGCAATAGCACGGATTTTAGACGGTGCTGACCAGATTATCCCGTTTACCTCCAATATCGAAATAACCATGGAAGCCAACCCTGGGACTTTCGAACAAGAGCGTTTTGCGGGCTACCTGAAAGCAGGCGTGAATCGCCTGTCAGTCGGCGTTCAAAGTTTTAACGCTCAGCACTTACAAGCATTAGGACGAATTCATTCCGGTGACGAAGCAAAAACAGCCATTAGTGCGGCAAGAGAACTAGGCTTTCCTCATTTAAACATCGATTTAATGCATGGCTTGCCTGACCAAACAGAAGAACAGGCTCTCAATGACTTAGAAACAGCGCTTAATCTGGGTCCAGACCACCTCTCTTGGTACCAACTGACGATAGAGCCTAATACTGAGTTTTATACAAAGCCACCGCTTATTCCACAAGATGAAACCCTGTGGGACATTCAACAAGCGGGGCAACAACTACTGGCAAATAATGGTTTTCAGCAGTATGAAGTATCAGCGTATGCAAAAGGAAAATCAGCCCGTGCTCAGCATAACCTGAACTACTGGCAGTTTGGGGATTACATAGGTATTGGTGCTGGAGCACATGGGAAACTATCGTTTCCTGAGCAAGACCTCATTCTGCGTCGCTGGAAACAGCGCTCACCTAAAGCTTATTTGCACAGTATCAACCCACTCGGTGGAGAGCAGGCAATTAGCCATACAGACCGCCCTTTTGAGTTTATGATGAATGCCTTGCGTTTAGTGGACGGCGTTGATGAGAGTGTCTTTCAGGAGCGCAGCTTTCTAGACGTTGACAAGATAAGGACTGCATTAAAAAGCTCACGTAAAATGGGCTTGCTTGATCAGCATCGACTGCAAGCCACGCCCCAAGGGCAGCTCTTCCTAAACGACCTACTTGAGATGTTTATTGCAGAGTAAGGAAAATGCACGTATCTGTAATACATGCACTCTCAAGATAGAGGTTGCATACTTATAAGCGGGCACGCCGGGTAGCATGAATCTCTTCAACCTTGGCAGGTAAGTCACCAAGGCGGCTAACTTCAGCATCAGGGAGGTGATCTCCCTCCCATTGCTCCTCATTAAGGTTCACCCAAATACTCCATAACCCGGCAGCTTGTGCCCCTTCAATATCATGAATAGGGTGATCACCCACATGAATCACCTGCTCAGGTTTAAGCTGAGTATGTGCTAGCATCTGTTTGAAAATCAGTGGGTCTGGCTTTTCAACGCCCGCACTGTCAGCACTAAACTGGAAATCCATCAAGTGTGACAAGCCCACTTGCTGCACATCCGCGTTCCCATTGCTAATAGCCCCCAACATGTAGCCACTAGCTTTAAGTGCTTCGAGCATCGACAATGCATGCTCAAAAAATTCCACTTTCTGGCGAGCTTTATAAAATACAGCAAAAGCCTCTTCTGCGAGCTTAGCCGTGATGTCCGCCGAATAGCCCGCCTGCTTCAATCCGTATTTGAGTACCTCCATACGGATACGCGACACACTATAGCTAATCTCTGGCTGCTGAGTAAGCACATGGTCTCTAAGTGTATTGAGATCACGCAGCTGATAGGTTTGGTTAAAGAGTGGAGCATTCTCATATAACCACTCATACAAGGTGTGGTTTGCCGCCCTAACAACCGGGCCTACTGCCCACAAAGTATCGTCCAGATCAAAAGTAATACATTTAATCATTTTTTTTCTGCGCTCTTGGGTGGGCTTTTTCATAGACATCCATCAGGTGCTGGAAATCTAAATGTGTATATATCTGTGTTGTCGAAATATCTTCATGCCCCAGCAGCTCTTGAACAGCACGTAGATCACTGCTGGATTCAAGCATATGACTGGCAAAACTATGACGCAAACGGTGCGGGTAAACCTTACCTTGAGTGTGCATAATCTTTGCCCAATGATCAAAACGCTGCTGAGCGCTACGCACAGTCAGTCGCTTACCACTTTTAGATATAAAGAGTGCGTTCTCAGTGTAATCAGCCCACGCTGTTCGGTACTTCACCCAGACACTAACGGCCTCTAGAGCGACTCGCCCTACAGGCAACATACGCATTTTCCTTCCCTTACCTGTGACCACTAAGCTGGCATCACGAAAATCAATATCGTGAATATTTAGGCTGATAAGTTCTGAAACACGCAGGCCTGATGAATACACTAATTCCATCATCGCTTTATCCCGAGATGAAATAGCATCAGTAACCGGAAAATCCAGTAACTGACTCAGCTGATCAACATCCAAAGTTTCAGGTAGTGAACGCCCCACTTTAGGCGCTCGAATCCCTTGAGCGGGGTTATGTGAAACTCGCCCAAGAACTGCCATATATTGATAAAAACTGCGGATAGCTGAAAGGCAGCGCTGAATGCTTTTACCGCTTAAACCCTCACGGTGAACTTCGGCAACGAAAGCACGAATTTCGCGCTCAGAAACATCATCCCACTGCGTTAGCCTGCAGTCAGCGATGAAACCCACCAGCTTATTTAAATCTCTTTGATAACTATCACATGTATGCGAGGAGAAGTGCCGTTCTGAATGAAGGTGTACTAGAAACAAATCAACCGCAGTACTTAGTTGATCAGCAAAACTGCGGTTAACCATCGGCTTTACACCTGTTCCTCATGCACGATGCGACTTGCCACGCGACTTAGCACTTCACCCACATAGGATAAGAACAAAGTACCTTGGCTACTCTGGAAGTAATAAGGATCATAACTACCGATTGCCAACAACCCAATTGTTTCCCCTTTGACCAAAGGAATCACCGCTGCAGACTGAACTTTCACCGCATCATCTTCAAATAGAAAACGGTTCTCTATCAATGATAATTGCCCACAAGTCGGCATATTTGTTTTCATCAACGGCTCAATCACCCCTGCAGTATCACGAGGTAAAATTTTCAGATTATTAACATTTAACGGATTATCACTAAACAACACTAGCGAGGTTTCATCACCGTAAAAATCACGGCACAAGCTTTCTTCTAAAGCTACAGCAACATCATCCAGCGTAGCAGAATCGAGCAGCGCCAATACCATCCGTTTAGTTTTTTCAAACTGTGAATCATTATGGCGTGCTATATCAATCAAATCAGATAAATGGATCGTCAGTTTTTGGTTACGATCTCGAAGCAGTGACGTCTGGCGCTCAATTAATGAAACGGCACGACCCGTTTCATGCGGTACAGACATCACTTCTAGCAGAGGCTTATGGCGCATAAAAAAGTCAGGGTTTTTTGCTAGGTAATCAGCTACATCAGTTTCATTAAACTCTGCTGCTTGCACCTTTTGATTTTCATTTTGACTCATATAAACACCTGACCTTCAAACACTGTCGCTGCGGGCCCCGTCATCATAACGGAGTCTTTTTCACCGCCTTTCCAACTAACCTGCAGAGTTCCTCCAGGTAGATGCACCTGAACATTTTCATCTAAAACACCTCGAAGGCGCCCTGCAACAACCGCTGCACAAGCACCAGTGCCGCATGCCATCGTTTCTCCCGCCCCACGCTCATAGACGCGCAATTTCACTTCTGTCGAAGAGAGAATCTGCATAAAGCCTATATTCGCTTTTGCAGGGAAACGTGTGTGCGCTTCAAGTAATGGACCGAGTGTTTCAACAGGAGCAGTGTCCGTATCATCGATCACGAGCACGCCATGCGGATTCCCCATAGAAACTACTGAGAGATCCACACGCTGGCTTTCCACGTCAACCGAATACACCGTTGACTGCTCTTGCGCAATAAACGGAACCGCCTTAGGCAACAACTCAGGAGCACCCATGTCGACTTCGACCTGATTATCCGGACAAATGGTGAGTATTGCTTTGCCATTAGCGGTTTCTACTGCAATCACATCTTTATTAGTAAGGCGCTTATCACGTACGAAACGTGCAAAACAACGGGCACCATTACCACAATGCTCAACTTCAGAGCCGTCGGCATTATAGATTCGATAACGAAAATCCATTTCTGGATTGGTCGGTGGTTCAACCAGCAATAGCTGATCAAAACCAATGCCTAAATGACGGTCAGCCAGTTTCCTGACTTTCTCTTCTGAAAGCCGGATTCTCTGTGTAACCAAGTCAACGACCATAAAATCATTGCCTAAGCCATGCATTTTGGTAAAGCGTACCAACATGTTATATATTCCGTTTAATGCCCTTTAGGCAACATAACTTCACCGCGCATCAAATCAACCAAGGTTTCTCGTGCACGGACTTCAAATACTTCGTTGTCATCTACCATCACTTCCGCAGCACGCGGACGAGTGTTGTAGTTTGAACTCATGACAAAACCATACGCACCAGCGGAACACACGGCCAACAGATCACCGGCTTGTAGGTTAAGATCGCGATCTTTTCCTAAAAAATCTCCGGTCTCACAAACAGGCCCAACTAAATCATAAGTTTTAGCTTCTCCCTCTTCACGAAGCGTTACAGGGATAATGTCTTGATAAGCACTGTATAGCGAAGGGCGAATAAGGTCATTCATTGCACCATCAATAATAGCGAAGTTCTTATGATCTGTGCACTTTAGAAACTCAACTTGCGTCAGCATAACGCCAGCATTAGCGACAATGGAGCGCCCCGGTTCAAAAATAAGCCCTAGCGCTCGGTCTCCAAGTTTTTCAAGTACAGCACCGATATATGCTTGCGGCGTCGGCGGCACTTCATCGGCATAGCAAACACCCAAACCACCACCCAAGTCTAAATGATGGATTTGAATACCCTGCTCAGCTAGCTTATCAACCAAAACAAGCAAGCGATCCAGTGCATCCATAAAGGGAGCAATTTCAGTCAATTGACTACCAATATGACAGTCCATGCCGACCACATTGACATGCTCTAAGCTGTTAGCATGGCAATAAATACGCTCAGCATCCGTAATGGCAATACCAAACTTGTTATCTTTGAGCCCTGTTGAGATATAAGGATGTGTTCCCGCATCGACATCAGGCTTAACACGAAACGAGAGATCAGCAACCTGCGGACACTCACCAGCAACCGTATTACCACGCTCAAGCTCAGCTTCTGATTCTATATTAAAGCAGCGGATACCTACCGCCAAAGCACGCTTAATCTCATGAGCCTGCTTACCAACACCAGAAAAGACTATGTTTTTCGCTAGCCCACCTGCTTTAAGTACTCGCTCAAGCTCCCCTAAAGAAACAATATCAAAACCTGCGCCTAACCTAGCCAAGACATTAAGCACAGCGAGGTTACTGTTGGCTTTAACGGCGTAACAAACCAAGGCATCACGCCCTTCAAGCGCTTGTGCATAATTTAGATAAGCACGTTCAATAGCATCTCGAGAATATACATACACTGGTGTACCAAAACGCTCTGCAACTTTATCCAGCGCTAAATCTTCACAATGTAGGCGGCCATCACGGTACTCAAAACTATCCATTAACTCTTCTCACTCGTAAAACTTATTTGATTGTATGCGTTACTGATTTTCAGTCTGCTTTACTGGCTCAGGCAAATATAGCGGCCCTTTTTGTCCACAACCTGATAGAAGAATTACTCCTGCCAACATCCAAGCCCAGCTAAATTTCACAATACAATTCTCATTTGATAGACAATAATTGATCAATTATACCCTTGAAAAGCGGCTAATGAGTACCGTACAAAAGCTGATATACTGCGCATTCACTTAATTATCTTCACAAAGAGCCTACTGATGACCGAATCTGAATTTAACGATCTCGTTGATAACACCTTGCAACAGATTGAAGAACGTCTCGATGATGCAGACTCTGATATTGATTATCTGATTAGTGGTGGCGTACTTACCATCAAATGCGAAAACGGCACACAAATCATTTTCACTCGTCAAACACCCGTGCTTCAACTGTGGTTGGCGACTAAAGATGGTGGATTTCATTTTGATTATGACGCCGATAGCCAGCAATGGTTACGTGACAGTGGAAAAACACCTTTAGTCGAGATGCTCAATCACGCTTATGTTACCCAAACCGGTGAAAGCTTAACGTTCGATTGCTAAGCACAAGCTATATCAACCGCTTGGTCACTTCGGTATAAAGGTGATCAAGTGCACCTCGCTGAGAATCAGCATAAGTTAAGGCATTACGGCCATGCTCTGCCACTTTGATAGGCGTAGTATGATATTTCTCAAGCAAGTCAGGCAGATCAGTCATTTGAGTTACTAGCTGCATTCCCCCCGCTTGCGCCATCGCATTGCTGATCGCAGTAAAATTAAAATGATAAGGTCCCATGATAACGGGCATACCCAATACCGCAGGTTCTAGCGGATTATGCCCGCCGACATTAACAAAGCTGCCTCCCATCACTGCTACATCTGCTGCTGCATAAAGGAGCATCAGGTCTCCCATCGTATCGCCCAGATAAATCTTAGTTGCTTCATCAGCTTTCAAAGAGTCGCCTGTTGAGCGGCGCGCCACCTTTTCGGAGTGTTGCAGCGCGCTTTGATAAACCGACTCAAAACGCTCAGGGTGCCTAGGCACTAACATCACTAAAAGATCTGGATACTGATCCATTAATGACTGAAGGCTGGTTAAAAATTGCTTCTCTTCATCTTCATGGCTACTCGCCAGGATAACGGTAAAGCGATTACCTAATTGCTGACGGAGCAAAGCACCTTTTTCACGTATATCGTCGCTTACCTGAATATCAAATTTAATACTGCCTGATACATCTATTCGCTCAGCGGGCATTCCTAATTGTAAAAAGCGATCGGCATCACTTTGATGTTGCGTCACAAGTAAGGTCAACGCTGATAACATTGGCTCTACTAAGCCGCGAACCTTTGCATAACCTTTTGCAGAGCGCTCAGACAAACGAGCATTAGCCACAATCACAGGCACACCAGCTTTTTGACAGCCCAAAATCATATTCGGCCATAGCTCAGTTTCTACAATAAGGCAGCCGCGTGGCCGAACTCTTTGAATAAATCGACCAACCGCATCAGGAAGATCATAGGGGCAATAGTAATGAATGACACGGTCAGCAAAAATAGCGTCGACACGGTTCGCACCCGTGGGTGTCATCGTTGTTATCACGATAGGTAAGCCAGGGTATTCAGTAAGTAAGCGTTCAACAAACGGGGCAATAGCTATCGTCTCTCCTACGGAAACAGCATGAATCCACAGGGGGTTACGTGTTACATCAGAAACAAAGCCAAAGCGCTGCCACCAACGCTGCCGATACCCCGGAGCATTTCGCCCGCGCCACCACAGGCGTATGAGTAAAACAGGAGTAAGCAGGTAAAACAGTCCGGTATAAAGGCACCGAGGGATATTAGTCATCCGCTAACTCACTAAACTGCATTTTATAGAGTTGCGCATAAGCACCTTCTCTTTTTAGTAAGTCGCTGTGGTTTCCTTGTTCGACTATACGCCCTTGATCCATTACTACGATCATATCGGCTTTTTCGATAGTCGATAATCGATGTGCGATAACTAAAGTGGTTCTATCTTTCATTACCCCTTCTAACGCATCCTGAATGTGTCTTTCTGATTCAGTATCCAAGGCGGAAGTCGCTTCATCCATAATCAAAATCGGTGCATCTTTTAGAATAGCGCGAGCGATGGCAATACGCTGGCGCTGCCCGCCTGATAGCAATACTCCACTTTCACCAACCTGTGTTTGCAATCCATCAGGTAAGCGACTGACAAACTCCATGACATGCGCAGCTTCTGCGGCGGCCTGAATTTGTTCAATACTTGCTGAAGACATCGAACCATAAGCAATGTTTTCTGCAATGCTACCGTTAAACAAAACAACACTTTGGCTAACAATTGCAATTTGATCACGCAAAGAGGCCAACTGGTAACTTTCTAATGGCTGGTTATCGAGCAGCACTCGCCCTTCCCATTCATCATTAAAGCGTGGAATTAGACCAGCAAAGGTTGATTTACCACTGCCTGATTTACCAACCAATGCAACCGTTGTTCCATGAGGTATATCAAGAGAGAAATCAGAAAGTACTTTTTCAGTAGTCTCAGGGTAGGTAAAGCAAACATTCTCAAACAACAAATGCCCAGCAGCCCTATCAACCTGCAGTGTCCCTACGTCTTTTTCTGATTCCTGATCCATCGTGGCAAAGACTGCCTCGGCAGCTGAAATACCTTTTTGCACTTTTACGTTTATTTCTGTCAGCATGCGCAGCGGTTTTGTAATCATTCCTGCCGCCGTGATAAAGGCAACAAACTCACCTGTACTCATGCCTCCCATCACTGACGGAGCCATCGCCAGATACATCAACGCAGCCAACGCCATTGCCACTAAAAACTGAACAACAGGGGTATTGATCGACTCTGCCACGACCAACTTCATAAACTGACGGCGATTAAGATCACTAGCACCATGAAAGCGCTGACGCTCAAAATCAGTTCCACCATACACTCTGACGACTTGATACCCTTGAATAGATTCTGAAGCAGAATTAGTAATATCACCTACAGACTTTTGAATTCGATGCCCTAAGCGACGCATACGCTTAGACGCAATCCGAACCACAATACCAATAAAGGGTGCTGCCGCAACGAAGATAAGCGTTAGTTTCCAATTAAGGTAAAACAGATATCCAAACAGGCCGATGACCGTAAGCCCTTCACGTATTAACACTTTAACAGCGTCTGTTACGGCTCCTGTCACCTGTTCAACGTTATAGGTAAGTTGTGCTAACAGATCGCCGGATGAGTGCTGTTGGTAATATTGAGCAGGCAACATCAACATGCGGTCAAACAGGTCTGTTCGCAAACCATGGACAACGTAACGTGCCACATAGCTAATACAATAATTACCCAGAAAAGTACCTACACCGCGTAGTGCAAAAATGGCTAATACTGCCAATGCTAACCAGACACGTTCATCTAAACGCCCCTGCTCTACTGAGTCGACCACACTTTCTAACCACTTGGCAGACAGTGCTTGTGACGCCCCATAAAACGCATAACCTACAAAAGCGACACAAAAAACCGGCCAATATGGCTTAGCATAAGCCAACAAACGCCGATATCCACCTTTCAGTGGTTTGTTCTGAGTACTCTGTTGCGAGTCATTTATCTCTTGGCTGGTGTTATTTGAACTCATCCGACCCTCAACTGAAAACACACTCAAAAAGAGCCATCATTATACCCATCTTTTGTAAGTATTTGCTGCCACAACAAAAGCCTCTTACAATCGTCTTATATATTTACTCAAAGACCTTTTATGACAATCAACAATACACATTTTTTTAGTCCGAAATACTGGCTTACCTGGATCGGACTCAGCATTCTATACGTGATTAGCTATCTACCTTACACAACGCAAATCACACTGGGTAAAAGTACCGGTACTTTGATGCATCGGCTGTTTAAAAAACGCCGACACATTACCGAAGTTAACATCCAGATGTGCTTCCCAGAAAAGACTCCGGCAGAACAACAACTGTTAGTACGCAACATATTTCAAAACAATGCTATCGGTATGTTTGAAACCAGCATGAGTTGGTGGAGAGACGATAAGTTTCTATGTATGCCCGTCACCCTAAAAGGCAAAAAACACCTAGATGATGCGCTTTCACAAAACAAAGGCGTGATTCTATTAGGTGCGCATTTTTCTACATTAGATATGGGCGGGCGATTGCTGGCTCGCTTTTATAACGTCGGGGCTATGTACCGCAAACATAATAACCCTTTGATGGATTTGGTTATTAAACAAGGACGTGAAAAGCATCTTGACCAAACCATTGAGAAGAAAAACCTACGCGGAGTTCTAAAAGCCTTACGTAATAATCAGGTCGTGTGGTATGCACCAGATCAGGATTTCGGGCCTAAACACTCCGTTTATGCTCCCTTTTTTAATGTCCCTGCTGCCACCATTACTGCAACGAGTAGATTCGCAAAGCTCAACGATTCGCCAATATTAATGTTTACCCATCATCGCTGCCACGACGATTCAGGTTATGAGTTAGAGTTGTTTCCTGTTATTGAAAACTTCCCCAGCGGCGATGACGTTCAAGATGCCACACGCATTAACCAAGAGCTTGAAAAAGGAATTCTAAAAGATCCTAGTCAATATATGTGGGTCCACCGACGTTTTAAGACTCACCCAGAAGGGAAGAATTTCTTGTATCGTCACTCACCTCCCGCGCATAAGTAACTAAAGAAGCTACTAACAGTGCAGCCAGTAGCCAAAACGCTTGCGCCCAATAGGCTTTATATAATGACAGGTGCGTATTGATTGGAAATAACACCCCAACCATCCCACAATAATACCCCATTGGGATCCATTGTTTGATCTTGACAACCCGCCAAAAAAATCGCCAAAACACTAACCAGAATGCGACCAACAAACCAATAAAGCCAAACAAGCCAGTACCCGCTAGTGCATCGATAACTATTTGATGGCCATGAAATGCACCCGTCTTCGGTTTTCCCTCAGGGGAGCGCAACATATAAACATCATCCGGCTCTGCATAGTCAGGGTAAGCATAACGAAAGCTCTTAAGACCAACGCCGTTAATCCAGTTATCCTCTATCATATCTACGGCTGTGCTCCACAAGGTTAAGCGGTACGCGGTAGCTCTATCTAATGAAGCATAATCAGCAGTGCCGAGTCCTTGAAAAGTATGCGTGATACGTCCTTTCAACCCTTCGTTAGTCGACAAACCCGCTATAACTACGCCCATCACCAAACAACTGCCCAACACTACTTTTTTGGAAACTTTCACTCTCCACAGCGCAGCAATAATTACGGCAAACAAAAACACCCAAGCGACAGCTAGCCACGCGCCTCGATTACCACTTATAAAAATTGTAGCTACCAATATAGGAAGTATTATTAAGAACCCCACTTTACCTAACCACTGATATACAGCGGCTGCGGTAATACCCATATAAACAACTAACATCCAGCCTAAAACAGGATCATCACCAAATAAACCACTAACTCTACTCGACGAATAGCTCACTATTCCAAAAATATCCGCAGAGAATACAAATTGAACCCAAGCATCTACTATCCAGAAAATAACGATGGCAGCGACAACACGTGCAAGACGCTCATGCACTTTAACTGACGAGGCGGCATGAATGACGAACACACCAGCAAAGTAAAAACGCAACATACCTAAGGTATCAATAGCATCCTTTTTAAGCATGTAGGCATCAGGTAGCGAAAGTAGTGCGGGGACCCAGAAACAGGCGAACAATAACGTAAAGCACTTTACTCCAGAACTACACCTAAAGTGATTATCATTAATGATTAAATGCCTGACTCCCAATATCGCCATAACCAGTGTAAAAAGCTCAAAAGACACCCCGAACGGTTGAGACAAAACAGTCAGCGCTACCAAAACAATCGGCAGGTCCGTCCAACCGCTGCGGCGTAGACTAGAAATCATAAAAGTATCTCTCTTACAAATAACTGGAGGTGCGTTAAGGCACGAAAAATCTCACTAATAAGCACGCAATACAGATAATAAAACGGTGCTTAATTACAACATAATGCGTTTGTATAACCTTTCAATCCTTCGCTTCATTTTACGTTCTGCTAAAAATGAAGATAAATAACTTATTGGCAACACTGAACGATCTTTTCTATATCCCTTAAGATCAATAAAACGCAGGGTCGGTTGACCATCATGAATCTGAATAAGGAAATTATTAAGGTTAAAATCAAAAAAATAGAGCTTTTTTAAGAGTAATGTTTGAAAGAAACGTTCCAGTTGTGGTTTTAACGTTTCAGGGGAGGCATCAGTACCTCTCAAATAATCTCCCAAGGTTTTCGACAAATCGCTATTATCATCTAGCACTTGCCGGCATGCTAAGCCTAGGCCTTTATCAGTAATAACCAGTTGTTCTTCATATTCAGGAATAAATTCTTTTAAAGAAGACGCTAATTTTTTATATATTCGTAGTTCACGTGCATTTTCTGAAAAAAACGGAAATATACGGTGCATCAAACCACGCAGAAATAAACTAATCTTCCCAACCGCTGCCAATGTATGTCTGTTTTCAATTTTTATAAGCCAGTCAGCGGCACTAGGATGCTGGTATACAGTACGGGTTCGCCCTAGTGCGAGTACTTGAGTAAGATTTATCATTATCTAAAATTGTTTTCTATCAGCTGGTTTTAGTAAATCACAATACAGAGCCAATGTGCTTTCCAGCATCTCTTTTCGAGTAAAAAGAGATGAATTCTCTGGCTTTAATTTCTCTTTAATTATCTGTTCTGTTCGTATTGCACATTCGCCAACATCCCCTTTAGCTACCAATCCAACAGGAAATAATGCAGTTAAAATCTCACCAACACCGCCATGATCATAGCCCACTGTTGCTGTGCCAATTCGCAGCGATTCCAAAACAGTACGGCCAAAGGATTCAGGTTTACTCGATAGTGAAAAAACAACATTACTTATTGCATAAATATGACGAATGTCTGATCTTGCCCCTGTGAAAAAGATAACATTTTCCAACGCATTATCTTTTACTTTCGCATATAGCTCGCCAGCATAGCTTTTTCGTTTATCGTCTTCACCACCAACGATAAGACCACACACATTCAATCCAGACTGTTTCAAACTTGCCACTAGTTCAATGAAATCATGGTGTCCCTTCAGACGCGTTAAACGCCCCGGCAAGGTCAAAATAACGCTACCTTTGGTGTGAGGATACTGTTTGTACCATGCATCAAGCCATTGATCATTAGGCGATTGAGCATATGGAAACTCATCATGATCGACACCTCGAAAGATGCGTACAACTTTGTTCAAGTCAGTCGCCGGATAATTATCAGTAATATAGCGCTGAACTGTGTCAGAGACAGCAATAACTCTCTCGCCCTTACACATAATGGCGCTATACCAAGATACTGAATACAAGCCGTGCACGGTAGTGACTAAACGCGGCCGCTCATTCGATGGTAAACCTCTCCACGCTAGCCACATAATCCAAGCGGGCATGCGTGAGCGTAAGTGCAAAATATCTGCTTTTTCTTGGCGCAACCACTTTCTAACCGTCCAGATATGTCGCAATGTAGTTAATGACTTTCTGCCAAGATCCCAACAAACATGGCGACTACCTAGCGACAGTAAATCGTCCACCATCGAGCCTCCAGCAGATACCACAACGGACTCGTGCCCTGCTTCAACCAACGCCTGTGCTACCTCTAAGGTGCCTTTTTCAACCCCGCCGCCATTTAAATCAGGTAAGACTTGTATCACCTTCATAACCAACCCTTCTTTAAAATAAGCGCGGCACAGCGTTGAGCCTCGGCGAATGGCGTTAATACAATTTCCTTATCCAACAAAAGAGGTTGCTGCAAAGAACTCACCCTATTAGAAGCACGTAAACGCGCAAGACCATGATGCAATCGTCCTTCACCATGGCTAGCTAACGTAATTAACCCCACATCACACCCTGCTGTTAACGCCTCATATACCATAGAGACACTATCTTCCGTCACCCAGCAATGCTCTGTAACGGCCAACTCACTTGGTAACCAATTAAGCCCAACTGCCTCATGAGGAATGAGTTTAATATTTAACTTACGTGTTTGTAACTGCGTTAAGAAAGAACTAGGCGTTCTTCGTGATGTCGTTAGTGCCCAATCAAATTGAGGATACTTAGTTAAAATAGACGTGAGTTGATCTAAAACACTCTGCTCGTCCCAGTTAAAATGCTTAGACGGCCCACCGATTAACAATAAACCTGTCATCGCTTTTTTTTGTGCAGGAACTATCCGGTTGAGTACGCCCCACGTTTCAATAATATTGGGTTGGGCAGCAGGTTGATCATGTTCAGGTATTAGACACACATCAAAATAGCGCAAAGGCAAACTAGGCTTCATCAGAAGCACTTTTTTTGCGCCCAACAACCACCCATAAACTAACACCGTCAAATGCGTTCGATGCCCAGCAGCAATAACTAATTTAGCGGGAAGTAACGAGTTTTTATTAAATAAGTGGCGTATCACAAGCCAACTGAGCGCACCCAAAGACTGTGGAGCACAAAGACTATAGCTAATGTCCGGTCGCTGGCGTTGTAAAGCCTCAACCAATCCTAGTGATTGGTTTAAGTGCCCCGGCTTACCATCACTTACAATACAAATATCAGGCACATGCTTTCCACAATACAAGTTAGGATAAAATGAAGAAGCTTAGCCGCAGCAATAGCACCAAACTTGCCTCATAATACAAGAGTCTTCTCTAAACACCCACTGAGAGGCCGTTATATTTTTAGCGTACAGAAGCAATTCCCTTTTGCCGCTGTGATGATTACAATCTAGAGATAAAGTTCTATAACAGCGCCGCGAATATCTCACGTCTAGACTTTGGCAACGCGGTAGCTTAATAATCTATTATTTTTTTGATTCTTTGGGGTAGTTTACATGGCAGCGTTCGGTACTGTTTTTATGCCTGAAATGGCAATCTCTTGGTTTGATGGTACAAACTGGAGTTCAGCTGAAATGGTGTCCAGCGACAGCCTTCAGCTTCACCCGGGTGCGCATGTACTGCACTATTCAAGCACCTGTTTTGAAGGTTTAAAAGCATTTCGTCACGCCGACGGGTCCGTCAATATTTTTCGTATGGACCAAAACCTTGCACGTTTTGCACAGAGCAGCCGTTTACTAAGCTTGCCTGCTATCAACACAAGTGCAACCGAGAAAATGATTTTAGATGCCGTGGCACGCTTTGCTAGCGATGTTCCTGAACCGCCAGGGTCTATGTATATTCGTCCAACACATATTGGTACAGAACCCGCTATTGGTAAAGCTGCAGCGCCAACGCAGACATCTTGCCAATATATTTTACTGTCACCCGTAGGTGATTACTTCTCCGGTGGCGATACAACACTACGCTTGCTCTTAGAAGAAGATGGGATGCGTTGCGCTCCTCATATGGGCATGATTAAAAGCGGCGGAAACTACGCCAGCGCTTTACACCCTATAACCAAAGCAAAACAAGAACTACAAGCAGACCAAGTTCTGTTCTGCCCAAATGGTGACGTTCAAGAAACGGGAGCTGCCAACTTCTTATTGATTGATGGTGATGAAGTCATTACCAAAGCATTGGATGAGAGTTTTTTACACGGTGTAACACGTGACTCAATTCTTACAATAGCTCGCGACATGGGGATGAAAGTTTCTGAGCGTGAACTGAGTGTTACAGAACTCCTAGAACGCGCAGCTAAGCCAGGCTGCGAAGCCGCACTTTCTGGTACAGCGGCTGTGCTTACGTCAGTTGGCACTTTGCTCTACAAGGGCAACGAGTACAAGGTTGGTAATGGCGGCGTTGGCACAACCACACTTAAGTTGCGCCAAGCACTGAACGATATCCAATGGGGTAAAGCTGAAGATAAACATGGTTGGCTAACCCGCGTTTAAGCGCCTCAGACACTTCGCATTACATACGCCCATAAAAAAGCCTGACTGTATTAACTCTATGTTAATTACGTCAGGCTTTTTTCTACCCATTGAATGCGTCTACTTTAAGACTCCATCACAGAGCCCCAAATTCTCGCTATCAAAGCACGGCAATCTTTCATATCACCTTCGCTGATTACATTTGATTGCTCTTGCAGTGTTAACCGATGCCCTGCAGCCCTATAAGCTTTATAAGCCTCACGCAATGCTTCTGCATCTTCAGCTGGCAGCAATTTAGTTTTCTCAACGGCATCCAATATACGAATATTATCTGTAAACTCGTATAGCTCAGGATAACGCAGGGCATTGGCTAGCACTTGGTATTGCACGAGAAACTCGATATCCACAATACCACCGAGGTCTTGCTTAAGATTAAAAATACTCTTGGCTTGTGCCTCTTTCGCAGATGTCCCTAAATGAGCACGCATCTTCTCTCGCATCTCTACAACCGCAGTTTTCAGCTCTACAGGTTCACGCACCTGCTGCAATATGGATGCTCTAACTTGCTCAAACTCTTCACCTAAACGTGAAGACCCCGCAACCACTCGCGCACGCACCAAAGCTTGATGCTCCCATGTCCATGCTTCTTTTTGCTGGTACTCTTCAAATGCCTTAAGCGAACTGACCAGCAAACCGGAATTACCGGAGGGGCGCAGTCGCATATCGACTTCATATAGCTGGCCACCCGCGGTAAAGGTATTAAGAATATGAATGATGCGCTGACCTAAGCGGGTAAAGAAGACTGAGTTAGCAATTGATTTATCGCCATCAGTAAATAGATTGGAATCACTGTCATGAATAAATACCAAATCAAGGTCAGAACCATAGGAAAGCTCAATCCCTCCTAGCTTCCCATAACCGACGACAATAAAATCCAATTCACAAGGAACACCCGCCTGCTTCATAGGCCGACCATGCTTCTCAACCATGACTCGCCACGCAACATCCAAGACGCTTTCGAGAATAACCTCAGCCAACCAGGTGAGATAATCACTGATCTTCATTAAAGGCAGGACACCGGTAATATCTGAAGCGGCAACACGTAACAAGTGCGCACTTTTAAAATACCTCAGAGCCTCCATCAGCTGCTCGGTATCCTCTTCAGGTATTCTCAATAACTGTTGGCGTAGCTCTGCACCTAATTGCTCTTTATCAGGTGGAGAATACAGTGTGCGTGGATCGATTAACTCATCGAGCAACACCGGCTTCTTCGCCAACTGATCAGCAAACCAAGCGCTACTTGAACACAACTTAACCAGTTGCTGCATCGCAGCGGGGTTTTCAGCCAATAACACTAGATAAGCAGAGCGGCGAAGGACTGACTGGATTAGCTGCAGAACTCTCGCTAGCGTTACCGTGGCATTATCAGCTTGAGCAATCATATCAAGCAATATCGGCAACACTAGTTTCAAACGATCAGCACCCGTTTGCTGCAACATCTGTACTGTTCTAGAAGCTTTCAAATCCATTAATAGTTTGAGAGCTCTGCTCGGATCATCAAAGCCACTATCAGTAATAACCTGAATAGCTTCCTCTTCTGAAAGCTGTTCACACCATAAGGCCCACCACTCGGTTTTCTGTTGCGACTCTGCTTCACTTTGCTCTTGTGCAGGTGCAATCACATCCGCAAAGTGTCGGCTAACAGCAGCCCGATGCTCCGTTAACGCGGCTTCAAAAGAAAGCCACCCATCAAACCCCATGCTAAAAGCCAGACGCGCTTGGCCAAGATCATCACGAGGCAACTCTTGCGTTTGTTTATCGGCAACAGCTTGAATCGCATGCTCAGCATTACGCAAAAAGGTATAGGCGTCCATCAACTCTTCTACAGCTTGTTCCGGCATCCCGACCAACTCAGGTAACAACGGCAGAATATTACGCAATTCCCGTTGTTGTAATCGGTTATCTCGCCCACCGCGAATTAACTGAAATGCCTGAGCGATAAACTCGACTTCTCGGATGCCTCCTGAGCCAAGTTTGACATTATATTCCAAACCTTTACGTCGAACTTCACGGTTAATCATCTCTTTCATTTCACGCAGAGATTCAAATGCGCTGAAATCAATGTATTTGCGATAAACAAAAGGCCTAAGCTGCGTTAACAACTCAGCTCCTTTATCCATATCTCCAGCAACAACACGCGCTTTGATCATCGCGTAGCGTTCCCAATCGCGTCCCTGATCTTGGTAATAATGCTCCATCGCGGCAAAACTACAGGCTAAAGGGCTAGCCGAACCGAAAGGCCGTAAGCGCATATCTACACGAAAAACAAAGCCTTCAGCATTGAGAGTATCCAGAGCCTGTATCAATTTTTGCCCTAAACGTATGAAAAAGTCCTGATTGGCCAGCGTTTTACGAGTACCTTCCGTTTCGCCATTCATAGGGAAACAAAAAATCAGATCAATATCTGAAGACAAATTAAGTTCATTAGCGCCCAACTTCCCCATGCCCAGGATAACCATTCTTTGCTGCTCTTTCTGGCCGCTCTCAGCAGATACTCCATAAGGTATGCCCCAACGTTCGCACCCTTGCTCATAGAGCAAATCTAAAGTGCCATCTATCATGGCATCTGCTAACCAACTCAGCTCTCTAGTGGTATCTACCATAGCAGCCTTGCGCGTTAGGTCCCTCCAAATAAGCCGGACCATCTCTCTTTGTCGAAAGCGGCGCAGCAAACTCATCATCGCGGCTTCAGAATCAATTTTTTCTATCGTCACAGCAAGGCGTTTTGTATATTCATCGCTCTGATAAGTTCGATCCAACACACCGTCTTCTATTAACTCAGATAACATCTGCGGGTCTTTGACAAGTTGATCAACTACAAAATCACTCCCCATAACCACTTGGAGCAAATCTTTAGGAATAGAACCAACCAGTAAGCCTGCGTTTTCTGCGAGAACATCCTGTAAACGCTCCCACTGTTTATTAAGTAGCGTATGCAAAGATGAAGGAACAAGTGAGAAATCGGGTTGTTGCATAGAAAAACTCCATCTTTAACAAAAATATACTGCGAGCTTAGCAAACTGATAAAACAATAAGGATGACCCTTATCATAAAGCCTACTACTAGACGCTATCGTAACAATATCTTTAGTTATTAAACGAATGCTATTGAGACAAAGTACTACAAAGCCTGATGATACAACTGGTAACCTCTTTGAGCTTTGCTAATATCGCTGGGCTGCAACTCTGGAATTGCGGCCACCAACTCTGCCGTTATTGCTAGCAATTGCTCAACACTGCCTTCTTTAAGTTCTAGCTCCAATTCACAGATTTTATCCACATAATGATCACCTGCCACGGAGGTATAACTTACTTCACCTTGGTCCAGAGCAATCTCCACAAGCGTGCCCGCCTGCTCAAGCATCCAGATTGAACGATCAAAATTAGTTTCAAAAATAACGTGAAGATCACTCGCCCACTCTTTTGATTGTGCCGCCAGTGGCCATTCTGTTTCCAACAATAGCTCGTGCTGTAACTCTGGCTTATCTATTAGCCATTCCCATTCAGCACGCTGATGCAAACCATTAATACTTTGGCCTTTCGTTTTTAACGTCTGAATATAGGCACCATCTTGCTCTCTAATCCTCAAAGCAACCTTATCAGCTGATAGGAGTAAATCCGGCGTATCAAAATACCAGTTCAGTAATCGTTGCTTTTCTAATTGCTGTGCACCACTAGCAACTAATAACGCTTTGACTTGGGCGATCACATGAACAGGTAGTGTTAATTTACTTTCAGTCTCTATTGCCATCGGGTGTTTCTCCATCCGTATTAATCGCCATTAACTCGAATGCTATCGTTAATGTCAAAAAAGATACATTAAACCTCAAATGTAGGCCCCCCAATACAGTTCAAACATTTGTTCTACACCTGTTATAGAAACCCTCTCGCTTAAATTTAAATTTTTATTTCATTATTACTACAAATTCATGACATCTCCTCGTATACTTCGCGCGAACTAAATCCTATACAGGTGAGGTCATGATCACCAATAACCCGATACTGCAAATGTTTGCGCGTTCACCGTTCAAACCGATGCAAGAACACATTGCAAAAGCACAAGCTTGTGCTGTTCAGTTACTTCCTTTTTTTGAAGCTGTAATAGCTGACGACTGGGAAGAAGCCAAAAAGATACAGCACACTATTGCTGTACTTGAAGGTGAAGCTGATGCTATGAAAAAGGATGTTCGTCAACACTTACCTAACAACATCTTTCTTCCGGTTCCGCGTACCGATTTACTTGAACTGCTACGTATGCAGGACAAGATAGCCAACCGGGCTAAAGATATTTGCGGCATCATGCTCGGAAGAGAAATGCCTGTCCCTGTAGAAATCCAGGAACTTATGCTTGATTTTGTGCGCTCAGCGCTAGCAACATCCGAGCAAGCCCTTCAATCGCTGAATGAACTCGACGAACTCGTTAGTACTGGTTTTCGTGGACGCGAAGTTGAAGTTGTCGAGCGCATGCTCATTGAACTAGATGACTTAGAGCACATAAATGATGGACTTGAGCGTGAAATTCGCTCTCAGCTATTTGTTATCGAAAAACAGCTCCACCCTATCGACGCTATGTTCCTATACAAAGTAATTCGATGGATTGGAGATCTTGCAGATCGCGCGCAACAGGTAGGAAGCCGCTTGCAGCTTCTCCTTGCTCGTTAATTTTTAGCATATAGGCATAGATATGAATATTATTGCGCAATACGGCGATATCATTATCATTCTCGCATGCGTGTTTGGTTTCTTTATGGCATGGGGTGTTGGCGCAAACGATGTTGCCAATGCTATGGGCACATCTGTCGGCTCTAAAGCACTCACGCTAAAGCAAGCTATCTTAATCGCAATCCTTTTCGAATTCGCCGGTGCATATCTAGCCGGTGGCGCTGTAACAGCGACCATTCGTAAAGGCATTATTGATCCGGCATTGCTCTCGGGAACCCCCGAACTCCTTGTCTTTGGTATGCTTTCAGCATTATTGGCTGCAGGTATATGGCTATTAATTGCAACGCATTATGGCTGGCCCGTATCAACCACTCACTCTATTGTGGGAGCGATCGTAGGCTTTGCTGCCGTCGGCATTTCTGTTGATGCTGTTAACTGGGCTAAAGTTTCTAAAATTGTTGCTAGCTGGGTGGTCTCCCCTCTTACGGCAGGCTTCTTTGCGTTCTTTTTGTTTAGGAGCGTACAAAAGCTAATTTTAGATACAGAAGATCCTTTTAAAAATGCTAAACGTTACGTCCCTATGTATATCTTTATGGTCGGTTTTATCATTTCGATGGTGACTTTCACTAAAGGGTTAAAGCATATTGGCTTAGATTTATCTTTTACTAACAGTGCACTTATTTCTGTTGGCGTGGGCATAATCACCATGCTTATAGGAATTATTATGCTGAGAAAAGTAAAAGTGGATGTAGCCGCTGATCGCGACTACCACTTTGCCAGCGTTGAAAAAGTCTTTGCCGTATTGATGATGTTTACCGCTTGTGCCATGGCTTTTGCTCACGGATCAAACGATGTTGCCAACGCAGTAGGGCCTCTTGCCGCTATCGTCGGCGTGGTCGGTTCTGGAGGCGAAGTTGCACAGAAAACAGCAATGCCTGTATGGATTTTACTGTTAGGTGGTGGAGGTATTGTTGCAGGGCTCGTCATGTATGGCCATAAAGTGATCGCCACTGTCGGCAATAACATTACTGAGTTAACGCCGAGTCGTGGGTTTGCTGCTACATTAGCCGCCGCCACTACAGTAGTTGTTGCATCAGGTACTGGCTTACCTATCTCGACTACCCACACTCTCGTAGGAGCTGTTTTGGGTGTTGGTTTAGCACGTGGTTTAGCCGCTTTAAATTTACGTGTCGTTGGTACGATTTTCGTCTCGTGGGTTATTACTCTTCCAGCAGGCGCAGGACTAGCGATCATATTCTTCTTTATGTTTAAAGGTATGTTTGTCTGATCTGATAATCACTCAGCATCAGTTACACTCGACCTTCTAAAAAAAAGCCTGCACAATAGCTTAAAAACATGTGCAGGCTTTTTTCATGTCTCAACAAACTCCCAACCTTTTACAAATGCTAAGCCAGCTAATAGCAACACCTTCTATTAGCTCAACAACCCCTGGCCGTGATATGAGCAACCTCTCTGTCATCACTTTATTGGCAGAATGGCTGGATAACCTTGGTTTTAAAACCGAGATAATGCCGGTTCCCGGTAACCCCGGTAAAGCCAACTTGATCGCCACACTAGGGCAAGGCCCTGGAGGTTTAGTGCTTTCTGGTCATACCGACACTGTCCCATGTAATGAAGAGCTGTGGCAAAGCAGCCCTTTCACACTGGTTGAACGAGATAACCGACTTTACGGCTTAGGCACGTGCGATATGAAAGGCTTCTTTCCTATCGCCATAGAAGCCGCCCGTAAATTTATTGAAACACCATTAGTTGCACCCCTTATCATCTTAGCTACAGCCGATGAAGAGAGCTCAATGTCCGGAGCTCAAGCCTTGGTAGATGCAGGCAAGCCCAAGGCTCGCTACGCTATCATCGGAGAGCCAACAGAAATGAGCCCCATCAGAATGCATAAAGGCATGATGATGGAGAGCATTCGGATCACAGGAAACTCGGGGCATTCATCAGATCCATCTTTAGGCGCCAATGCGCTAGACGCAATGCATTCGGTGCTATCAGAATTAGTTAAATACCGCACACACCTCCAACAAAATTATACAAATAGTGCCTTCACTGTGAGTGTCCCTACCTTGAACCTAGGCTGTATTCATGGAGGAGATAATCCCAACCGTATCTGTGGCCAATGTGAATTAGAATATGATGTCCGCCCCCTGCCGGGTATGGATTTATCACTAGTACGAGAAGACATCAGCAAACGAGTGAGCCCTATTGAGGATAAGTTTGGCGTCACAATAGACTGCCAACCACTCTTTTCAGGCATACCTTCTTTTGAAACAGAGCAAAATGCTTCACTGGTTCAGATGGCTGAGCACTTAACAGGGCATACAGCTCAAGCAGTCGCCTTTGGCACAGAGGCACCGTTCCTACAAGCATTAGGGATGGAGACTATCATTATGGGACCCGGGAGTATCAAGCAAGCACACCAGCCAGATGAATTCCTGGCGCTAGACCAAATTAATCCAACCGTTGATATTCTTTCCAAGATGATTCAACGCTATTGTGTAGATGCCCACGAGGAACACTAAGGTGGCTGACGAGAGTATTCATTACGTCAATTGGTTTCGCCAATCATCGCCTTACATCAATGCTCACAGAGGAAAAACCTTTGTACTGATGCTAGGTGGCGAAGCAATTACTGATAACAATTTTAACAATATCATCCATGATATTGCCCTAATGAACAGCTTGGGGATCCGCCTGGTATTAGTCCATGGCGCGCGTCCACAAATTGAAGAGCGACTCAATGCTAATGGCTTGAGTACCCGCTTGCATCACGACCTACGCGTCACTGATAGCGCAGCACTGCGCTGTGTTATTGAAGAGATCGGCGTGCTAAGAAGCATGGTTGAAGCAAAGCTTTCAATGGGCTTAGTTAACACTCCCATGCATGGCGCCGAAATACGTGTATGCTCAGGAAACTTCATTACCGGAAGGCCTATCGGAATCTATGAAGGTGTCGACCTATGCCATACTGGCGAAGTCCGCCGTATTGATCACGAAGGAATACGCGGGCAGCTAGACCAAGGCAACATTGTCTTGCTATCTAACCTAGGTTATTCACCCACGGGGGAAATATTTAACCTTCCGGTGGAAGAGGTCGCTTCACAAACAGCCATTGCGCTTAAAGCAGACAAGTTAATCCTGTTTGGCGCTGAAAAGGGCATTATTGATAGCCGTGGTGTATTACGTAGTGAGCTATTAGCAAGGACTGCTGAGCGCTTCTTACACCAATACCATTCACAGCTAGACAACCCTGAAACGGCCTATACCGAGCTATCAAAGTCATTACAGATGGCAACAGAAGCTTGTACTGGCGGCGTACCTCGCTGCCATTTAATCAGCTACAAAGACGATGGCGCATTACTCTCTGAGCTTTACACTCGTGATGGTGCGGGCACCATGATTATTCAAGAGTCATACGAGCAAGTTCGCGTAGCTAACATCGAAGATGTTGGCGGTATTATTGAACTCATTAAGCCTTTAGAAGAAGCTGGAGTATTGGTTCGCCGATCAAGAGACTTATTAGAAGCCGAAGTAGGGCAGTTTTTTGTTGTTGAGCGAGATGGCGCCATTATCGGCTGTGCTGCACTTTACCTGTTTCCAGAAGATAAAATGGGGGAGCTTGCGTGTGTCGCTATCGCCAAAGCTTATCAAGGAGGAGATAGAGCACAGATGCTACTAAAAGCGATCGAAGAGAAAGCCTGTTCGCATCAATTAGAAACCTTATTCGTTCTTACTACAAGAACCGCTCACTGGTTTATTGAGCACGGATTTGTTGAGATACAGATGGCAACACTGCCCGGGAAAAAACAAGAACGCTATAACTTCCAAAGAAACTCAAAAGTCTTTAGTAAAACACTGTGATTAACCCGTAGGTAAAATAATCTTAAATCGCGCACCACCTAAAGACGACTCTCCTACTTCTAAGTGACCGTCGTAGCTGCTAAGAATATCAACAGCGACGGTCAAACCAATTCCTTGCCCCGGTGCCGCAGAGGTATCTACCCTAGCCCCTCGCTGCAAAATAACATGCCTCATATCTGGCGATACGCCTGGTCCATCATCTTCAATGTTTAACTGAACCCATTCAGGTTCTTTTATCAGCGAGATCCGAACCGCTGAATGGCCATATTTGAAAGCATTTTCAAGCATATTGCCTAAAAGCTCCATCATGTCTCGCTCGTCTGCACCAAACAATGCCGTTTCATCGAGCAGTAAACTCACATCAACATTCTTCTCACGATAAACTTTACTGAGAGCTGAAGAGATACGTTTAATAATTGGCGCAAGCGGCGTCGCATGAGCAATGGTATTAGCCTGACTTCTGACTGCACGTGCCAACTGATACTGCACAATCTGGTCCATACGCCTAACCTGATCATCCACTACATTGCGATACCCTTCATAGAGCAGCTGCTCGTTTCCAGCACCTCGGATAACGGCTAAGGGGGTTTTCAGGCTATGAGCCAAATCTCCTAGCGTATTTCTATAACGCTCTCGCTGATTACGCTCACTATGTAACAAATGATTTAGGCTGTCAGTTACACCTTGTACTTCTTCAGGGTAATACCCTTCTAAACGCGTCGAATAACCTCGTTCAATATTATGTAGATCATCAACCAACGCACTTAATGGCTTTAATCCCCATCGAGTAATTAGCGTCTGCAACATCAAAGCAAGCACAGTGACCGCGAATAACCATCCCCATAACTGGGTTCGATATGCATTTAGTTCTGCTGTAACTTGGGCACCGCTTTCAACAATAGAAAACAGATAACGTCTAGCCATCAGACCATCATCCCATTGAAGGGGATACTGATAGAGGTATAGGTTATTTTCTTCGAAGTATAAAAAGCGGGTTTCGCCGATACGTATTCTAGAGGCTACTATAGAGTCTTTTACTTTCGCACTCAGCTCATCGGTATTAGTCGACTCCCACTGAAGCAAACCGAGATGCGTGTGGATATATCCGTAAGTCTCACTACCCAAACGCAGTTGTTGTCCTTCACCAATGACCAACTTCCCTTCCTGCATCTCAGCAGAACCAATCATCAAATAGATTTGTAAGCGCAGGCGCTTTTCTAAAGAGGCCTGCAAACTATAGGAAAATGAGTTCTGTAATGCATACCCTGCGACCCCGATAATCATAGGTAACAGAATAAAAGACGCGATTAACAACCGCGCTTTTAACGAACGAGAAGCTAAACCAGCAGTGGATTTCAGCATTGAATTTTAAGAGGATGAAAGATCGAACCTGTATCCCAAGCCACGTACTGTCGTAATAGGCTGGAGTTTTTGTTCAGGATCAAGTTTTTGACGTAAACGCCTGATAAATACTTCAAGTACATTACTATCCCTGTCAAAATCCTGATGGTATAGATGCTCTGTTAATTCAGATTTAGATACCGTTTTACCTGCATTCAACATTAAGTATTCCAGTGTTCGATACTCGTAACTGGTCAACTTTATTGGCTTTGAGTCGCACGATACAACACGCCCCACAGTATCCAAACTTAAACTTCCAAACTCCAACACCGGCTTCGCATGGCCCGCTGCTCTGCGCAATAACGCATTCAAGCGAGCCAACAATTCTTCCATATGAAATGGCTTAACGAGGAAATCGTCTGCACCCGCTTCCAAACCTTCAACTTTGTCTTGCCAATCACTACGCGCTGTCAGGATAAGAATAGGAAAATTACGTTCCTGCGCTCGCCATTGCTTTATCAGCTCAACTCCAGATAATGAAGGTAACCCCAAATCAACGATAGCAAGATCATAAGAAAACTCAGATCCCAGATAGAGTGCTTCTTGGCCATCGGCCGTTTCTTCTACTGTATATCCGTTTGATTCCAGCCCACTGACCAGCTGACGACGCAAATCTGCATCATCTTCTACCACTAACAGTTTCATTTAATGCTCCTGATTTTACGGGTGTAACAGAACGCCACTGGTCGCATCAACCAGCACCTCTTTTACATGTCCATTGTTAACCAAACGGATACGATATGCTACGCCAGATTCCAACGTAACTTTGTCTGCTTTTACCACTTTTCCGCCATATGCCTTTTTAGCTATTTCAACAGCATCACTCAAGACGAGAGCTTCTGGACTTGGTGTAGCGTTTGTTAAACTAGCAAACGCAACTAATAACAGCACCAACCCCACCATTCGCTTTAGTATTGAGCGATTTTGGGCATATAACATTATTTTTACCCTCTTGAGTTTAGCCGCTAAAGATAACTAACGCAGTATTATTGGAAACAAATAGTAAATACTACAGCATTGTATCAAAACGTTGCTAAAACAAGACAATAAATCAGAACATTAACGTGAAAATTGTCAGGACTTTACTGCAAAACTAATATGACTCATTGAGCATGAACCATGGGTTAATAATAACTAAACAAATAGACAGGAAAGCAACTGAGTGCTTTAGCAACCTGTCTATTGAGCATCGATTAACCTTATTTACTGCAAGACTTACAAGAGTTAACACCAATAACTTTATAAATTGGACACCACCCAAACAACGCAATAAGGATAAACGGAACGCCAATCCAACCCCACGCAGTTTGCGGACCAACAAAGACCAGTGCTATTAAAACCAAGCCAACGAGAACTCGTAAAACTTTATCTATCGATCCTATATTTTTTTCCATGATTGCATCTCCATCAGCATTGTTTCAATTCAGTTGAATTATTCACCTAACGGATGCGAATCACAGTGACAAAAGTCACATCAAGCGCTGCGCTTTTAAAGAATCCTCCATGAGCGAAGGTTCTAATATTATTATTTGACCTCGTGATAATGCTAGCCAACGCTGCTGTTCCATTATTTTCAAATGCCGACTAATTACTTCTCGTGCCGTGCCTAATGTATCGGCTATATGTTGGTGGGAAACTGATAAGACTAGACTTTTTTTACTTTCTTTGGAGAGGTATTGGACCAAACGGGTTTCAATTCGCTCAAATGCAATTGACTGAACTAGCATCAGCAAACCACTTAGACGCTCAGAATAAGACTCAAACACAAAGCTTCGAAAAGCAGTCGACTCAGACATTAAAAATAAAAAATCTTCATCTTTAATCAACAAAAAACTAGCGTCCTTATCGACTACGGCTTCAGCCGGGTAAGCATTACCCGCCAGCAAACATGAAGTAGTTAATACACAGGTTCCCATTTTTTCAATACGATACATTTCTAGTTCTCGGCCTTGAACAGAACGGCCAAAAACACGAATGCACCCTTCGATAAGTATTAAAAAACCTTTACATGTATCCCCTTGGCGCAACAGAACAGAACCCTCCTCCATTGAGAGTTGCTGGGCATTACTAAGTCGCTGATACTCAATAGAGCTCAAACCTTCAACAAAAGGAAGTGTATCCAGCACATTAGTCATTTGATGCGGCTTTGCGCTGTTCACGTACCGCCAACATTACATAACGAATGTTGTAAGTAAAACCAACCAATAAGGCTAATGGCAGTGTCACAATAAACAACTTCCCAAAAGCTGGATTAGCTAGCAAGTGCCCTAACCATAAACTAGCAACGCTAACGATGGCTAAAGGAATACCTGCTTTCATCAATCTCTGCAGCCACTTATCAGAGCGTATTTTCTGCTTACCGGTGGAACTATTATTGGAAGAGCCGTTAAACATGGTAGATCTCAACTTCATTACTATTGTCATCAAACTATCCCAGCTTTCCCTGTCTATTTAAACCCACCATTGTCTTTATTTATGATCGAGCAGAGTGGATTCTTCATAGGGCAGAGTTTCTGGTATAATTTCTGACCACTCTTAATAACAACTGACAGAGAGATTATTTCATGCCCGTTTATCGCTCTAAAACTTCTACAGCTGGCCGTAATATGGCGGGTGCCCGCGCTTTATGGCGTGCCACTGGTATGAAAGATGATGATTTTCATAAGCCAATCATTGCGGTTGCCAATTCATTTACCCAGTTTGTACCAGGTCATGTCCATCTAAAAGACATGGGCCAATTGGTTGCTCGCGAAATCGAAAAGGCCGGCGGCGTTGCAAAAGAATTCAATACTATCGCCGTTGATGACGGAATAGCTATGGGCCATGACGGTATGCTTTATTCGCTACCTTCACGTGACATCATTGCCGACTCCGTAGAGTACATGGTCAATGCCCACTGCGCCGACGCACTAGTCTGCATCTCTAACTGTGACAAGATCACACCAGGGATGCTCATGGCCGGTATGCGCCTTAACATCCCTGTTATCTTTGTTTCCGGCGGCCCAATGGAAGCCGGTAAAACTAAGCTTTCAGAACACAAATTGGATTTAGTTGATGCAATGGTCATCGCCGTTGACGATACTGCATCTGATGAGAAAGTTGCTGAATACGAGCGCTCTGCCTGCCCAACCTGCGGATCATGTTCTGGTATGTTTACCGCCAACTCAATGAACTGCCTAACAGAAGCACTGGGGCTGTCATTACCTGGCAATGGAACAATGCTAGCAACTCATAGTGATCGTCGCCGTCTGTTTGAAGAAGCGGGGGAGCGTATTGTTGACTTAGCAAAACGTTATTACGAACAGGATGACGAATCAGTTCTGCCGCGCAACATTGGTAATTTCAAAGCCTTTGAAAATGCGATGACCCTAGATATTTCGATGGGTGGTTCAACAAACACTATCTTGCACTTGCTCGCTATTGCCCAAGAAGCTGAAATAGACTTCACGATGGACGATATAGACCGCCTATCTCATACGGTCCCTCAACTATGCAAAGTGGCACCGAACTCGCCTCTTTACCATGTCGAAGATGTACATCGTGCAGGCGGAATTTTCGCCATACTAGGTGAGTTAGCACGTGCGGGCAAACTACATACCGATTTACCAACAGTGCACAGTAAAACCTTACTTGAAGGCTTGGAAAAGTGGGACATCATGCGTAACCCAACGCCTGAAGTTGTTGAGTTTTTCAAGGCAGGTCCTGCTGGAATTCCGACACAAACCGCATTTAGCCAATCCACACGCTGGCCAACACTTGATGGTGATCGAGAAAACGGCTGTATTCACTCCATTGAGCACGCTTTTTCTTTGGAAGGTGGACTTGCAGTATTAACGGGTAATATTGCTCTTGATGGTTGCGTAGTTAAAACTGCGGGTGTAGATGATTCTATTCTAGTATTTGAAGGATCTGCACACGTAACGGAATCACAAGATGAAGCAGTCGCTAATATTCTCGCTGATAAGGTAAAAGCGGGCGATATCATTATTGTCCGTTACGAAGGCCCTAAAGGCGGCCCTGGCATGCAAGAGATGCTTTACCCAACCTCTTACATCAAATCAAAAGGCTTAGGCAAAGAGTGCGCACTACTGACTGACGGTCGTTTTTCCGGTGGAACATCTGGCCTCTCCATTGGCCACGTATCACCAGAAGCTGCCGCAGGTGGCGCTATTGGTTTAGTAGAAAATGGCGATAAGATTCGTATCGACATTCCTAACCGCACAATTAACTTGCTTGTATCTGATGAAGAGCTAGCAAGCCGTCGTGCGGCAATGGATGCTAAAGGTAAAGATGGCTGGAAACCTGTTGAAGCTCGCCCACGTAAAGTATCGGCAGCGCTTAAAGCCTATGCATTACTGGCGACGTCAGCAGACAAAGGTGCTGTTCGCGACTTAAGCATGCTGGACTAACCATGGTTTTATAATAAAAACCCCGCACATATGCGGGGTTTTTTATTTGTGTAATCGTTTATCACTAGCCAGAAAAAAACACCTGCCAACATAAGCGCAGTGCCAATAACGTAACGACCCAACGAAAGAGTTGTTTAAAAACATCGGCAGATAACGACTTCAATAAATGTAAACCCACCCATGTCCCTAAAGCTCCACTGGCAATCATTAATAGGACCACTAATAACCAATCCTGAAAAACGAAACCAACACTAATGAAGACCATCGCTTTTAACAGATGCTGAAATGACATACAGGCGGCAAAGGTTGCCACCGTGGGTAATTTACCCATATTCTGACGATGCACAAACGCGGCGACTAATGGCCCTGTAGCACCGACAAAAGCTGAGATAACAGTCGTTACAGCACCGGCTAATACTAACTTACTATTTGAAAGCATTAGCGCTTTAGGTTTTGGACCCCATACAAGAAATAGAATAAAGAGTGCGACACACAAGCGAATCATATCCAACGGCAACTGCACAACAATCCAAACAGAAATAACAGCACCCAGTATCGCCCCCAGAATAAACAAACGGCTCATCTGCCAATCTATATGCTGTCGCGTCATATAAGCTCGATTGCCATTTGAGCCCAGCTGCACCAAACCATGCACAGGAATCAATGCTTGAACGGGAATCATTTGAGCCATAATAGCCAGTAATAGAACGCCTCCACCAATGCCGACAGCGGCTGTCATCATCGATGTAAAAGCACTCATGCTAACAAGAATGATCAGATCAACATTACTCAAACCATCCGGTAACCATGCCGTCATTTAGCTTCCTGCTTAGATAACAATTCCATTAATTTTTGTAACTCAATTGGACGGCTAAACAGGTAACCCTGACCTATGTCACAATGATGCTCTTCAAGGAAAACCTGCTGCACTTCAGTTTCTATACCCTCTGCAACAACCGTCATACCCAAGCGATGCGCCATCGAGATCATCGCTGCTGTTATTTCCATATCATCCAGGTGGTCTGGGATATCTTTGATAAACTCTCGATCAACTTTAAGTACATTAATGGGTAAGGTCTTCAAATAATTAAACGAAGAGTAGCCAATGCCAAAATCATCAATGGCAATAGTGATCCCTAACGCTTGCAACTCTTTGAGCGTTTCTATTGCTAAGCCTATATCGTGCATTAGAAGAGACTCAGTAATTTCTAATTCTAAGCAGGCTGGATCGACGTCATATTCTTGCAACATCTGACGAATCATCGTCAGCAAATTTGGATCACGGAACTGGCGCGATGATAAGTTGATGGCCACTTTAATATGAGACATTTGATGCAGTGCTAGATACTTCAAAGTTTTACAAGCCGTTTTCAACACCCAACGCCCTAGCGGTACTATAAATCCTGTTTCTTCCGCGACAGAAATAAAGCTTTGGGGGGAAACAATTCCTAACTCGGGATGATCCCAGCGAACCAAAGCCTCTACACCGATAATAGATCCCGTTTTTAGGCATACTTGCGGCTGATACTCTAGTATAAATCTATTCGTTTCTAGGGCTTTCGGCATCTCTCTGGAAAAGCGAATATAGGCTTGCAGCTGGTCATGCAGGCTTTCAGTGAAGAAGCGATACTGATTCCTCCCCATCTCCTTAGCCTGATACATAGCCAGGTCAGCATGCTTTAAAAGTGCTTCAGGTGTATTACCATCCTTAGGTAGCCAGGCCAGGCCAAGGCTCGTACTAATCTGTAATTCATGCTCGTTTATATAAAATGGCCGGGAAATCTCGCTCAATATGCGCTGAGCTACCACTTCAATTTGATCTACGTCTAACACAGGATTAATTAATATCGCGAACTCATCCCCCCCCAAGCGTGCAGCTATATCTCCATCCTGAAGGGTTCCTACCAAACGCTGCGCTACTTCTATCAATAGCCGATCGCCTGCACCATGGCCCTGTGTATCGTTAACTGTTTTGAAAAAATCTAAATCTAACAGCATAACAACAGAGGGGTGCTCCATTACATCCTGCTCAAACAAACGTGATAATTCGCTAAAGAAGAAGCGTCGATTAGGCAAGCCCGTCAGCTCATCATATAAAGCTAAGCGTTCCATTCGAGCATGTGCATCTTTAAGCTCTGTTACATCTTCACAGACAATAACAAAATGAGTTAACTCACCGTACTCATTATTGATCGGAGAAATGGAGACGAGGGACCAAAAGGTACTACTGTCTTTCTTTCGCCCTCGAAGCTCACCACGCCAATGCTGGCCTGATAGCAAAGATTGCCAAAGTGCTTCATAGCAATCAGGCTTCATCAGCTTTCGACTAAGCAACTCTGGTTGCTGCCCAACAACATCGGCTAACAAGTAACCGGTTGTCTCTGTATATTTAGGATTCACATACTCAATAGCGCCGATAACATCGGTGATTAAAACACTCGAGCCGCTATGCGTAATTGCACTTGAGAGTTTTTTTAATGATGCTTCTATATTTTTGTGCTCGGTAATATCTTGGCATGTACCGCAAATTCGACTCACATCCCCTTGGCTATCCAGCACAACAGTACTTAGCAGCTGGACATGACGGTATTCACCCGAAAGTGCGGATACACGAAAACACAACTCTACTGGCTGAGCATCATCTCTCATCTTACGTAGCTTTTTGACTACTTCGCTACGGTCAGCCGGGTGCACACCAGAAATAAAACTTTCTAAATTTAATTGCTGATGATCTTTTATCAACAAAATGGAAGTGAGGCTATCGGAATACCAAAAACGCTCTTCTTTTAAAATCCATTCCCAACAGCCCAAACGCGAGATATCCAGCGCTTTATTCAAGCGCTCCTCATCAATGAGAGACTGCTTAGCAGCAGCTTGAAACCCCATGCACTTCTTCGTAATGGCATGACACATCTTAGTAAGGGAGCCTAATAGTGGCTTTAATAATGCACTTCTTACATGGCTATTCTCTAAAGCTGTAATGTTGCTGCTAGCGACTACCTGATCAATCTCACGCGTCAACTGCCTTAACGGTTTGAGCAACATGTACCGCTGCAACAAAACAAATAAAACAGAAAGGACGATCCCCCAAAGCAAAATCGCCACCTCAAACCTGCGCACTGGTTCTTTTGCTTGTAAGAGTACAGCGTGGGAGTTAATCCAGGCTCCTACTATTAACTGGCTATTTTCAACAGGATAGCTAATGAAACGAGCGCCGCTAGGATACTCAGCGGGAGGTATTAATTGGTTATCGTTAGTGTCAGGCGAGATTAGGAAAATTTTACGCCAGCTTAAATCCTCTCCCTCATCGACATTCAAAGAAGGCAGCCACTGTAGCGCAGTAGTCGGGGACAACTTAACCGTTTCACTGGCCAGCTGTATCGAGCGGCTGACCTCAGCCACCCGTTCGTCTAATACTTTACTGGATATTTCAGGTAACCATACCAACTCGATCAGCAGAATGAGAACGATCATTAGTATAGAGACCGGCGACAACAGCACAGCTGTGAATAGCTTCACCCGCTGATCCCCTTTTTTTATTATCTAATTGAAACGATTAATTCTCACGAAAGGCACATAACTTAACTGAGCAACGCATTCATCACTTGCTCGGACCACTTTAAACTATGTCGATATGCTACTTCATACAACGGTCGATCCACACTACCATTAAGCTGGTCAAATTGGCCTCGCTCATAGTTCTCAACATCTTTTAAGGTTTCTCCCATAGGGCCTGACAAATGCAAAAGTGCATCTTTAAGCTCATGGCTAAGAGGCACCTCATTTAATAACTCTTTCATATCGATATCAAACAGTGCATCCAGTTGAGAAAGCAAACCCACAATAAAGTAATTCATGCTATTAGCGTTCCCCATTAGTTCAGCCAATAATTCGCACATTCTTCCACGTATCAACATGTTACGAGTAAGTTGGTTTGGTTTGCCATCCTGCGCTGTCGTTAAGAAAAGCATAATCCAGCGTCGGATTTGCTCCATCCCTAATAAGGTAATTGCATGAGATAGAGAGTTAATTTCACGAGGTACATTGAAAGCTGCAGAGTTTACAACTTTGAGAATTTTATAGGTCAGTGCCGGATCATTAATAGCAATACCTTCAAGCGAAGCACCCGTCGCACTATCCTGCTCTAACTCACCCAATAATTGTAATAATAGTACTTTGTTACTACTAATTTTTTTCCCTTTAACAGGCATTGGATGACTCAGAAAATATCCCTGATACAAAGAGAATCCCATTTCCAAGCATTGGCGGAACTCATCTTTTGTTTCTACTTTATCCGCTAATAAATCTAATTGATGAGGCCTTAACTTATGAATAATATTGGGTAGCTCAGATAACCCTAACCGTTGAATATCCAGTTTCAGCACATGAATGACATTCAATAAAAGGTCAAATTTAGGGTCTTGAGGATCATAATCGGCCAGCACAATTCGATAGCCTTTTTGTGCACACTCTTTCACTTTGGCAATAAATTCAGGCGTAATATCAGAACGCCCAAGAATTTCTAGAGAAAATAATGAAGAAGGTAAATCGGGCAAACTATCATTAAGCAATACTTTGTCGGTGATTTTAAGATAACAAGGCAGCCTTTTGCTCCCCTCATCTGCCACTATATTAGCGTAGGTATTCATCACCACATCGAAAGTAGCAATATCATCCTTAATGGCCTGTAAGTTACTGTCTGCCTGCCCCCGAAAAAGCAACTCAAAAGCAACTACATCCTGACTTTTCGAAAAAATAGGCTGGCGTGCCATCAAGACACTCAGTTGATTTTCGCTTTCAAGGGTAGATGCTAGTTTTGACACAAAACGCTCCGACTACAAATATATGGGTAAAAAACCTGACATAATATTAACATCCAACTCTAATAATACGCCAAATTTCATTATATTTTCAGTCGGTCATTTTATTCCAATCCGCTAACCATTCCTCAAGCTTATCTACGCTCATTGGTTTTGCGATAAAGTACCCTTGAAAGCTGTCACAACCTGAATGACAAACCATCTGCCAATGCGCTAATGTTTCCACGCCTTCTAAAACAACTCTAAGACCTAAACGGTTAGCCATTCCTATCATCGAATCAAGTACGGGCCTTTCACTTTCAGAGGCCGCAGCATTTTGTACAAAGGAGCGGTCAATCTTCACCTCATTGAAAGGTAGACTTTGAAGCCTATCTATAGAGGAATAACCCGTACCAAAATCATCAATAGATAGATTAATCCCATACATAGAAAGGCGGCTCAGTACCTCAAGAGCCCTGATACGATCTTCATTCAAACAAGACTCAGTAATTTCGAGTGTTAGCAGCTTAGGTTTAACACCATATTTCTTAATCTGAGCAAGAATAAACTCAGGTAACTCTAAGTCATTTAATAATAATGCAGAGATATTGATAGCAATTCGGTAACAATGGCCTTGCTGATGCCATATCTTCCATTGCTTGAACACTGAAACAATTTGATCTTTCGTCAGACGAAGAATCAAATTATGCTGTTCCATTAAAGAAATGAAGTCATCAGGAAAAATTAAACTTCTTTTAGGATGTTGTAACCTAGCAAGTGCTTCAAAACCAACAACATTACGTGTCATTGCACACACTTGCGGCTGATAATAACACTCAAAATAACCTTCTTCTAAAGCATTAACCAACTCAGGCACCGTCAGCATTTCTTTGGCGCCAGATTTAGGTTTGGCTTCACCATGACTGCCAATACTCTGCAATAACTGAATAACTGACTGGGGAGAGATAGGCTTAATAATAGTGCCTAAGAGTTTTAAATGATGGTTACGCGCTAAATGCTCTACCGACTTAAGTACCCGATGGGATACTGAACTGACAATAACGATATAACCTTGGAAACCCCTCTCAGATAACATTCGTAAAAATGCTACGCCATCAACATCAGGCAAATTGAGATCGCAGAAAACAACATCAATAGAGTCAGGACTTTTCTCTAGTAATACAAGTGCATCGGCTACGTTGTTAGCGACCAGCGCTTCTGCAGCACCCAATTCATCCATAATAATAGCTTCAAGCAACCCAGTGATTGCCTTACTATCATCAAGGATTAAACATCTCATCTTCCTAATATCCATATGAATCCATTCTTCATTCAAACTAGAATAGATTCAGTATAGCTAAACTTAGGAACGAGATACTATAGAAGTCTCCAAACAAAGACTTATATTTTATAAGTCTTTTCGCAATCACTCCCCAATACTAATAAAAGTCGTCTACAAAATACCTATTTTTTTTAATGGATTCATTTTGTCAGGTATTCGCTTATTCACCAGCTCAACTGCCTGCCTAACAGGTCCTATCGTAGGAAGCGGAGGCAGAGGAATTCCAGGAAAACGCTGCACCATCTCTTTTAATGCAGAGGGTTTTTCTAACTCACTTTCCGTTAAAGACTCAGTAATAAGACGTTTAATAGGTGCTATGTTATTGGCTAAACGAAGCGTTGCCTTTCTTACTAATTTGGCTGCAACACTTTCATGCGTGAATAACCCCACGACTACATTGGTCCCATGATAGAGCACACGAGTGATACGCATATGAGCTGACTCATAAACTTTCAGCACATCTTCGCTACCTATATCTTTATTTTCTGCTAGTGCACTTTCTATCGCTTTAGCCAATGTTGCTTGGCCACGTAACCCCAAATTAAAACCATGCGCGGTTACCGGGTGCATACCTACAGCAGCATCACCGATTAAGGCGAACCTTCTGGCGACAAATTGGTTAGCATGTACAGCCACCAAAGGGTAAACATGGCGCTTACCCATCAAAGTCATTTCACCAAGCATGCCTTGAAGTTGCTTCTCAATATTATGGTTAAAATCTTCTTCACTCATTTCAGCATACTGATGAGCATCACGGCTGTTCACCGTTATAACAACCGATGAGCGATTGCCCTGCATTGGCAGCACGGCAGTTGTCCGGCCATAATGAAAACACTCTAATGCCGTTTGCTGATGTGGGCGACTGTGCTCCATTCGACAAACAATAGCGGTTCGTGAAAAATCCTTTAGGGTAGCTGAAACACCCATTTTTCTACGCATTTCAGAAAAACGAGTATCTGCCGCTGCAATCAAACTAGCGGTTATAACCTCACCAGAAGTCAAGGTCACATAGCCACGCTCGGCATCAGTCGAAACGTTTTCTACAACACTTTCAGTTCGAATTTCAATATTCGATTGGCAAGTCACTACTTCGTAAAATGCTTTACGAATTAGATGGTTTGGTACCAGATATCCTAACGCTTCAAGATCAGCACTCTCACGATCAAAATCCAGACTGTAACTGGATTCTCCATCGAAAACTTTAGCGCCTTCGATAGGCGAAACGCCACTCTCTGGTAAACGCTGCCATGCCCCAACCTCTTTCATCAAGTTTACTGACAAGTGCGTCAAGGCAATTTCTCTGCCGTCTTCAGGCGGCTCAGCGAGTGTTGTTTGTGATGAGCGCTCTAGTACGAGCACTTTTAAAGGCAACCCTCCTAACGAGCGGGCAAAGCTCAGCCCTGCAGGACCTGCGCCAATAATCAGAATATCAAAATGCTCACTCACAACGCTGATCTCCACTACAACCCACTATAAAATTAGATTCTTAATCCTACACACCTTGTGTACTTTTTCTTCGACACAAATCAATGAAAGCTACGCGGTGAACTAGTACTGTGTTTTCATCTCGTTTATTGACAGATAGATAGGAATAACGCACCCTCCATTGCAACGCTAACAGGAGGATATTTTTATGACTAAACAAGGCAGCGCAGGTAATGTCATAGCCGCTTTGTGCAACATTTTTATTCCAGGGCTAGGGCACCTAGTACAAGGACGTTTGCTTGCTGCATTTTTCTTTTTTGTTAGCACTGCAGTAGGTTATGCCATGTATTTTTTGATTTTCCCTGCAATCATTGCAGCGATCATCCATTTAATTAGCATCATCAGTGCTGCACGCTATAAGCCTCAGCAATAATGCTATGGCTTGTGTAATAACGTTCACGTCAAACATTACACAAGCCACATAAGTCTTCTTTATCTAAGTCACTCTGAAACTCAAATAATATCCAATGTCAGCTCTTCGAAGCGCTTAAGTTCGCCACCAAACTCTTTTGCAAACGCCTCAGCACTTTCTTTAGTTTTAAAACTTCCTAATGTTGGTCCCATAGCACCTTTTTTAGATGAGCCAATCACGAACCATGCTTTACGCCCATCGATGTAAGTCTCTTCACTCGGCTCATCCCACGGGTTTACAGCCATATCATGCACAAACACAGATTGAATATTGTGTTTATGCTCAGGATCAAGCGCATACGCAAACATGTCACGGGTAGAGCAAAACTTCATGTTCTGCTTAATACCACGCTCATATACTTGCCCCTTAGGGCCAGGAAAGCGTGCAATTAGCATCCCGCAGAGGTGACACTCATCAGCACTTTCAAGCGCCATCGCCCTTTGCGCCATGACCTTTTCTTTCGAATCTTCATTGCATCCTGTTAAGCCTATTACGGCAAATAACAGCACTGCAATAGACAAGCGCATACGGATAAAAATTTTCACAGAGCTCTCCTATTAAATAAAGCCAGTGCCAACATGACAGGCACTGCTAGCCAAACCAACAAGCTCATTAACAGTGCAGCCGTAGATAAACGCACATGCTCAGCAATTGCCATCAAGCCACTTAACTGCTGATCAGCAAAGTAAGTGATATTGACCAAACGAAAGATATCGGTTGGATTCAACAGTAATAAGTAGGGAAAAATATCAGCATCAACATCGCCCTGAGTACCCACCAGTAAGCCTAGAAGCCCCAAGTCGAACACCAGCACAAACAAAAACCAGACAATTAATGCCAAACCTGCCGCTTTAGATTTTTCAGTCACGCTGACACTAATTACATAAGCGAAAGCGATAAAAATCCAACCCAATAAAACAGCAGATAAAATGAACAATCCAAAGGGAACCGCTAACTCCGACCAACTAATATCAGGCGCAAATAGCCCCATGATCAACGCAGCTGAACCAAAACCCACTAGAGTAGAAAACGCCATAATGGCACCATGGCCTAGCATTTTCCCACACAATAACTGCCAGCGAGACAGCGGATAGGTGAGCAACAATAGCAAAGTGCCACTTTCATCTTCTCCAACGATACCATCATAAGCGAGCATCAATGCGATCAGTGGAATGATGAACACGGCTAAACTAGCTAAGCTAATAATGGTTGTAGATAACGACGTGAATCCTACTTGCCCTGCAGCAGCGGATCCAAAATAAGCAAGACCGGTAGCCATCACTGCAAATATTATCGCAATTGAAAGCACCCAGCGATTACGTAGACCATCACGAAACTCTTTTGCGGCAACCGTTAAAATGGGACTCATAAGATACCCTCCATCTCATGGCCTACACATGTGCGTGTATAGTGGGTATAAAGGTCCTCAAGTGAGGGCAAGTGCAAATCAATATCAGTCACGCCGGCTTGCGCAAGCATGTGCTGCATGATTGGCATTTTTTCCTGTAAAGAGAGATGCATACTGACACCATCTTCCAACACGGTTGCGCGTGATTGAATACTCTCAGGAACCTGTAACCCTGACCCTTTAACATTCAACACCAGAGGTAATTCGGCCTGCTGACGCAAATCATTAAGACTACCTTGAGCAAGCACCTTGCCTTTTCCCATAATCATTGCGCGATCGATATACTTCTCGACGCCTGGTAACACATGCGAGCACAACACGACCGTACACCCCTGCTCTTTTAGCTGTGCGATACGGTGGTAAAAATCTTGTGTTGCCAGAGGGTCAAGGCCTACTGTTGGCTCATCCAATAACAGTAGTTTTGGGTTTCCTAATAGTGCCTGAGCGAGACCTAGACGTTGACGCATCCCTTTTGAATAGGTTTTTACTCGCCTGCCGGCTGCTGCTTTCAAACCTACTTGGTCAAGCAAACGATGGCATTCTGATGTTTGAATACCTTTCAGTCGAGCAAAATAGCGCAGCACCTCTAGCCCTGTCAGTTGATCATAAAAGCTAACATTTTCCTGAAGAAAACCTAACTGCTGGCGCTCTTTACGTGACTCGGAAAATGTAGGATCTTGTCCAAAAACACGCACAGAACCCGCACTGGCTTTAATCAATCCAAGAATCAACTTGATGGTAGTGGTTTTGCCCGCACCGTTATGGCCAAACAGCCCCAGGACTTCACCTTCTTGTAATACCAGATCCAACGGTTCTAACGCCCTTACACTCTGATAGCGTTTCTCTACGCCCACTAACTCAACTATGTTTGTCATCTATTTTTTCCATCACGGCAGTATCACGAACTGCTGAAGGCGATAACTTTTCAGGTAAGCTCATCAAAGGATGAGTATCAACAACGCCCTGAGCTTTAAGCACGGGGAACTGTCTCTGTACCCAACGAATAGTTTCAACTGCAGGACTATTTAATAACACCTTCGCTGCAGGAAACTTCCACAACAGACGATCAACACCATCTGTTGGTTCATATTGTGTATCACCAATACCGTCGGCATCCATATCCCATCCGAGGTAGTCACTCCAATAATTACCTACCCCTTCGTGAGACCAATTTTGTGGTCGAGTAGCCACATACTTAACTTGTTCTTTGTTATTGATGAACGCATTACGAGTAAAAACGTTATCTTCAGAACCTGCGGTCAGATGGACGCCCATATCACTTTCTGTAAAATAGTTACCGCGTATTTTGTTAAATAAAGAGTTATAAATAAACAGAGCTTTACCTTCTGTCATGGAAGGAGCACCTTCTACAGAGCGGTTATTTTGGACACCAGATACCCTATTATTTTCTATTGTTGATTGGGTAATAAAGTTCATCAAAATGCCGTAATTCGAATCATTCTCTGAAATATTATCGGTAACAGTAAGAAACTTAGATTGCATTAACGCATACCCTGTACGGGTATTAACGGTTCGGTTACCCGATACCAGATTGTGATACGAATACATATAATGCACGCCATACCGTAAGTCGTGCAGGTAGTTACCCACTAGCTCATTACCATTACTGGTATCAATATAAATGCCGTCACGGGTATGCCACACTTCGTTAGCTTCCACACGTGCCTTGCCTACATTAAACAGGTGGATACCATTACCACGATCTTGCGAACGCACCTTGAGGTTACCCTCTATACGGTTCGCTTTAATCAGAACTTCTTGAGTACCATCCACCCAGATACCAAAGGTGTCACCAAGAAAATAGTTATTCACAATTTGTGTGTTGGTTGCTTTTTTCTTAACAAAAATGCCGGAGTCCATATCCGTCAAATCATCTCCCCAATTTGTTATCTCAAGCGTTTCAATACGCACATCAGGTGTCTCAATCACCAAAGTATGGCCATGGCCATTGCCATCAATGACGGCACCTGGTTTTCCGGTAAGCGTAAGACTCTTATTAACCGTAAAATTACCAATATAACGCCCAGCAGCGAGTATCAATTGATCCCCTGCTTGCGAAGCATCTATAGCAGCCTGAAGTTCATCAGATGGGCTAACCGTTCGTATTTGCGCACTGGCAAACGTCGCAAAACAGAGCGATACCAGCATCACAGCAATATAGTTGCGTAGTAACTTCATTTTGTTACTCCCATCACGATAGATAAAACAACAAAAGCCAGACGCTAAACGACTGGCTTGTGTTGATATAGCGGGAAAATCAGATTTTCCCAGCTGTTGGATTAAGCTTTTTCAACCAACATACGACCACGCATTTCCATGTGGAGTGCATGACAGAACCAGTTACAGTAGTACCAATGCACACCAACATCATTAGCCATAAAGGTAACGGATGCTGTCTGCTGCGGGCTAATCTCCATCTGCACGCCGTGGTTTACCATACAGAAACCATGCGATACATCTTCGATCTGATCCAGGTTGGTAATGACAACTGTCACTTCATCACCTTGCTTAACAGTAAACTGATCCATACCGTAGCTTGGCGCAACTGATGTCATGTAAACGCGGACTTTATTACCGTCACGAATAACTTTATTGTCAGTTTCAAGCGTCACACCATCTTTCTTCGCCATATCAACTGTCATCGCGAAAGTAGGATCTTTACGGTCATATAGTTTACGAGTTTTTACTTTAGAGCGGTGAACCATCATACAGTCATGCGGTTCAGCAAAGGCTGGACCATCATGAATCAACACCATCTCATCACCAGAGATATCAATCAGCTGATCGTTCTCAGGATGTAGCGGACCACATGGCAAGAAACGGTCTTTTGAGAATTTCTGTAAAGAAACGAGATATTGACCATCCGCATCACGGGTTTCACCCATCGTTGTATGGTTATGTCCTGGCTGATAGTGCACATCCAATTTCTGTAGGATGTAGTTAACTTTTTCACCGTTATACGCAGCAATTGCTTTATCGATATTCCATTTACAAATTTGGCTATCGATAAACAAGGTAGTAAAGGCATTACCTTTACCATCAAAGGCGGTATGCAATGGCCCAAGTCCTAACTCAACTTCAGCGACCACCGTATCACGCGGCTTAATTTCATCAGCAAACAATGCATCAAACTTGTCTAACTGGAAAACAGTAACCGTTGGCGATAACTTACCATTCGCTACTGCATACTTACCACCAGGCGCGGTATTGATACCATGCGGGTTTTTAGCAACAGGAACATAACGAGTAAGCTCAGAACCTTTTCGTCCATCCAACACAGGTACCTTAGAATCACCTAGAGTCTCGAATTTTCCTGCTTTTACAGCAGCTTCGATACGTTCGATATTAAAGATAACTAAGTGATCACGCTCATTACGCATGGAGCCGGCTAGATCAACTGCACCTTCAGAGTTGTAACACGTAGAGAACGCATACTTACCGGTGTAATCAGCATCAGTATTATCCAGGTTACCATCTACGATAATCTGCCAATCAACTTCCATAGTCTCAGCATTCAAGCCGTTGAACATGGTGTAGTAGCCTTCAATGTCATCCATATTGGTGCCATTGTTAGGGTGTGGCATACGGAATTCAGCGTTAGCGAATACATACTTAGTAAACGGCACTTTCTGTACACGCAAGCCGTGAATCGCTTGGCAGTTAGGTACTGTAGTGATCTTATCCGTTTTCATGATATCAGCACGGATACGAGCAACACGCGTATTGGCCTTATCGTTTATAAACAGATACTTACCATCATAGTGGCCATCGGTCATGGACATATGTGGGTGATGACAGTCACCGTTCAAGGGTGCATTTTCACCTAGAACAGCTTTAGATTCATTGGTAATACCCCAGCCGGTAGCACTATCAACGTTAAAAACGGGAATACGCATAAGCTCACGCATTGAAGGCAAACCTAAAACACGGACTTCACCCTGATGACCACCACTCCAAAAACCGTAGTATGTATCAAGCTCACCAGGTCCTACTGTGTGCTTAGCACCTGATGAAGCATTGGCGACCGAAGGCATCATTGCTGAACCAAGACCAACACCAGCGGCGCCTACAAGCGCAGCGGAGCCACCTAAGAAAAGACGGCGGCTTAGCTTTACATGCTCGCTTGCATGACGGTCTTCAGTATCAATCGCTGGTAGATCTTTATCTTTAGGATCAATCATTTATCTTCTCCGAAACAATTATTTTTCGATGTTTATTAATTCACTAATCAGTTTTTCACTGAATCAGTAATGTCTATACTTGGTATTTGATTTTCAGCCGAAACTGCTTTACGAGCCTTGCGTTTTTTAACCACTAACGGAGGGCATTTATCCGTGTTGTGATAGGTCATCTGGCAATCCAAACAGTGATGGCATTCGTTAGCATTGATAGTGCCGTCAGGGTGAATCGCCTGAATTTCACATTCATTCGCACATAGCTTGCAAGGTTGACCACACTCCTTACGACGGTACAGCCAATCAAACAATCTCAAGCGGGAAGGAATGGCCAACGCGGCACCAAGAGGACAGATATAACGACAGTACACTTTGCGGGTAAATATAGAGACAAACAGTAAAACACCAGCATAGAGAACGTAGCCCCACTCACGTTGGAACTTCAGCATGATGGATGTTTTGAAAGGCTCTATTTCTGCATAACGCTCAGCTTCACTCAGTGACTCCAGCGAAACAGCAAACAACAGCAGCAAAATGATGTATTTAATGGCCCAGAGGCGCTCATGTACGGCAAAGGGAAGCTCGTACTGTTTAATTTTTACAGCACGTGCAATTTCGTTGATCAGCTCTTGTAATGCGCCAAATGGACATAACCAGCCGCAAAATATTCCGCGTCCCCAGAGCACCAGTGTCATAGCGACAAAGCCCCAAAGAATAAACAGCATCGGATCAAGTAAAAACACATCCCACTGGAACTTACCCATGGCAGCATGAACAAAAGTAAAGACGTTAACGATAGATAGCTGCCCTAGCGTGTACCAACCAATAAAGAACACGGTATAAGTCAAGAATACATGGCGAATATTACGCAGTAGCCGAGGGTAGCGAACCAGCCAATCCTGCAAGAAAATAATCACGGTAAGTAGCACTAAGCTGATACTTAGCACAGTAATTTGGAACGCTTTACCTTCCCACACAGACACCCATAACGGTTTAGCCTCTTCTTCAATAACAGGCTCTGGGCGCGTGATATAAGCTTCCGGCGTCATGTAATCACCAAAAAAGCTCGTAAACACACTATCTAATGCACCAATCTGACGACGTACTAACAGCTCAACTTGCCATGGCGTGCCTATATCAAACTCATATTGTGCGCGCACAATGAACAGCGCCATTTCAGAAAAACCAGGAAAGCCTTCAATAAAGACGTCATTCAAGCGGTAAAAATCGGAGTCGTGAAAACTAATAACTTTATCTAGTTGCTGTATTTGAAAACGATCAAAAATTCCGCCACGAACATAACCATTACCTTTAAAGGAATAACGCCCTTTACCCATGACAGCAATCACTTGATCACCGGGCTTAATCTCACCCATCAACCACTTATATTCACTATCACCCAACAAGTTTCGACCAATTGTCGGAATGTTCACAGGCGCATAAAAAAGGTCGATAAAAGGTTCTTGTTGGTGCTGCCCTTTACCTGGAATATTTTTTTCAGCAGCGGTGCCTTTAAACGCTTCGTTAATATCGCCGCGTGTTAACGACAAATGACGAATGGAACCATCACCCGTGAGAGTCACCCAGTCTGCTTTTGTGAATACATCAGCATTAACCGTTGAAGGTGGAATTTTCGCTTGCTCAGACATACCCAACAGGCCTAACTGCTGCGCCACTTTGCGAGCAGCACGCATGACTGTCTCATTAACCACCATAACGGTTACGGTCGCACCCGAGATAGCATCCAGGCTAATAACATCACTATTATTGGCCGCTCCCACTTTAACCCTATCGGTTAAATTCAGGGGCAAATACTGAGCCGCAAAATCAAACAAAGTATGCTCAGGTATACCTACCAGCAGAATAGGCTCATGGTGCTCAAGTACTGCGGATAACTTAAAGTTGCCTTCAGTATCAATCGCCACCAGCATTTCAACAGGCTTACCGGAATAAGCAGCTATATCAACAACATCATCGGACTCAAAAGCATAACCTAATATCTGCTCGCCCTGAGTCACCGTACGGATTATTGCCGTGCCTTCGGGAATCTGAGTCTTATCACTGATATCAGTCGCATCAGGAAATGCAGCTCGAATTAACTCCAGCTGCTGCTCTTGTGATACTGGAACCATTCCATGCGCTGTAGCCGTCATCATTACAAAGGCCACCAGCATAACAATCCATCGTTTTATATATCTGTTCATCAAACGCCCTAACCCGTTAATCTGCACACCAGCAGTGCGACATAATGACGCAGGTTATAGAAGCGCTGCACAAAGGGACTTGACGTATATCAAGACGCCGATACATAAGAAAACCCTAATTTAAATCAACAAAGAACGTTTTAAAGAATTCTATTTTTTTGCACCGATGGGCTACACTGCAAGTATGATAAAGAAAGATAGTGTCGGCGCTGACATACACTCAATAAACAACTTAAATGAACTCGATACAGTTTCTGATATGAGTTCTGTTTTAGCAGCTCTAGAAGACCTCATATCTATCGTCGATCACGAATACCGTTATGTTGCTGTAAGCTATGGATACTCCTTGTTTTTTGGCAAGCAGGCCAAAGACATCATTGGCAAAACGGCTGCAGAGCTTCACGGACAAGAAATATTTAGGCAGGTACTAAAGCCTAATCTTGACTTAGCTCTAGCAGGAGAAGAGGTTCATCTCCAGTTTTGGAGGCATAACCAATGTGGAGAGCTACGCTTTCTTGATAGCCGCCATACACTTTATACGGGTAAGCTAGTGTCCGGTAAGGGTATAGCTGTGGTTGCCAGAGACCTCACCGTTCTCAAACAGACTCAAGCGGCGCTGGAAAAAGAAAAATACTTACTCAATACCATCATCGACGCTATCCCTGATTTTATCTTCGTCAAAGATAAGCTAGGTGTCTATCAGCGCTGTAACAAAAGCTTTGAAGCTTTACTCGATACATCCTCAGATAAAATCATCGGTAGAACTGATAATGATTTGATGTCAAAGCCATCAGCTGAATACATTAAAGCTAGAGATCAAGAAGTAAAAAATAGCGGCCAAGAACAGAGGTGCGATGAACCCGTTACTTATAACGATGGGCAAAGACGCTTAGTCGACATGTTAAAGCTACCGCTACTCAATGATGATGGCGACGTAGAAGGCATTATGGGCATAGGCCATGATGTCACGCGCGAACGAGAAATCGAACACAAGTTACAGCTGGCAGCACTTGTCTTTGAAACCACATCTGATTGCTGTTTTATTTTATCGAGCCAAGGTGAAATATTGTCAGCAAACCTAGCAGCAAAAGAGCGTTTCCCTATAGTAACCACTGAGAAGCGCGTATTGATTACTGAGCTTTTTTACAGCTCCAACGTTCCACCCACCTTAGAAAAAATTATTCGATCAGAATTAAGCTGGCATGGTGAAATCACCTCACAAGACCAAGCGCCATTTCTAGCCACCTTAAACGCTGTTTTGGATAATGATCAACAGGTTGAAAAATTTGTGATCATTCTAAGGGATAATCGCTTACATAAAGCACGTGAAAGAGAGTTACTAACCCAAGCCTATCACGACCACCTTACCGGGCTCCCTAATCGTCTTCTCTTAAAAACCAAACTGGAAAGCGCCATTATTCGCGCAGAAAGACAACGCCGGCAAATCGCCGTGCTGTTCATCGATCTAGACAATTTCAAACCGGTAAACGATCAACATGGACATTTTGAAGGCGACAATATACTGATAGCCGTCGCAAAAAGACTACAAGACAATATGCGAAAAGTTGATACCTTATCAAGAATGGGAGGAGACGAGTTTATAGCGTTAGTGGATGTCGCAGATAATAGCCAAGCTCAAGCCGTCGCAGAAAAACTAACACGCTGTATAGAGCAACCTTTCGTTCTTAAAGAGGTAAATATAAACCTTTCCGCGAGTATTGGAATTAGCCTTTTCCCCTCAGATTCGAGAACAGCTGAACAGCTGTTACAAAATGCTGATGAAGCGATGTATCACGCCAAAAGCACTCCATTACACTCATTTAGTTTTTACGCGGACATCTAGTAACACAACCAAGGTCTAAGGTTTTCGCGTCACACCTTCCGGCAAACATGATGTAAATCAATTCTTGAATGATTGTTTAAGATTAATGGCTTTTTGTCTATGCCGAAAGCCTGTGCAGTGACTAGGCTGAATATAGTCACTCATAAGGAGATTAATCATGCGCAAGGCTCTGACGCTCATCACTGCAGTAGCGACGAGTGCCATTTTGGCACCGTCTTTACAGGCAAAACCATTAGGTATTCTGGAAAACGTCACGACTAACGATGCTATTACTGTCGACGGAATAGCTGAATCAAGCTGGGATTCAGCACCAGAACTATCCGTTATACTGGATCAAACTCCCTATAAGCCAAATAACGGTTATGAAGGCATCACAAAAACAACGATTACAGTACGTTCGATGCGAGATGACAACAACGCTTACTTTTTTCTACAGTGGGATGACCCAACAGAAAGCCTGAACCGTTTCCCATGGATGAAACAAGCCGACGGTAGCTGGAAACAGTTAGCCAACAAAGACAGCACAGGGCATGACAATACTTATTACGAAGACAAGATGTCTATACTCTGGAATATCGACTTCAAACCATTTAATAAGAAAGGCTGTGGTGCAGCTTGCCATATGGCCAAAGGTGGCAAGCAAAAAGGTAAGGTAGATAAAGCACCTGGCCGTAAATACACCAAACCAGGCACCACCGTGGATATGTGGCACTGGAAAGGTGTGCGCACCAACCCTAATACTCAAATTGATGATCAATACATTGATGACAACATCGACCCTAAGAAAAATAAAGGATGGGGCCGCCACGGTGATGCAAAACAGGGAGGTGGTTATAAAAACAATGTCGACAATGGCCAACCTAAATTCACACAGGCTGACTTAGCTTCAGATGCTACCGTAATATTCGATAGTCAAAAAATCCCCTTCAATGCCAGCACAGACGAAATCAAACGTATCCCAGGCATTGTAACGTCAGCTTTTTCAGGATCACGTGGTGATATTACTGCAAAAGGCATCTGGAAAGATGGGAAATGGAACTTAGAAATCAGTCGCCCTCTCGTTACCTCGGGAATGAAAGCAGATGTGCAGGATGTTCAATTTAATGACCTGAAAAAGTCCTATGCTTTCGGGCTATCTATTTTCGATAATAGCCAGATTAATCACGTTTATCATAATGGCGTGTTAAACATGGTATTTAAGTAAATTGCACCGGTGGGCGAAAGCCCGCCTTAAAATACTCCAATAACTCAACGGTAGAATCCTACGATGATTAAAGCTCTCAACCCAGCAGCACGCATCGCCATATCCGGGTTTTGCCTATCAGTTCTTATGGGCCTTGCTTATGCCATGCTAGCCATCACTATGAGTGTTACCGGAGGTGAGACACTCATTCCCAGCCTTGAAAAAGTACAACAGAAGTATGCCGGCATAATGATCGTGAGCGCTATGAAAGGCTCAATGTATGAGCATGTTTCTGATGATGATTCAATCGACGCCGTCAAAGAGTGGGTTGAAGCAGGCGCACCAGAGGCAACCTATGAATCACAGGTTGCTGAAATCATGGATGACGATTGCACAAATTGTCACAGTGTCGACTCAACGATGACAGAAGCAATGCCTTCTATGCCATTAACTACATACAAAGAAGTTATCCAAGTAACAACAAAAGGCCAACCTTGGAGCAAAATAGCAGTACAAACGCACACTCATCTTTTTGCTATAAGCTTACTGGTTGTCACTCTGGGTTTTGCACTCTCATTTACTCAAATTTTCAGCTGGATTAAATACTTACTCATTTGTTGTGCTTTTGTGGGTCTTTGGGGTGACGCCCTCTCTTGGACTCTGGCTAAATATTTTTCTTTCGTCGGCTACTTAATCCCTTTTACAGGGGGAATGTTAACAGGTGCTATGGCAGCCATGGCGGCCATCATATTATTAGATTGCTGGGTTAAAGTGCCGTTTATTAATGGGCACACTAACAAAACAAATATCTAGCTAAGCATAAAAACAATCAACAATATGAAGATAACGATAAGTACCTACCCAACACATATC
>JAWUYS010000007.1:0-41631 GCA_034110685.1 Neptunomonas sp.
GAACCACCTGATCCCATACCGAACTCAGAAGTGAAACGTTTTAGCGCCGATGGTAGTGTGGGGTCTCCCCATGTGAGAGTAGGTCATCGCCAAGCTTTTAATAGAGAACCCTGATCACTTCGTGATCAGGGTTTTTTTATGTCTGAAGGAAAGTGGGAGGCTGAGAACCAGCTTAAGGAGTTACTCCATGGTCGGTGTGTAAGCTCTAGGGCCTTTGAGGCTTTTCCTGTATTATTTATTCTTATTCACGGTGTTAGATCAGCAGGTTTAATCAATGTCAGAACCAGTAGTAATTATGATGATTGCTTTCGGGGCAATTGTTATTGTTTTTCTTTTGGTGTTTATTTATAAAAAGTATCTACTTATAAAGAAAAACCGGCTAGTACAGCAAGAGCAAGCTGAGCGTATTAACAAGGTACGTCAGGAGAAATATACTTATGTTCTTGATAGTCTCAAAGTGTTATCTCAAGCCTTAATGAGCGGTCAAGTTGGTGTTGTAGAAGGCTCAATTAGAATTAAAGTATTGATTGACCATTTAGATCCTGAATTTCATAGTAAGAATGCTTATAAGGTTTTCTCTGATGTTTTCAATGAGACAGAGCATATTCCCATATTGAAAGCATGGAAAAGTTTAGATAAGCGTACCAAAAGAAAGTATGAGGCTTTTATGGCTGATATAGAAAAAAAGCGTGCTGAAGAGGTCATTGAAGCTGCCGGGATTCTTAATTCTGAGTTGAATAGAGCTCTTCATTAAAGTGGATTTTATTTTAGTTTTTGTTATATGTTTGTTGTTTTTACTTTTACTCGTTGCGGCGATGTTGTTTGGCCGTCCACCCATTTACCGCCCTGCACGGGCCGATGTGTATCGCTTAATTTCGGGCTTGTGTGAAGGGGAAGGTGATGCTGATCAGTGGGTGGTTTTTGTTGGGCTAAATATTTTACATGACCCGGCTTTAGATAATGTTCGCTTACGCTGTTACGAGCTAGAGTTACAAGCTGAAGGCCACCAAGAGGTTTCGTATGGCTCAGGACGTTATCGTTATAACGATGCGGGAATGCAGAGTTTAGGGATGATACGAGACACTTTAAAGGAATTGATAGATCAAGAGCCTACCTATCGATCATTTTGATCTTCATCTTCATCGTTACTATTTTTACTGTCTAGTATACGCATAAGGCGCCAGATAACTTTCCATATACTATGCCAGTCAATAGTGCTCTGGGTTATCAGGTCTTGCAAGCTGGATACGCAACATTCAATTTCGGGCAGTTCATATAATCCAGATATCCCAGCAATCTGATGATTAATTTCACTAATTGTATTCACTTCATAGGTTTTGAAAGCTTCTTGTAGTTGCCTGCTTAGAGACTGTAACTCTTGCTCCAATTGCTGAGGATGTATGCCGTACTTGGTTATATCTGTGCTTTGTATTGTCTCTGGATTATCGTTGTTTTTTATTTGAACTGCTCCTGTACTAAGAGAACTAATAGTTTCAAATAATTGTGAATCATTAATAGGTTTGAGTAGTACCTTCGAAACCCCCGCTTCGTATAAAGCTATATGCTCACTTTCAATAATATTGGCGGTTAAGGCAATGATAGGGAGGTTAGGCCACAGCTCTTTAATATGTCGCGTTGCTTGAAAGCCATCCATAATAGGCATATGAGCGTCCATTAAAACAATGTCTGGCTGCTCTTTTTCAACTAGCTTTATCGCTGCTAGCCCTGTTGTGGCTGTAAATGACTGAATATTAAAGCTGTTAAGTATTTTGTTAATAAGAATACCGTTAAATTCATTATCCTCAGCTACCACAACTTTTATGGTCTTCGCAATTTTATGTGGTTTAGTGTTTGTAGCTTCTGTACAGGTCGTAAGTTGCGAAGCTTGATAGATACGGCTCGGCCTTGCTGGTTTGTTCAATATAGTGATATTTTTTGCGCTAGGTAGATTAATGCAGTTAGGTGAAAGGAGTATCAATTTAGCACAATAAGGGCTTACTTCAGCAATTGTCTTTAGCAGCGCTATTTGTTTTTGTGGGTTCGCAGGAATACTTATTATCACATTGTTATTTTCAGCTTGTTGCTTAACTTCTTCGATGCTTTTTACCACTATAACTTTGTTCATCTGTCTTTTTAATATGCTGCTAATGGCTATCCGAAGAGAAGTGTTTTCTTCATAGTAAATAGTGGTTGTGTGTGTTTTTGTAGAATGTTTAGTGATGACATTCGCTTTCCCATTTGTTTTTAAGGGGAGATCAAGTGTCAGTGTTGTCCCTTGGTTTTCTTCACTACTCATGGATAGTTTTCCACCCATCAGCTCAGTTAGTTTCTTGGCGATAACTAAGCCAAGCCCTGAGCCGCCAAAACGCCTAGTAATAGATGTATCCGCTTGCATGAAGGCCTTAAATAGCTGTTCAAGCTGCCTTTGGGGTATACCTATACCAGTATCGATGATTTTCAGTGTAAATAAGCTTTGCTGTTTATTTAACTGCTTAATCTTTAAGTGGGTTTCAACAGACCCGTTCTCTGTGAACTTCACTGCATTTGATATAATGTTCGATATTATTTGTCGAAGTCTAGTCGGGTCTCCAACAACGTCAAGCAGTTCTGTTTCAGGTAGGTGGGCAATAAGCTCTAACCCTTTACCATGAGCTTGTGGCGCCTGCATTTCCATAACATCGTAAATAGCATCCTCTAAATTAAAGGGTATGTCTTCTATCGTGATGGCATCTTGCTGGAGTTTAGAGAAGTCTAGAATGTCATCAATGATCGAAAGGAGCATTTGCGATGTTTGATTAATGATTCTTATATGTTCTAACTGCTCATGAGTGCATGGGCTTTGCTTAAGTAGCTTTGAAAAGCCAACCACAGATGTTAATGGAGTGCGCAGTTCATGACTCATCCTTGCTAAGAAGTCATCTTTCGCTTTGTTCGCTTCATCTGCGCGTTTTCTTGCAGTGGCTAGAGCACTATTTTGTTGTTCTAAGTGATGTAATGTGAACTGAAGTTTTCGCGTTGCTAACTCAATTTTATTTTCTTGGTTTTTAATTGATTTATGGACAGTATCTGCAAGGTTATTAAGCCCGATAGCCAGTGAATTGAATTCGCCAGTATAAGTGTTTGTTATACGGGCATCATATTGCCCCGCTTGAATTTTTTCCATTATTTGGGTGAGTTCAAGTATCGGTAAACTAATACGTTTGCCAAATCGTTGTGCCAGAAAAAATGTAAAAACAAAGCCTAAAAGTAACAATAGAGAGTTTGCTATAAATATTTGCTCTTCTTGTTGTACTTTCCTCGATTCAGAAATGACAACAACAACCCAACCTATTGTTTCTATTATCTGTTCCGATTCTTGGAATTCTGAATTATCTAAGAATGGTATACCTGTGGTGACAATGGGTTGAGTAAAGTACCAGTACTCTTTTTGGTTGTATGTTTGTCCGGAGGCGATTTGAAGATCAATTGGGAACTCTGCGGAACGCAGGATTAGTTCGTATTTTCCGTCCAGAAATAGGATGTCGGATACATCTTGCTCTAATAGTGGTCCTTTACTGAGACTTTTAAGCAGTTCGCTATTATTAGTTATAAAACCAAATTCCGAGGATGATGCAATTAAGCGAGCTAGTAATTGGCCGCGTTCAAGAAGGGAGTGCTCTGCATCTTGTAAACGCGTATAAGTGAAGTAGCCACCTAAAAGTAGAGACATAAACAATAATGGTAAAAGTGTCAGGAGCAAAATGCGCTTTCTGATGCCAAGTCGAAAGAGTGCGTTAGGTGAGGTGTTAATGAGAGTCTCCTAACTTCTGTTGTAATATCGCAGCATCATCCATCTGTATGTTAATGGTTTGTATAGATTTAAGGTTCGTCTTCACGGTGAAATATTTCGGATGTGCCGGCTCAATAAGTGTCCCTGTTTCTAAATAAGTATCGAGTGTTTCCGCTGCATGTTGGCCTATTTGTTGAGGAGATGAAAAGATGGCAGCTAGCGCGCCAGCATCTACATATTTTTCTGAAAAACCAATGAGTGGCTTTTTTAATCGCAGTGCAAGAAATAATGACCACTTAGCGCTAGCTCGGTTAAAGGCAGATTGATCAGGAATAGCCAAAAAAACATCTGCTTCTTGGATAATGGGTTGTAAGGTGTTGACTGGATTATCGTCACTATTAAGAACAACAGACTTTATATTGAAGCTAGTTTTTTTGGCTGCATGATAAAGACGCTCTCTTTCATTTATTGATGATGCTCCAAATACTGTTCCAATGGTTGTTCCTGTTGGGGTAATCAATCTGGCAAGGGCTAATTGGCGCGACATTGACTGATCAATAAATATGGCAGTTGTGTTGTTAGGTTTTCTCAATGCTTGCTCAAGTAATTCCTCATAAACCCTGCGTGGGAGAAAGCTTGCAATAATGGGTGAGGTTTTAAACTTTTTTAGAGCTTGCTCAAACGCAGCTGAGCCAATGGTTAGAACTATTTTAGGTGGTCCTGAAATATTGTTGATTGAGTCTATAGTGTATTCTTCAATGTCAGCGCTTGTTTGCAGCGAAGAGTGAATACTATCGGCTACTAATTGGTAGACAGGTTGCTTTGAACTCAGTATTAAGGTGACATGAGGTATTGAACTAGCTTGGCAAAGAATGGGCACGAATAAGAGGAGGGCAGTAAATACTGCCTTGTTTACCCTCCTTGCTATCCATATCCAATAAGTCATATTTTCAGGCTGTCCGTGCCGGTAATTTTAGAAGTTTAATTTCATTGTTAAGTATAAACGGCGATCATAAATGTTCTTCGTTTGGAATTGAGAATACTTCTGGTCAAACAAGTTTTTAACGAGAAAACTTGTCGTTAATTTTTGGCCATGGCCAGTAGGAAAAGACTTTGTTATTTTAAAGTCAGTTGTTTTATAACTTTCAATGAGACTACTATCTTGCCACTGAACGTCCGACATGTAGTTGAAAATAACACTACTATCTAAAGAATCTGTAAATTGGTGATTAAGTAATAGCGTTGCGGTATGGCGAGGGGCTGAATCGTCATAGGTACGATCTGGTTTTCTCGCCAGCTCGCCCCTTCTTTGTATGCCGCTGATCTTAGTCATGCTATAGGCAAAATGAATAAGGTCTTTATTAGACGGCTTTATGCTGGCTTGTATTTCAAATCCGTGTGATTTTCGATTAGAGGCATTACGTAACTCTCTTACCTCATCTGTAAAACCTTGAGCAATGGATAATAAGTCAATAGGCCCGTCATAAAACCAGCTGTCTATACTATTAGAAATGCGCTCTTGGAAAATTTTCAGATCAATGAAACCATTTTGCTCTGGAAGCGACCAAAATAGTCCCAGTTCAGCAGCGTTGAGTTTCTCTGCTTCTAAGTCATCATTAGGGAAGGATATAAAATCATAAGGTACACCTTCTGGGAATATATAAGCTGACTTATTATTCTCTTCAAGAAGTGATGGTGTCCGATAAGCTTGGGTGATAGCTCCACGCAAAACAAGGGAGTTACTCAGCTTGTAATTTGAAGCGAGTCTTATCGAGGTTGCTGGCGATGTAATCGAAGAAAATTCAGACATAAAGCCTGCATTCCAACTTAGCCGATCTGTTTGTTTCCATTCTGCATTACTGAAGAAAAAATAGATCTCTTCATCGATAGTGTCTTCACTTCCCAGTAATACATAACTGGTTGCTTTTTCGTAACGTAAACCTAACCCTGAGGCTAATGTGAAAGATGAGTTAGGAGAGTATGTATGTTGAAGCTCAGCACCGTATGTTTGTGTGCTGCCATTTTCTGCACTACTAAACACAGGGAAATCACTCACGTGACTGCTGCTGAAAGGATAGTTGCTGCCTAATGTTGCCGCTAGGAAGGCAAGTTGAGCGTTGAGGTTTACTAACCCAGGATCATTGAGCAGTTCTGATGCACTGAAAGACTTTGTTTTGAGTCTTAGATAGTTATGATAAAGCTGTGTGTTTATTTCATGTGTTTCATTTATTACATGGTTCCACTGGAGGTATTGAAAATGAGAAAAGTGTTCTCTATCTTGGTATTCTCTTAAGCTATCGCCACTTCCGATCCCCATCGTTCCATTATTAAACCCGGCAGTGAAGTCAATGCTGTCATACAGAGACGGTGTAAATATAAAATGCAGATTTCCTAAATTGACATTTTCACCATCTTGTTGAAAATCAAATCCCTTATTACCTTCATGACCCAAGCTTACGCGGTAATATAAGTCGTTGGCTTTGCCACTAAAAGATGCAGTTACATCTTTTTTTCCTTGCGCTCCCACCGTCGTTGTTAGTTGGTGCGAAGTTTGTTCAATGGGAGTTTTAGTAATAATATTAATGGCTCCCATTAATGCATTAGAGCCATAAGAAGGAACGTTTGAGCCGCGCACAACTTCTATACGTTGAATATCTTCAATAGATATCCCCAGAGTATTCCAGGCAACTGTCGAGAGAAGAGGTATATAGACGGGGCGTCCATTAATACGGATATCGAGATTACGAGGAAACTCGCCTGAAGCGCCATGATAAGTTACGGCGTACTTATTTGCATTGGGTGTATAGACTTGAAATCCTGGGACCAGCTTAAATAATTCAGGAATGTCGATAGCACTCGATGCTTGGATCAGCTCCTGTGTAATAACAGTCGTTGAGACCGGCGCTTCAGAAATATTTTGTGAAATACGAGTAGCCGAGACTATTTCTGGAATATCACTAAATAGGTCAGTTTCATTATATCCATAAGAGGCTGAACTCATTATAGATAACGAAGATATAAGTAGAAACTGTGGGAAACGGCTCAAACACGGATAACTCATATAACACCTGATATTAGAATAGTCTTAAATGCGTGTACCAACATAGATAATGATGGCCAGCATAATAACTGCTTCAATAACAAACCCATTATTTGTCAGAACCCAATCTAGCATGCTGAATAATCACTCAAAATTTCTAGAAGAATAACCAATTTAGTAAGAAGGGAGTAGGTTTAAATTTTAAACTATTTATATAACTGCGAAATTTTCACCGCTTAGAATAAATTAACTTGTATTGTCGTATCTACTTTACGTATGGATTCTAGAGTAAAGCTGCGTAGTATCTTTAGAATACAAGTAGTTGATAGAGTTGGTTTGTTGTAGTAATCATGGCAATCTAGGTACCGTTATTTACTAACAAGTAGTGGCTTGTATGTCAGATGATTTAGGTCCTTTAGTTGATCGCATCGTTAATGCTGATGTTGATACCGATCTTGAAAATGTTGCCGTAGAAAAAGCAATGCTTATCGATGAACTCGAAGATCTAGAGTTTGATCAGTGGGCGCGTTTACTTGAAGCTTTGCCAATAGAAGAGCGTCTTTCTCAATGGCAATTGATTTCTGATGATGTGCAGGCCGAAGTGCTAGTTGAAATGCGAGCTGAAGCACGCCTTTCAATTATTGATACATTGGCTACGGGTGACCTTGAACAAATATTTGCACGCTTAAGTCCAGAAGATCTAATTGAGCTAGCTGACTCTTTACCTGACCACTTGATTGATCTCGCATTGCTGCAGATGGATCATAAGCAGCGTCTGTTTTTTGAACATAGTAACCAATTTAATGAAAACCAAATTGGTCGTTATGCAGATCATAATCTTTTAGTGCTTCCTCAAAATGCCAAGGTTTACGATGCAATGCGTTTACTACGTCGTGCTATTCCTGAATGTACCGATGCATTATTTTTAACAGACAGGGCGGGGCGTTATGCCGGGACGGTACCCTTACAAAGTACTTTTGGCTCGCCCGGGCATATCCCACTCGTAGAGTTGTTAGACGAGCAAGCGGAACCGTTGTTAGCAGAAACGAGTCTTGAAGAGAGTGCCGAGATTCAGGAAAAATCTGAATATGTTCTATTGCCGATCATCGATGCTAAGGGCATGTTAATTGGACGAATGACGATTAAAGATGGTTTTCAAATAATGCGAGAAAGCCATGAAGCAGAAAATATGGCACGCGCGGGTTTATCAGAATCTGAAGACCTATTTTCTCCGATATGGAAAAGCTCGATGCGCCGCGCTACGTGGCTTGGTATTAACTTACTAACCGCATTCTTAGCTTCTTGGGCTATTGGACTTTTTGAAGCGACGCTGCAACAAGTGGTGGCACTCGCTGTATTAATGCCCATTGTTGCTTCGATGGGAGGCATTGCTGGTAGCCAAACATTAACGCTCATCATTCGCGGTATTGCATTAGGTCAAATATCCAAAGGCAATTTGATGCCTTTACTAATCAAAGAGTTAAGTGTGGGGTGTTTTAATGGTTTTTTGTGGGCAGTGGCTATTGGTGGCGTTGTTGCTTATTGGTTCTCTGATTTTATGATTGGGTTGGTGATTGCCTCAGCGATTGCCATCAACATAATGGCTGCCGCTTTTTCAGGAGTATTCATTCCAGTTTTATTGAATAAACTGAAGATCGACCCCGCGCTATCAGGCTCGGTCATACTGACGACGGTGACCGATGTTGTCGGCTTTGTAACTTTCCTCGGGTTGGGAACCTTATTCCTAATCTGAACGCTAGCTGACTGCTTATTTGGCCATCCATAAGATATTCAATAGGGAGTTTTGTGCAGTGCAAAATGTATGTTAATGTCTTGCTTGCATAGAACTGGAATTGTGATATTTCAAAGCACCAGGTCCAGATTCTGAAGATAATTATTTTCATAAGGTAATGGATGATGCTAACAGGTAAAAATGCGGTTGTTACAGGTTCGACTTCCGGAATTGGTTTGGCGATTGCTCGTGGTTTAGCTGAGCAAGGTGCTAACGTCGTGATTAATGGTTTAGGCACGCCAGAAGAAAACGAAGGAGTGCGAGCAGCAATTGAAGCTGACTTTGACGTTAAAGTTCTTTTTTCACCGGCGAATATGTTAAAGCCTACAGAAATTGCGGGCATGATTACAGATGCTGAAAAGGCATTAGGTTCAGTAGATATATTGGTAAACAATGCGGGCATTCAATTTGTATCGCCTGTTGAAGAGTTCCCAGAAGCTAAATGGGATGCCATTATTGCTATTAATCTGACAGCTGTTTTCCACTCTACTAAAGCGGTTATTCCTGGTATGAAGCAGCGTGGTTGGGGGCGTATTATCAATACGGCATCGGCACATGCATTAGTCGCTTCACCGTTTAAGTCTGCGTATGTTGCCGCTAAACATGGTATTGCTGGTTTTACTAAAACAGTTGCACTGGAATTGGCTGAATATGGCACGACTGTAAATGCTATTGCTCCTGGCTATGTATGGACACCTCTGGTTGAAAAACAAGTAGCTGATACAGCGAAAGCACGCGGTATTACGGAAGAGCAAGTTAAGCAGGATGTAATGCTTAAAGCACAGCCTACTAAAAAGTTTGTGACGGTTGAAGAAATTGCTGCTGTAGCTGTGTTTTTATGCAGTGATGGAGCTTCATCTATTACGGGTAGCACGTTGCCTGTTGAAGGTGGATGGGTCGCACAATAATAGTAAGTTAATCAGCGGCTGTTTATTCATAAAGCAGCCTTTTTGAATGAAATACTCTACTTAGGAATACCACACTGATGCGTAAAAAGTCAGTTAATCTAGCGTTACAGGGAGGTGGATCTCACGGAGCCTTTACCTGGGGAGTGCTAGATCATTTCATGGAAGATGGGCGTGTTAGTATTGAAGGTATTTCAGGCACCAGTGCGGGCGCAATGAATGCCGTCGTGCTGGCTCAAGGCTTTATGGATGGCGGCGCTGATGGCGCGCGTGAGTCGCTAGAAACATTTTGGCGAAAAGTCTCTGAAATGGGCAAGTATAGCCCACTCAAGCGGACACCTCTGGATGTGCTTACTGGGCGCTGGGACATGGAAAGCTCGCCTGCCTATCTTATGTATGACCTATTAAGCCGAGTTGCATCACCTTACGATACTAACCCAATGAACATTAATCCGTTACTATATTTAGTTTAATCGAGTATTGATTTAGAAAAAGTCAGGTCATGTAGCGCGGTTAAACTTTTCATTGCTGCTACTAATGTGCATTCAGGGAAAATTAAAGTTTTTGAGCGTGAAGAGTTAACGCCTGATATGGTGCTGGCTTCTGCATGTTTGCCTTTTTTATACCAAGCGGTAGAGATTGATGGCGTTCCGTATTGGGATGGTGGTTATGTAGGTAACCCTCCACTATATCCTCTCTTTCAAGGGACAAAATCGCGAGATGTATTAGTGGTTCAAGTTAACCCTATTGAGCGCAATGAAACACCGAAAACGGCCCGTGAAATTCTTAATAGAGTGAGTGAGATATCATTTAATACTTCTTTGTTAAGAGAGTTGCGCAGTGTTGAGTTTGTGCACCGGCTGTTGCACGAGAATAAGCTTGATAAAGAACATTATGCCGATATTTTAGTGCATAGGATCGAAGCGACTGATCAGCTAAATCCATTGTCTGCTTCTAGTAAGATGAATGCTGAATGGGAGTTTTTGACTCACCTTCGCGATATTGGTCGTGAGTCTGCAAAAGCATTTCTTGATGCAAACTATGATGATTTAGGCGAACGTTCAACGTTAGACCTGGTGCAGGAATTTTCATAAAGCTGTGTGTCATTGCTGTAATAAAAGAAGGAGCCTAATGGCTCCTTTTTTATGTGTACAAGGCACGATGGCTTTTTAGTTCAGCTTAGCAAGTACTGCGTTGGCTACCGCGGCAGAAGATGCAGGGTTTTGGCCGGTGATAAGTAACCCGTCTTCGACAACATAAGGGTTCCAGTCAGCGCCTTGGCTATAGAGACCACCTTGTTTAGTTAGCTCATCTTCCAGTAAGAATGGCACTATTTCAGTTAGGCCAACGGCAGCTTCTTCAGTGTTGCTAAAGCCTGTGACTTTTTTCCCTTTGAAGAGAGGTTCGCCCGTTGTGTTTTTGGTGTTAAGCAATACGCTGGGGGCATGGCAGACGGCAGAAACAGGCTTGCCTTGCTTAAAGAAACTTTCTATCAGTTTGATAGACGCTGTGTTGTTCGTTAGGTCCCACATTGGGCCATGCCCACCAGGGTAAAAAACAGCATCATAATCATTGGCGGAGACATCGGTTAGCTTAATGGTATTGGCTAATTTAGCTTGAAGTTCATTATCTTGGTCAAAACGACGAGTGGCGTCTGTTTGGAAATCCTCTAATTAACTTTTCGGGTCGATAGGAGGCTGCCCTCCAGCGGGTGCCGCCAGTGTAATATTGGTGTTATCGTCAGAAAAGGTGTAGTAGGGGGCGGCAAACTCCTCAATCCAAAAACCAGTTTTTTCGCCAGTGTCGCCTAGTGTGTCATGTGAAGTGAGTACGAAAAGAATATTCATCGTGGTTTGTTCCTATTTACTGTTAATTGAAAACTAACTCAGTTTTACAAGCATTTTGCCTATGTTCTTTCCGGTAAATAGGCCGATAAAAGCGTCGGGCGCTTGTTCAATTCCCTCATATACAGTTTCTTTTGCGGTGATTTTTCCTTGCTGTATCCATTGTGTCATCTTAGAAACAAAGGCTGGGTATTCATTCCAATGATCAAAAATAATGAACCCCTGTATGGTTAACTTTTTGATGATTATTTGAGATAAATTTGTTGGACCCGCTTTTGGCGATGTTGCGTTATATTGGTCAATCATGCCGCATACGGCAATTCTGCCATAATCATTCATGAGATTAAGAACCGCTTCTAAATGCTCACCGCCAACATTTTCAAAGTAGACATCAATACCCTGCGGGCAGGCTTGGGAAATACTTTCTTGTAAGTTTTCTGTGGTTTTATAATTTACAACAGCATCGACACCCAGTTCATTCTTTAGGTATTGAGCTTTCTCCTCTGAGCCAACGCTTCCAGCAACAAAACAACCTTTCAGTTTAGCTATTTGGCAAACAATGGCTCCGACTGCACCGGATGCGGCGGAAACAAATACTGTATCACCCTCTTTAATCTGAGCAATTTTCGTGAGTCCGGTAAATGCGGTCATGCCAGGCATCCCAAGTACGCCTAAAAATGCTTGATCTGGTATCTCTGTTTCCGGCAAAGGCTGAAGGTCTGTGCCGTCTGTCGTGAAGTATTCTCGCCATCCGCTCATGTTGGCAACTTTACTACCCACAGGAAATTTAACGTTGTTGGATTCCATGACTTGTCCGACAGCACCGCCTGCTAAGGTTTCATTCAGAGCAAAGGGCTCAATGTAACTTTTTCGCTCCAGCATACGACCGCGCATATAGGGGTCCACAGACATCCATGAATTTTTAATGAGAACTTCACCTTCTTTCAAAACATCGACAGGTGTCGTTACAATGCTGAAGTCTTCCAGAGTTGGGATGCCTGAGGGGCGACGCACGAGCTGTATTTCACGGTTTGTTTCGATATACATATTGTTGCCTTGAAAAGAGTAGGTATCAGAGAATATGGTTACTCTAATCTTGAATATGATATGCATCCAATGCATTATAAAAATAACCAACATGATTGCTGGTAATGTAACTATGAATATTTCTCGTGTGTCTGCTGCTGACCTTAATTTATTACCTGTTTTTCATGTGCTGTTAGAAGAGCGCAGTGTGACGCGTGCGGCAGGTCGTTTGAACTTAACTCAGTCTGCTATTAGTCGTAACCTTGCGCGCTTGCGAGAGCTGTTTAACGATCCTCTGTTTACGCGTACGCCCAAAGGTTTGGCGCCTACGCCACGAGCAGAAGCCCTCGCGTTACAATTACACCATTCGCTTCAAGATATAAGCTTATTGATAGAGCCGCCGCAGTTTATCCCAGCACAAGCGAAAAGTGACTTTCGATTAGCGACTACCGATTATGGGACGCAGGTATTACTGCCCTCAGTGGTGAACCGGCTGAGAAGCGAGGCACCTTTGGTGAATTTAGAAATTGTCCCTTGGCAAGAAAACTTATTGAATCAACTTGATCAAGACAATATCGATTTGGCTGTTTGTACTGTGACAGATGCTCCTGCAGCGGTACATGGGCGTGGTGTTGGTGATGATCAATTTGTATGCGTAGTAAGTGCAACCCACCCTTTGGCAGAGGTTGGGTTGAGTCTTGAAAGTTATGCGCAGCAACCGCATGCGTTAATTACTATGGGCGGTGCCCGTAAAGGTGCAATAGACTACTTACTTGAAGAGAAAGGGTTAACGCGGCGCATTGCATTAAGAGTGCCGCATTTTGTCGCGGCTCTTGCGCTGGTGGCTCAGAGTGATTTGGTATTAACTGTCCCTTTTGGCTTGGCGCAAAGCTGCGCTAAGCATTACCAATTGAAAATCATTCCTTTTCCTATGCAGCAAAATGGTTTTACCTATTCTGTTGTGTGGCATGAGCGGTATATGAAAGACGCAGGGCATATTTGGTTACGTCAGCTTGTGTTTGAGGAACTAACCAATACCCTCAAAGCCTTAAAAGCTGACTTTGTTCGTTAGAATCTAGCAGCCAAGGCTAATGCTCATGTATGTGGCGTTGTATTATCTGCTCTTCGTGTGGATGGTTGCTCGCTGACAAAGCGTTGCATCAATGTATTTAGCCCATTTGCCTGGTCATGCATAGAACTTGCAGCGGCGGAAATCTCTTCGACCAAGGCTGCATTTTGCTGAGTAATGTCGTCGATTGACATGATGGAGCGGTTGATTGGAGTAATGGCTTCGGCTTGCTCTTGGCTGGCTTCGCTGATTTGCAGAGTCAGTAATGTTACTTCCTCTATACTGTTAGTAATGTCTTCAAGTGCATCAGAAGATAATTGGACCTGTTCTGTGCCTTCTTTGATTTTCTCAGTAGTATCTTTTATCAGCTCTTTAATATCGCGTGCCGCTTTAGCTGATTTTTGGGATAAGTCGCGTACTTCATTAGCAACCACTGCAAACCCTCGTCCTTGCTCCCCTGCACGAGCGGCTTCTACAGCAGCATTTAGTGCTAATAGATTAGTTTGAAACGCAATGCTATCAATTAAGCCGGTGATCTCTGCAATATGCTTGCTAGATGCTTGGATGGCTGACATTGCATCGATGGCACCTGTCATAACTTGGGCTCCATGCGCAGTAATTTCTTTGGCTTGGTTAACCACTTTGTTTGCTTGTGCTGCATTGTTTGCATTGGCCTGAATCGTTGTACTGATCTGTTCTATGCGAATGCTGGTTTTCTCTATAGAGATGGCTTGTTCTTGAGTTCGTTCTGATAAGTCGTTATTGCCTAGGGATATTTCCTGAGTGGCGCTGGAAACATCTCGGGCAGCCGTGCGGACTTCATTGACCAGTTTTGAAATAGAGTGCTGACCATGATTAATAGCTTGTTTTAGGTTATTAAACTGCCCTTTGTAATGTCCACCAATACGCGCCACTAAGTTTCCTTGCGATTGCAGTTCAGCAACAAGTAATGCTTCAGATGTCGCTGCTTGTACTGCATCTAATGACTCGTTAAGGTTCTCTTTGAGGAAATGTAATTGGCCTGGTAGGTCGCTTTCAATACGTAGATCAAATTCACCTTTGGCCATCGCTTCCATAATATTATTAACTTCCCTAATTGCATTACCTATATCGAGCATTGCGTATTGAGTAATGTTAACAATTTGTTGGTAGTCTCCAGGAAGCTCTGTTTTTACCTCAGTGTTAAATTTACCAGCAGATAAGCCTTCCATCAGCTGCTTTAGCGCCGTGATGCTTATTTGGGTCTGTTCTGCACTGTTGTTGATTGCTTGCTTTAAATCGTTCAGGTCGCCTCGTAATGAGCGAGTTACACGCACAGTGAAATCGCCGGCAGACATCTTACTCATCACTAGTTTAGTATCTGCTAGTGCATTCTGAGTACCTTGGAGTAATTGATTGACGGCTTGGCTTGCTTGTCCAATTTCATCTTCACTTGATACGTCTAAGCGGGCAGAAAAGTCACCGCTTTTTTCAACTTGACGTATGGTGTCTGCTAACCCAGAGATGGGTTTAGTTATCTTTTGTGAAATTCGCAGTGCAGCAAAAATAATGACGAAGGTGCCTAAGACACCCATAAGAAGAATCCAAAGCTTTAAGGTGGATACTGCGGCAAATGCTTCAGCTTCATCAATTTCGACTAATAGCCCCCAGCGGTTGCCCCCAGCGTTAATCGGAGAGTAAGAAGAGAGTACGGGGTTACCGTTGTAATCAGTGATTAGCTGACTACCTGTTTTGCCGGCGATAGCGGCTTTTGCTGCAGTTGTTGTTATCTTGCCGGTAGAAGGGTTGGCAAAAGATGCCGCTACAGAGTGGTTTTTAGGGTCAAGAAATGAGTCAGAACGCATCAGGAAATCAGAGCCAACAAGATATGATTCACCGCTTTTTCCCATGCCTTCGCGTATTCCCATAATGTCGTTAATAGGGTCGATAGGTATTTCTAGTACCACGACTAAAGCGAGTGCTCCTTGTGTGTCATAAACGGGGGCACCTATAAACCTCTCCGGGGCTCCAGAGCTTGCCTCGTAAAGTGCGAAATCTACTTCCGCGTAGCGGCCGGTTTGCATTATGGTTCGAAAGAGCTCCCCTAAATGCGACTGTCGATAAGGTCCTGTCATCAAACTGGTTTGATAGTCCGCTTTTTTAGCCGCTGTATAAGAGATTAGTCCATTAGACTGAATTAAAAGCAGGTCGTCGTAGTCATGATTACCTAAGTAGGTAGAAAATAAATTTTTTCCCGCAGCATTGTGATCTGTTATTGCCCGTTGAAGCGTGTCTGTATTTAAGAGCGTGCTAATTGTGGACGCAAGGCTGATAGCATCTCGGCGGCTGGTGGCTATGAAGTTCTCAATTTGATGAGCTTTGATGCTACGAACGGAATCAAGCTGTTGATAGCTTTGCTTGGATAAAGAGTCACTGGCCTTATAAATGGAAACCATGGCGAGTATTGTAAAGGGTACTATACCAATCAATAGAAAGCTGATGAGTAGCTTTGTGTTTATGTTTGAGTTGTTAAAAGACTTCAAAAAAATCTCCAAATAAGCCTAACAAAGGGTGCTTTGATTTTTTGTATTGAACTCAGTATAGAAGAAAAAAATATAACCATAGCTTCTAGTTATAGCCTATGGCGTTAATCGAAAGCGGGTAAGGTGGCTTTATATAGGTATCGTTATAATTTAGAAGAAAGTATTTAGCATAAATAGACAGAAAATCCGGTGTTTAGGAATGACAAATCCGTGATGTAAACTATGCTTAGCGTACGTAATATATAAATAATTTATTTTCTAAATTAGTCCTTTATTTGCTCAGTAATCATGATGTAGGAGAAGCGCTTGAACTGCTTGCTGTTTAAGAGCGTACGATGTTTAGTACACCGATTAATTGCCATGTTTTTGATGATGTTTACTCCTGTGTTTGTGGGCGCTGCTGATCTTGATCATCGTGCTAGCCAACAACACGTTGCTGCTAACTGGTTGGATAATAGTCGGTGGGCGTTGGATCTCTCAACACGCTTTATTCAGGATACGAATGGAGACCATCTATCGAGTAAAAATGTTATAGGTATCGATTTTCATAAAGTTTTCACAGGAAAACATGGAGATATCGCTACGTTGGTTTTTCAGCCTTATTGGGTGCGTTTAAATGCAGTGAAAAACCCAGCATTTTATTTTGATGACGGGGATGATTCAGAAATCACATGGCGTATAGCCAATATTAACTTTACTGGGCTAACCCGTAATACATTAAATTTTCGTATTGGTCATTTTGAAGTGCCATTTGGGTTGGAACAAAACATAGATACTAATGGTACGTTGAGGCAGTACACATTCAGTGATAGAGGGATTAAGGCTGACTGGGGTGTTTCTGTAAATGGTGTTTTAGCACAATTGGATTATGAAGTTGCGCTTACGCGAGGTTCAGGGAACAATATTTCGGATCGTGATAATCCTTATGTGTTCGCAGGGCGTATAGGAACCCCGTCAATGGGGAATACAGTAATAGGTTTGTCATGGTTTGATGGAAAAGTCCTGACTGCTCAAGGGGCCGTAGCGCGTAAGCGTGTTGGTGTTGATGTTGTTCATTATTATCGTCAATGGGAGATGTTAGCTGAGCTGTCAGGTGGCGATAACAGTGGCTTAGGACAGGGGAATACTTTATTAGAGCTGTCTTGGCGTAATCCTATGGAGTCACTGCATACATATTTGCAGCTTAGGTATGCGAAGCAGGAAAATGCTGATACTTGGCAAGACCATAGTAGCGTATCATTGGGCGTTCAGTGGAAAGCTAATCGGTTTGTTGATGTTAGTACTGAATGGTTTAATGAATTAGATGCGGTTTCTGGTCAACAAACAGCATCGAAGCTCGTTGCACAGTTACGCGTGAGGATATAAGTGTGAGTAATGTTGGGAATCGTTTCTTACAGATAAATAATGCAAGAGCTCTAACAGCGATAGTAGCTGTGTTGCTTAGTTTTTCTGGGCCTTTATCTGCTGCCTTTTGTTCATTACGAGATCCTATTCTTGCTATTCACAGTCTGTATCCTGAAGCCACACAACATCGTTCAATCATTCGTCCTATCGATCAGAAAATGCGAAGTGAAGTAGCTCAGCGTTTGCCTTTTACTATTCATCATAATGAAATCGGCAAGCACACTTTATATCAAGTGCTGAACGGTATTGATTCTATTGGTTTTGTTCAAGCGCGTTCAGAGTTGTCAGAGTGGGGGCTTATTGAAATTGCTTGGGCTATTAGCCCAGGTATGAAAATTGAAGGCTTGGCTTTTCAGCGTTGCCGTAGTTCTGAATGTAACAATACTTTGAAAAATGAAATAGAAGCGGCGTTACAAGGCAAGTCATTTAGTGAGTTGTTATTGTTAGTCAGCCCTGATGGGAAAGAGTTGAGTGAACATGGTAAAGGCGTTTTTTCGATGAACTCAGCTATGTATTTACTGATTTTGAGTTCAGCCTTAAAGACGCTTGCAATCACCGAGCTTGCTTGGGGAGATGTGATTTCTGCGCAGCCACAATAGCATTATTGCGAAAGCCGCTATGATGAGAGGGCAATCTCAATGAGAATAAAAGGTTATCTTGCGACTGTTATTCTTGCTTGCCTAGCAGGAGGCTTTCTTATTGAATTGCTTTTATCACATCAGTTTCGTTTAGCGCATGAAGCATCTGAAAAACATATGCAAAGTGTGCTCTGGAATAAAGATGTCGAGTCGCTCGCGATTGATATATCGCAGTATCTGATTACCGCAGACTTAGTGTTGGGTTCTGGGCAAACTTATCTGGTGAGAGGAGGAGTGAGCAAGGGGCGTTTTATTGTACAAAGCCTTGAAAGCTTAGGCGCTCAAGATTCTCCAATACCGTTAACTACTGAATTGTCTGAGACGGCATCTACTATCTCAAGCATGAGTCACTACTTAGAAGAGGCGGCGGTTCTGCCTGACGAGGGTCGTGACGAGCAACTGTCCTACCTATTAGCTGAATCAGACCGCGTGAGCCAATTGTTAGTTGAGCGCTTAAGCCGTTTACGCAACCTCTCTAAAGCGGCGGTTAGTGCCAACTATAAGCTTCAAGTGGATGAGAGAAGTAATGTCACTCTAATACAGTATCTAAGTTGGGGCGGTTTCTCTTTGATGGTGCTATTACTGTGGTATTGGGCTAACCGGCAAATATCCAGCCCCTTACGGCAGCTGACCCAAATGGCAAGAGATGCTGAAGCGGGCGAAGTGTTTGTTGGTGTTACTAGTGGTCCCAAAGAAGTTGTTGAGTTGAGTAACAATACCCGCAGATTAACAAATTCACTTTCCTACCAAGCAAGCCATGATGCGTTGACAGACTTAAACAACCGTCGAGAGTTTAGCCGAGTGTTGGCTCACTACTCAGATACGGTTGATGAATCCATAACACATGTGTTGTGTTTTGTAGATTTAGACCACTTTAAAGTCGTTAATGATACATGTGGGCATGCTGCCGGGGATGAGTTATTAGCTCAAGTAGCCCGTTTGATTCAAGTGTGTGTAAGAACAACCGATGTTGTCGCCCGTCTAGGGGGGGATGAGTTCGCTATATTATTGACCTCTTGTAATGTCCCTGATGGGAGTATCATCTGTAACGATATTCGCAAAGCCATTGCCGATGTACGTTATCAATGGGATGGTGAAGTTTACCGAATAAGCGCGAGTATTGGCCTGACCTTAATTGATGCCAGTAAATCGTCGATAGAAGATATTCTTAATGCTGCTGATACGGCTTGTAAAGTGGCGAAGGACTCTGGCCGTAATCGGGTGCATACCTTTGATGTTGGGGATGCAACCTTAGCGGATAAGCGTCATGAAATGCTGTGGATTAATCAAATAAATAACGCACTGGATAAGAAGCGTATTGTATTGCATCGACAATCGATTATTGGATTAAATCACAGCAACCGCTCGGATAAGCATTACGAAATACTCTTGCGACTAAAAGCCTCAGATGGGCAGCTTATTTATCCAAATAAATTTTTGCCTTTGGTTGAGCGTTATCACTTGGGACCACGTTTGGATCGCGAGGTGGTGAGTGCAACATTTGATTGGTTAGCTACTCATCCTCAGGAGTTAGCAGTATTAAACACCTGCGCTATTAACTTGTCTGGGCAGTCTATTGCTTGCCAGGACTCACTTAGTTTTATCATTACTAAGCTTAAGCAGACAGGCTTGCCTGCTGAAAAAATCTGTTTTGAAATTACTGAAACCGCAGCGATTACCGACCTTGAAAATGCTCGCCAATTCATTGCAAGCCTCAAAGCTTTGGGTTGCCAGTTCGCGTTAGATGATTTTGGGAGTGGGTTGTCATCATTTGCTTATTTGAAAACTTTGGATGTAGATATCATTAAGATTGATGGTATGTTCGTTAAAGATATGATGACAGATGCTGTTAACCTGGCCACGGTAAAATCAATAAACGACGTGGCAAGAGCGTTAGGCAAACAAACCATTGCTGAGTTTGTTGAAAGCGAAGACATTGCGGGGGAGCTAGAAGTGATAGGGGTCGATTTCGCGCAAGGGTACTATTTCGATAAGCCTTCATTGCTGGTGGATTTGGCGCCTTGATTTTGTAGCGGTATGTTATGAGATTAAAAGGGTCATTTTTGATAGAAATATGACCCTGAGTGTTTGTAATGTATTAATTTTTTTCCAATGCTAAATAGTTGTTGATGCCTTTAATCTGATCTTCTGGATGATGATTGACATATAACACTGAGGTTTCGCTGCCTGCACATATTTTTTCTATTAGCGCTAATACCAGTTGGCGATTCATATCATCCAAGCCAAGACATGGCTCGTCAAGAATAAGCAGCGCTGGGTGTTTAACCATTGCTCGTGCAATTAATAATAAACGCTGATCTCCGTAGGAGAGCTTATTAAACGGCGTATCAGCACGGTCGCTCATTCCTAACAGAGCTAGCCACTCATCGGCAATCTGCTTCTGCTTGTCGGTAGATTTTGTGTACAAACCTATGCTGTCGTAGAAGCCTGAAATAATCACATTGCGCAGGCCGGTTCCTACCTTGTATTCCCACTGTAGGGCGGTAGAAACGTAACCGATAAACTGTTTGATCTGCCAAATACTTTCACCACTACCGCGCTGAAAACCAAACACGAAAATGTCATTTACATAACACTGTGGATGGTCGCCGGTAATGAGTGATAGTAGACCGGTTTTGCCGCTGCCGTTGGGGCCGCTCAATTGCCAGTGTTGGTTACGCTCGATAGTCCAATCCAGCGAATCAATGATCTTGTGGCCATCATAGGTAATATTGATAGCGTTGAGTCGTACAAGCGGCTGGGTTGGATCTAACTGTGGAATGGCGGTTTCAGGATCGGCTGCCGGGACTTGTAGATCAGTGGTTTTTAAATGTAATAATTGGTAAAGCTCGTTGTATGCTTTGCTGTCATTACGGTCGATCTTATGTTGCAAGCGTCCATGATCGACATAGGCGATATGAGTTATAAAGTCAGGAAATTCATCAAAGCGATTGAGAACCATAACCATCGGTACAGTTTCTACCAGTGACGCTAAATACTCTTGCAGCATTTCAAGGGTATGCACATCGAGCCCATCGAATGGCTCATCAAGGATCAACAAGTCGGGTTCGCTTGCTAAAGCACGGATCAACATAACTTTGCGGGACTCGCCTGTAGATAGCTTTCGAAATGCGCGCTCTACTAATGACTGCAGAGCAAACTTCTCAACTAGCTCATCGATCAACTTCTGATTACTGTCGCCGGGGTTAAGAATCTCATGTACAGGAGTTCCTTCGGCGATAACATCCATGATGTCAGCATCATCTTTTTTTAGCTCGGCCTCAATCAACTCTGCTTGGGCTTCAAAAGAAACCAGACCTACTTTTGCAGGAAGTCCTTTGATACTGCCTGATAAGTTGTCGCCGGCACCTGCTAGAACGGCTGCTAGTGCAGACTTACCAGAACCGTTGGCGCCAGTAACGACCCAATGTTGGCTATCGTTTAGCTGCCAGTTGAGTTCATCCAATTGAAAGCGGTCGTCAAAGTTAACGGTTAGGTTGTCCAAGCTAATGTTCATAGGTTTAGGTGTCCGGTGTTCGGTATCAGCGTGTGGGATGAGGGTGTTTACAAAGCTTAAAAAAAAGGCCAGGAGATGAGTCCTGGCCTTGTGTTACCTGTAACAAGTTACAGGCAAGATCTAAATCAAACGATCTTTTTCATGTCAGCCATGTGGCCACGTAGAGTCGTACCGATCGCTTCAACTGGGTGAGCGCGCAGGGCAGCGTTCACTTCGATCAAACGAGCATTATCAACACCGTTGTCGTCTACAGCTAGGCCTCTACCAATGACATCAGTTTTGATATCTTTCATGAAGTCAGCCAATAGTGGCAAACAAGCATGGTTGTATAGGTAGCAACCGTATTCAGCTGTATCAGAGATAGTCGCGTTCATCTCATATAACTTCTTACGTGCAATTGTGTTAGCAATAAGCGGAGTTTCGTGTAGAGACTCGTAGTTTGCAGAGTCAGCAACGATGCCGGCAGCTGTCATTGTTTCGAAAGCTAGTTCAACACCCGCTTTAACCATAGCAACCATTAGGATGCCGTGGTCGAAGTATTCTTGCTCAGAAATTTCTACATCGCCAGCAGGTGTTTTCTCGAATGCTGTCTCTGCTGTTTCTGCACGCCATCCTAGTAGGTTAACGTCGTCGTTAGCCCAATCTGCCATCATAGTACGAGAGAAAGTACCGTTGATGATGTCATCCTGATGCTTGTTGTACAGCGGACGCATAATCAGTTTAAGTTCTTCTGACAGGTCAAATGCTTTGATTTTAGCTGGGTTAGACAAACGGTCTAGCATGTTAGTTACACCGCCGTATTTAAGCGCTTCAGTAACTGTTTCCCAACCAAACTGTATTAGCTTAGATGCGTAACCAGCATCAACGCCTTCTTCGATCATTTTGTCGAAGCATAGTAGAGAACCGGTCTGTAGCATGCCGCACAGAATAGTCTGTTCGCCCATCAAATCAGATTTAACTTCAGCGATGAAAGAAGACATCAATACGCCGGCTTTATGGCCGCCAGTACCTACAGCGTAAGCTTTAGCCAAAGCCAAACCTTCGCCTTTAGGGTCGTTGTCTTCATGGACAGCGATTAGTGTAGGTACACCGAAACCGCGTACGTATTCGGTACGTACTTCAGAACCTGGGCACTTAGGAGCAACCATGATTACTGTTAAGTCTTCACGAATCTTCATACCTTCTTCAACGATGTTGAAACCGTGAGAGTAAGATAGGCAAGCACCTTGCTTCATCAAAGGCATGATGGCATTAACAACAGGCGTGTGCTGCTTATCAGGTGTCAGGTTAAGAACAACATCAGCAGTAGGGATTAGTTCTTCATATGTACCAACAACGAAACCGTTTTCAGTAGCACTTTTCCAAGACTGACGCTTTTCAGCAATCGCTGCAGCACGCAATGTGTAAGATACATCGCAGCCGCTATCACGTAGGTTCATACCCTGAGCTAAGCCCTGAGCACCACAACCGATAACAACGATTTTTTTACCTTTTAACGCTTCCACACCTTCTGGAAACTCAGAAATGTCCATGAAACGGCATTTAGCCAGTTGCGCTAGCTGCTCACGCAGAGGCAGAGTATTAAAGTAATTATTTGGCATGTCTGATAGTTCCGTGTAATTAAGTATCTGCTAAATCAGCAGGTACTGAAAATTTAGATTAATTGCCGTGGTAAACGAAAAGTTGGCTGCTGCCAATGTTGGTCTACACGCTAAAATTCAGAGAGGCGTATTATATACTTCCCACGACCGAAATTTAATAGCGCCATTTTATATAAAAGCTTATCTTGCGTATATTGATATATATTCATCACAGTATTGCATTAATCGCAATTATGATTCGGCCTTGTTTGAATGCGAAGTTTGAATATGGAGTTCCAATGTAGAGTTGGCACTCCGTAGGACTGACTTCTGGTTCTGTTACTGGTGTGGTTAGATGGTTACAGTATAAGCAGTCACTGTTGCGCACATAAGATTGAGGGTTCTCTATGCCTTGCCATTCTGCATTTCAAAAGCTCCGTAGCCGGGTTGTTCCCGCGTTAAAAGTAGAAGTGCAGGAGTATCGTCACGTTAAAACAGGCGCGATACATTATCATTTAGCGGCTGATAACCCCGAAAATGTCTTTTTGGTCGCATTTAGAACGCCACCTGCTGATTCTCGTGGCGTCGCTCATATATTAGAGCACTGCGTCCTGTGTGGAAGTGAGAAGTATCCCGTTCGAGCACCGTATTTCATGATGCGTAAGCGCTCTCTAGCTACCTATATGAATGCATTCACCAGTGCCGATTGGACGGCCTATCCTTTTGCCAGCCAAATCCGTAAAGATTACTTCAATTTACTCGATGTTTATCTCGATGCAGTTTTCTTTGCCACGTTAAACCCACTGGATTTTGCACAAGAGGGTCATCGCTTAACGATTAATGATGACGGATGTTTAGAGCACCGTGGTGTTGTTTATAATGAGATGAAAGGTGCTTTTAACGCATCTTCGTCTACTCATTGGGACATTCTTTGTAAGTATCTATTTCCTACGACACCCTATCGTTTTGTGAGTGGCGGCGACCCTGCTGAGATTCCTGATCTGAGTTATGAAGAGTTCTTAGGGTTCTATCGCGAGCATTATCACCCAAGCAATGCGGTATTTATGACCTATGGTGACCTCCCTGTTGATGAGCTGCACGAGCGCATTGATAAGCAGGCATTGTCTCGATTTGATCAACAAAGCCTAGTCGATACTCCGTTATTTGAAGAACGCTTTTCAGCACCGTTAAAGGTACAAGAATTTGTCTGTACGGATGCTGTAGATGAAGATGTTGATAGAGACGCTGATAGTGAGCAGTTGTCAGAGCAAACACACCATCTATTGGCTTGGTTGGTAGGCAAGAGTACCGACTTAAAGCAATGGCTTGAGGCTCACCTCTTAAGCCGATTGCTCTTTCAAGACAGTGCATCGCCTTTGATGCACGCATTGGAATCAACGGTGCTTGGGCATGGCCCTTCGCACCTATGTGGTTTGGAAGATAGCAATGCCGAACTGAGCCTAGTCTGTGGTATTCAGGGAAGCGACCCACAAGAAGCGGATGCGTTCGAGTCTCTGGTGTTGGCAACGTTGGATGAGATAGCGACAAATGGCGTTGAGAAGGTTCGTTTGGATGCCGTGCTTCACCAATTGGAGCTTGATCATCGAGATATAAGCGATGATGCTTACCCATACGGCTTACAGGTTATCCTTTCTGCCTTGCCTACTGCTTTGCAAATGAATGCTGATGAGGAAGGTCTGTCAGCCTCGTTAGATCTTGAGCCTGTGATGCTCGAACTCAGAATTGCCGTCAATGATCCCGAGTATATTAAAACATTGGTGCGCGAGCGTGTCCTTGAAAATACACACAGAGTACGCCTTTCCCTTTTACCTGATGCCACGCTTAAACAGCGTCGCCAGAGTGATGACAAGGAAAAGCTAACGCAGATGTTAGCTCAAATGAGTGAACAGCAGCGCCAGGGCCTGTATGAGCAAGAGTTTGCACTTGAGGAGCGACAAAGTGAGGAAGAAAACCCCGACATTTTGCCAAAGCTTGCAGTGCAAGAAATTCCTGTTGGTCTGAAAGCCGCACAAGGTAAACGTTTTACGACGAACCCTTCCATGCCTATGACTTGTTTTGAACAAGGCACTAATGGTCTTCTGCATCAGCAGTTAGTCATTGAGATGCCTTATTTGGAAGAGGAGTTACTGCAGGCACTGCCTTTTTACACGGCCTGTTTAGCTGAGCTAGGGTGTGGAGAAAAGAGTCATCAGCAAACACAAGCGTGGCGATCTCAGTATTCAGAGGGCATTCACGCCAGCAGTAATGTGCGTGGTTCGTTACTCGATGTACAACAAACAAAAGGGTACTTCACGTTAGCGACGCGAGGCTTATCGACAAACCATCATGCGTTGACTGATATGCTCTACGATGCTCTGAAAACAGTGCGTTTTGATGAGCTCTCGCGAATAAAAAATGTTATAGCTCAGCAACGCTTATCTGCTGACAACTATGTCGCTGATAACGGCCATATATTGGCTAAACGTACTGCTTCCAGTGGCTTTAGCCCAGCAGCGTCTTTAGTTCAGCGCTTAAGTGGATTGAGGGGCATTAAATCACTTCGTGCTTTTGATAATAGTATGCGTAGCGCTTGCGATGATGATCTTATTGCATCTATGGCGGCTAAGTTTGAATGTATTCATCAGCGACTAATTGCAGCACCTAAGCAGTTTTTGCTGGTGGGCGAAAGTGCCGATTTTGAATGTGAACGCCAGGCATTGCTGGATAGATGGCAAGACCCGAATACTCATATTCAGGGTAGGGAGTTTCAGTCATTTTCTCTGGAGCCTGTATCGCGACAAATAAGAGAGATCTGGACAACAGACACTCAAGTTAACTTTTGCTCGATTGCTTACCCGACCGTAGCTATTAACCATCCGGATGCAGCAGCTTTGCATGTGCTAGGAGAACTGGTTCGCCATGAGTACTTGCACCCAATCGTGCGTGAGCGCGGTGGTGCATATGGCAGTGGTTGTAGTCAGGACTCCAATATAGGTGCTTTTCGGATGTGTTCTTATAGAGATCCACGATCAGTAGGTACGTTGGAAGATTTTGGTGAAGCGACGGGGTGGTTGCAAAGTTGTCAGTTTACTCAGCAGCATCTAGATAGTGCCGTTTTTGCCATGATTAGTTACATGGACAAGCCTGTTTCACCAGCCAGCGAGGCAAAGCAGGTTTTCCACAATGCGCTATATGGTCGCACGCTTGAGCAGAGAAAAGGCTTTCGGGAAAGAGTATTGAATATCACACTGGATGACCTAGTACGCGTACGTGAAACCTATCTAGCTCCTGATAAGGCCAGTATAGCGGTGATCACACACTGTGCTGATGATCTTGTTGATTGGGCTGGCGAGCATATTTTTGAAACGATAAAGCTATAAGGTTATTATTGTTAACAAAAGTCATTAGTTATTAAGATCTGTTACCTAAAGCTATTCAATTCCCTTAAAGTTGTTCACTATAAAAATAATTTGACCGCTTATCGGTCATTTTTTCGTCGTAGCATCTTATTTTTATTGCTTATTCTTTTTTGGTATAATTGTATGAAATTTAATTCCATTTACTTCTAAGAGAATGTTGGTATATTAATACTCAAGAGATGATTAGTAACAAACAATAGAGGGTACAGACATGAGCGTTAAAGGCTTTCATTCATACAACAAGCAGTCTTCAGACGAACAGAAATCTAAAACTCGTCAAGAGAAAGCAGGTTCTTCTGTACGCGATCAATCCCTTGATGATAAAAATATGACAGGCGATAAGGCTAAGAAAAGTGCTTATAGTTTTGTCGGTATAGCTGGTTAATTTACTAAGCTACTTTCGCGTGCTTTATATTGAAACCCTAAGATTATCTCTTGGGGTTTTTCATGTCTGCTGTATAAACAGTAACACCAGCAACGATAGTTTCTAACACTTCTATTTGCCTGATACTCTGTGGGTTTTCTAACGGGTTGCTTGATAGCAACACCAAGTCTGCAAACTTCCCTTTCTCTATTGAGCCTCTATTGTTTTCTTGAAACACCTGCCACGCTGCATCAATAGTGATTGATCGTATAGCCTGCATCGTAGAAATTTTCTGATCTTCCCCAATGATATTGCCACTGAGCGACTCTCTATTAACGGTGCTCCAGAGTAGCTGTAATGGGCTAATGGGGGTGACCGGGGCATCTGTGTGCACACTGAACTTAAGCCCTAATACTGCTGCCGAACCTGTAGGGCTCATCATTGGTCCTCTTTGGGGGCCCATAAATGATGCGATATGTTGGTCGCCCCAATAATAGGTGTGTGTAGGGAAAAAACTGGGAGTAATCCCTAATTTCTGCATGCTTTTGAGTTGATCATGTCGTGCCATTTGCGCATGTACAAGAATCAACCTTGGATCAGTTGAAGGGGTACGTGTTTGCGCTTTAGCAAAGGCATCAATGATCTGGTCAATCGCCGCATCGCCATTTCCATGAATAGCTAATTGGAACCCTGCATCATGATAGGTGCTTACAATAGCGCTGAGTTCTGTTTGCTCAAAGGAAGGAAAGCCCCTGTAGTTTGGTATCTCTTCAGGATTTTTATAAAATGGCTGTGTTAAAAAAGCAGTACGTCCTTGAACACTGCCATCGGCAATGATTTTTATCGGCCCCAAGTAAAAACGTTCAGAGTTAAAGTCAGTTTGCTTATAGTTGCCATCTAATAGCTGTTTTCCAAAATCCTGGTGGTTGGGGAAAACAACCATACGAAAGGGGATTTGTCGAAATTGGCTGGCCCAGTAAAGTGCTCGAGTAAGGTTAATGCCAACCCCGCCGCTCTGTGCTGTAGTGATACCATTTTGACTATATTCATCGCGAGCATGCTGGAAAATCTGGTAATAATCGGTAAATGAAAAATCCTGCAGCAATGTAGTGAGTGACAATGCAGACTTTTCTTGAAGCAGTCCATTTAACTTACCGGTATTTTTATCTCGTCCAATGACTCCCCCAGCAGGCGATTGAGTATGTTCTGTTATGCCTATTTTTTGCAGAGCTAGGCTGTTCGCTACTCCCATATGACCGGAGCTGTGCCACAGATAGATCGGATGCTTGCTAGAAATGCTATCTAGTTCTTGTCTTGTAGGATGACGTTTCTCTATAAGAGACGAGTCATCATAGCCAAAGCCTAATAACCACTTTCCTGGTGGTGTTGCTTTAGCCTGCAAGCGCATGCTTTCTAGTAATTGAGCGATATTAGATGTTTCACCGGAGGGTGGAGGGCTCAAGTCAGCAGAAATAGCCGTAAGCCCAGAGCCTGGGAAATGGCTATGCGCATCGATAAAGCCTGGAAGTAATGTTTTACCTTGTAAATCTGTGATCTGGGTGTCTTTCTGGATTAGCTTGCGGATACTTTTGTTGCTGCCAATAGCCTCTATTTTTCCATCTAGAATAGATATCGCTTCTACGATACGGTTGTTTTCGTCGACAGTGATTATATTCCCATTGATAAAGACTCTATGCCCAGGTATCGCTGAACTGACAAGCAAAGCCATAACTATGGCGGCTAGTAATACGATGCCTAAAAGATATGTTGCGATACGTTTTTTCATCGATTGAGTCATCGGAGTGGGTGATGTTTATGTTTTTTATAGATCAGCAGTGCAAGTAAAGCAGAGAGCAGCAGTAGAATAACGCTTAGTATAATTTGGCTATTTGAATTGATGTTGAGCCCGTTGCCCGCCATGACAAAAAGTGTGCTTTGCGGCAAAAAGCCTAAAAATGAAGCGCTGAAAAATATTATAGCAGATAGCTTTGTCGCCCCTGCAGCTAAATTCGTCAGCATATTTGTTCCAAAGGGTAGAAAACGAATGGTTAGAATTTTAAGAAATGGCTGCTCAGAGATAAAAGCATCGATCTTGTTAATAGCTCCAGGAAATCGTCGCTGAACCCAGGGGCGTGCAAAAAAACGAGCAAATAAAAATGTTAAAAGTGCTCCCAAACTAATACTGCTAATCGCTAATAATGTACCCTCTAATAACCCAAAACTGTAACCGGCAACGAGTGCAATTAACTGTCTTGGTAACCCTATGGCGGCTGCGGTAGCGCTTAATGCTACGAAGGCCAATATGCCTAAAAAACCATGTTCATTGACCCACTCACCTAGTGCTTTAGGGTCAATATATGACTCAATCAACGGTAATAAAGGAAAGGCATAACTAACCCATGCTATGACTAACGCGCTTAGCAGAAGAAGTGCTAATGCTATTTTATAATGCAGGGGCTTAATAAGAACTCCATTTATTAATGATGGATAGTTTTTAATGAGAAAGGAGCTTTCTCATTAAGTTCAATTCTACGTAAATGACTCGGCTTGCTAGGGTTCTTTTTTCTATTGATTTAGTTATTATTCACTGTTTTAGCTGATATTTTTTTGAGTACATTTCCCTTATGGAATGTTTGGTAACGGATGATTTTTTCGAGTTTATTTTGATTGTCTAACCGATATTTATAATAGGTGTTTCCTTCACGATATATGCCTCTGCAGCTAAATTTATTTTTTTGCATACGCAGGCACATTTTTCCTTCTGCATCGATCTTCCAATGTCCGCTTCTGTTCCTCTGTTTTCTGATCTGTTTTACACGACCTTTGGATGTGTAATAAGAAAAGCTTGTTGTGCCGGTTGTCATGTTATATGACTCTACTGTGTGCTTGAGGAATAGCCTTTTGACCTGCTTGTCGCTGAGCATCATTGGTTTTTGATTGTCAGGTTTTACCTGGCAACCGGATAAAAATAACCCACATATAATAATTAAAAGAATCGAGTGTTTTTTCATAGTAATTGTCCTTAACTCGTTAACCAGAAATGGCCTATATCGGAAAGCATGTCCGTTTCGGTGATGTTTTTTTGGAAATCGTGGAGCTGATTGTCTAGATGAATAATATTGATAGTGGACGATGAAGGGGAGTGTTTCATCGTGTCGTGTATAGCTTTGCTCCAGGTGTTTGCTCTCTCTAAACGATTGCTACCTTGATATTGATCTAGCAATCCAGACTGCCTGAGGCTCTTATCTCGTTTGGTATCCTGATTACCTACCATGACCAACATCGGGGTTTGTAGAAAATGCTGTAACCTTGGCTGGCTCATCCATAAAGGCCAGTTTTTTAAACCTTGAGGGTAGTTTTCATAAAGATCAGGAAAGGTATACCAGCCAGCGCTAAGTAATGTCAGAGACGCTAAATTATAGGGATGGAGATAAGCATAACGATGTACAAATTGCGCGCCACCGGAATAACCGCATAGATGAACTTTTAGTTCTGGTAACCCCTTGATTGACCTAAAGGTTGTGATGATATTGTTTAATGCTAGATCAGCCCTTGGAGAATTTGAATTTTTTGCTAGCAGTTGGTAACTTGGAAAATTTTCTTTACTAAACTCCGGAGCAAATAGCCATAATCCATGCTTTTCAGCAAGTGATTTGTAGGCTTCAAGTTGCTGTAGGCTATTCCTGGAAATACCGTGTATAGCGACAATAGCTTGGTGTCTTTTTTTTTCTGTTGTTGGTTGATACACCCAGACAGGTAGCATTTTACTGGCAGGAAAAATGACTTGTTTAATTGTTCCAGGGCTCGGTAGCATCTTAAGTATATTTGACATTATTGGGGCCTAGTTGCTGTCGAGTTTGGCTCATTGGATAAATGAGTTATGCGAAATGATTCTGTGTTTAATTCCCATATCTGGTTGTAATATTGGTAGCTGAAGCCATGTTCTGAGCAGATGATGATTGCGCCTTCAAATGTTTTCAGTAATTTTAGAATAATTATTTTTATTTCATCATCATGGTGAGCCGCGTCAGTATCAATTAATAAAACTTTTGGTCGTCTGAGTAATGCGCGAGCTAGCATAATTTTATAGTTTTGGGACGCCGATAAGTTGCTCCCATTTTCTTGTAAGCGTGTGTCCATCCCGTTAGGTTGTTGGGTTAACCACGGTTCTAAATTACACAATGAGAGAACATTCCGGGTATAACTGTCAGATTTTTGCCTTGCGCCATAAAAAAGGTTTTTTCGTATTGTGCCGCGTAGTAAGGGCATCTGTTGGCTGATGAGTGTTGTTAGCTGAGATATAACGAATGGCTGGAATTTGGAAAGCTCTATACTATTCACTTTCATTTCGCCATTAGAGTAGTCGAGTAAACCGGCAAGAACGCAGAGTAATGAACTTTTCCCCCCTCCAGTTTGGCCGTAAAGTCTGATACGGTCACTTCCGGCGAGCTCAGCAGAAATAGGAGGGAAGCGTTGGTTCGATTGTAGTTTATCCAACTGGATCGTTAGAATTTTTGAGGGACGCTTTTTAGTACCGACTGATATATTTTCTTTGCGGTTAAAAAAATACTCGAGCTTATGAGTGGCTAATTTTTTTAACGTCCACAATTCATATAAGCGACTTAATGGTCGCAGGTGAGATAGAAAATATAGTGCTGCTGTCATAACAATAGCGACATCTTCAGATTTTATTTCTTGCTGTTTGACGAGCCATAAACCCGTTATGAATAATGCTAAGACACCTGTACCAAGAACTGCTTCATTAAAGCCTCTAGAAATGCCTGAAATACTGGCACGCTTGATATTGCCAGTGGATAAAAGTCTGCTCTGCTCGTTAAAACGTTTTCTTTCACGGCTAATTTGGTTAAATGATTTAATGATTCTAATTTCTCGTAACTGTTCAGTTACATTGCGTATTAGGCGTCCTCTGGTTCGCCTGACAAGTTTTGATCTGTCGTATAAATGCTTACCAATTAAGTAGTTACCAATAAATATGATGACTATGAGGGGTGTTAAGCTAGCGGTTAGCAATGGATTTATTTTAGATAATCCTATGAGTGCGATAAGTAACCAGATTCCTAGTACGATCGCGGGTACTAGCCCGCTGACAATCCAGTTCCTGATGGCCGCCATGTCGCCAGTTAGGCGTAACAGTGTGCCGCCTTTATTGATCATTGATGAATCTGAAATAGGGAGCTGTAATACTTTAAGAAAAACGGATTGGCGTAATTCATTTACATATTCTTGAGCGAGTTGCTCCGCAATATATCGCTCACAATAGCGGCCCGTGGCGATAACTAAAATGCCGAAAAATGCGAACCCAAGCCAATAAAAGCTTGGTGTGAAGTTACTTGCTTGCAAGGACTGCTTTGCTTGATAAATCATACCAATCAGGCAAAGAGACTGAATTATTGCAATGGTAACTAATGTTAATAATAAACGCTGGCGAGCTTTATCCAACAGCAGAGAATGTATTTTCATGGTCTCGGATCATCGTATTGTATAAGTAATCAATGACTGACTTTTTGCTTAAATCCGCTGCAGTAAATACCGGCAGGCCTGAGCCCATAGTCGCTTCTTCGCATGCAATTGGGGAGCGAGTAAGTAAGCCGCTAATAGCATAAAGAGAAAACCCTGCTGAAAGCACTCTCTCAGCCACCATAATAGCGGAAGTTGCACTATCGGCAGCAACAATGACACCTGTTACCTCATTGATAAAAGGCTCCGAACTCATTAAGGATTTGGTTTCTGGTTGAAGAATACCATCAGCTATTTCGAGCACCAGTACTTGGGCTTCTGCTTTTTGGGCGGATTCTTTGAAACGTTGTAGAAGATGAGTGAAGTTGTCAGTAGAGAGGCCAACAGTTGAAGGGAAGCCGGCATCGACAAAATCAATAACATGACATGCACCTGCGTCTTTCATTCGCCAATAATCGGGTCCAGCACCAGTGCCAGTTAGTTTCGCGCCTGCAACGCGGATCCCTTCTTTAAATAGACCGTTAATGCAGGCGCAAGCGGTTGTGGTTTTTCCTGCATTCATATCACTGCCGACAATCACTAAAACAGGAATGTTTATCTGAGTATTATTCATCGTTTCAAGTGGTGCAAAAGACGATAAATTTAATGCTTTACCATCTTCTCCACCTATTACGCCTTGGAGTGTTATTTCTGTAGGTGCTTTGACCTTTTGGCTGCGATGCGTGACATTCCCTGCTATACCTCCGGCCGCCACAAGGTGAGAGGGTTGTCCAAGGATAGGTAGTTCGGCACAAAATTGATCAGTTGCATAGCGCTGAGCTGCTACTACGATAATGTTATCACCTTCATAAAGGTGTTCCCGTCGACCCTGAGTGTTTTCTAGGCGGGTGTGTTGACGAATTTTATCAACGCGACAAAGCAATAAATCACCAGCAACCGGTTGAACGTCTAATAGCATTTTCGCTTTAGATATATCAACGTTACGTGTGATATAGCCTTGTTTCACATTTGATAAAAAACTCATGATAAGTACCTAGTGTATATTTTTTAAATCGACTTAATGCCGCGAGCTGGTTGCTTTAACGTAAGCTAAAATAGCGCAGTCTATATTTAGGTGGTTATTATGCCTGTTTACTTACTTCAGCACTGTTAACTAAAAGTGTAGCTTATAGAAGAAAGCTTAAATGAAACTTAAATATAAAATGGGTGGATAAGGCATGTATGGAATTTTTTGACTTTTTGAGAGGTCTTATAAAGAAGATGTTTGGGTAGATGGACAGTGATATCGCAATGTTCATGCAAACGTAGGACGGTTTTATAGCGGATAGAAGGCTAGGCTTCAATTAGGGATTTAGCTTTCGCTTTATATGATTATTTCTCTAGTACAGCGCTTCTTAATCCCTTAACTGCGTGCTGATTTTATATGCCATAGCCTATGGCTCTAGTGTTTATAATTTGTAACGAAAGCCTTCTGAATAATCCTCTTCACAGATTTTATTCTGTTTATAGCACGGGATTTATCTTTGTGAACTTCAGACTTAGCATTGTTTTCTTCGTTGCCAGCTTTCAAACGGAAACGATACTCTCCCTTTCTATCTTGATACAGCTCTAGCTCTGTGGTCACGATGACACTTCCTTGTTTTAATATTCGGCCATGATAGTGTGCTCCATCTGAACATAAGCTTATGCAATTTAATAATTACCTACTTTCTATAGGTGAAAATTCATCGGGTCCATTTTAGCTATCGGTATGCTAAATGAGTTGAGCCTGATTACGGCCCATTTGTTTGGCTTGGTAAAGAGCGGTGTCTGCTGCCCGCAGTAATTCATCGATATTCTCGTATGAGTTTTTCGTCAATACTGCAATGCCTGCACTGATCGTGATGATGCCTAGAGGTGATTGGTCGTGCGGTATTTCAAGTTGTGCTATTGAAGTACATATCGTGTCGGCCAAATGTTGTGCAGCAATATTGTTGGTGTCAGGTAAGATCAGTAAGAATTCCTCTCCGCCATAGCGTGCGACGAGGTCTCCTGCACGTTGTACGCTACCTTGTAAGGTGCTAGCCACGCTTTTCAGGCACTCATCTCCTGCTTGGTGGCCATACAGATCGTTATATTTCTTGAAAAAATCGACGTCTAGCATAATCAAGGTGAATGGTCTTTCATGTCGTCTCGCTATCGTCCATTCTCTCTTTAGGGCTTCGTTCATTGCGCGCCGATTGGCAAGGCTGGTGAGCTGGTCTGTATTTGATTCTTCTTTCAGCTTCAATTGGGCCTCTTCGGTAAAGCTAAGTAAAGAGAAGACGCCGCTGATGACACTAAATGCTGGCCATATTATTTGTGATGAAATCATGGTTTTGCTAAACAATTCAGGTGCAAACTCGAGTAAAAAAGAACGAGCAACAACACAGATTGCCATGAAAAAACAGGCGTAAGACAGGATGATGTCGGACGGGTTTCTATTCTTTTTTATTTTTATAAATAAATAACCAATGCAACAAAATGCTGAAGGCACAAAGAGGGCGCTCACATGCAAAGCGTCATTAAAATTACTGTGATATATGAAAAAGGCCAAAGCAAAACAGTTTATCAAAAACAGGCTTAATATAGAGGCGAGTGGTAAACGGCACTCACACCGTTTGAAGCTAAATACCACCATTCCCCAAATAAATGCTGAAGATAGAACTGCTGATATGATTTTTAAAAATACGTTTATATCAAATGTGTAAAGAAACCAGCTAAGGCAGTTTGCAGAAAAAGCGACGATGAAAAAGAATATAGATTTCTGTTTTCCATCAGGGTCAGCAACTCGTGTACCTGAGAAAGCTAACACTAGATTGATTAATGCGACGGTGAAAAAGTAGGCCTGTTCAGTCGTCATTTATTTTTCTCAAAAGGTTGGGTTTCTGTAATGCTTTAACGCGTGTATAGCGGCTGCTCTTCAGAGCAGCCCTAATGATAACCATTGCTAACATGATATGTATTATGGATAGCTTAATTTGATTTCGCTAATGTTAATTTTACTACACCTGAGCAAGTTGCCTGCGAAAAGCTTATTGGTTCTACGTAGCGAGGGTGGGATTAGTGGAGTATTTCTACGTGGCGAAGGCTTCAAAGAGGCGGGAATTCAAACTACCGGTAGCTTATATATAGTTATAAGCAAAAAAACGCGCCTTTCGGCGCGCTAAATCCAGCTATTGATGAAGCGGTATCTATTGAACCGCTACGAATAGTCTGGCAACACGGAACTAACTGGCAACACAGCTGCGTACAGCCGAATCGCTATTTGCGGCAGGGGCCGCACTGTCTGCTTTTGGGTTAACAACACGAACAGTGGCTACTTTGTTCTGGGTGAAGAAATCAACCGCACTTTTGCCCTGGACTTTATTGTTACCTACTAACGATCCTTTAATACCGCCGAACGGTAGGTACGGATGCGGAGCACAGATACCTACGTTAACGCCAACCATCCCTACGTCGGCCTCATTGATGAATTTTTCGGTGTAGTAACTGTTCTGAGTAAAGATGACAGCGCCATTGCCCATCTCATGGTTTTTAATCATGCGCAGGGCGCCATTGATGCAGCCTACTTTCATCACATTGAGTACAGGGCCAAAGATCTCTTCGCGAGCGATCTGCATGCATGGGGTAACATCAGTGAATACGGTCGGGCCAACAAAGTAACCATTCTTATTTCCTTCAGCTACATGAGGGTTGCGTCCGTCCAGCGCTAGCGTGGCTCCTTCATTCTGTCCGATCTCGATATAGTTCTCGATTCGCTCTCTAGCTTTGGCAGAGATTACTGGGCCCATAAATACATCCGGGTCCATCGCATCTCCGATAGTAATGTTTTGAGAAGCTGCGAGCAGACGCTCAACAAACTCGTCGTAGATCTCAGGAACCACAGCAATATTGGAAACGGCCAGGCAGCGCTGGCCAGCAGATCCGTATCCTGACATCAAAATATTTTCGATCATCAGGTCCATAGGAGCATCTTCCATTGCTACCAGAAAGTTCTTGGCACCCCCTAGCAGCATGGTCTTTTTACCGCCACGGCCACAACCTTCGGCGATCGCTTTGGCGGTTGGTGTCGAGCCCACTAGGCAGACACCGGCAACATTATCATCTTCGTACCAGGCTTCTACTGTTTCACGGTCACCATGAACGATGTTAACCACACCGTCAGGTAGGCCAATATCTACCAGTAGCTGCATCATCTTCTGCATAAATAGAGGTGATTCAGTGGATGGCTTGTATACAAAGGTGTTGCCGCTGCCGATAGCAAACGGGATAAACCAGCCAAATACCAATGCAGGGAAGTTGAAAGGTGCTACGCCACAAAAAACACCCAAAGGAGCTTTGATAATACGGCCGTTGATGTTGTTAGCGATGCCTTGTACGGTTTCGCCCTGAATCATGGCAGGGATAGAGCAGGCCATCTGTAGGATTTCGATGACTCGGCCCACTTCACCACGAGCTTCTGCAATGTGCTTAGCCTGATCGATAGCAATCGCTTGGGCTAGCATTTCGAGGTTATCCTTCATTGCCTGCTGCATATCGAAGATATAGTTCATGCGCTTTGGCAGCGGGGTAGCGCTCCAGGCTGGAAAAGCTTCGGCTGCAGCAAGGACAGAAGCACGGGAGGTTTGTACAGAAGATAATGGCACCTCGCCGATTACAGCACCCGTTGATGGATTTTTCAGAGGCTCATACTGGCCGTTGGTTTCGTCGAGCCACTCACCGTTAATATGATTTTTTATCTTTATATATTCCGTATACATAGGCGCCTCAATTTCATGATTTTGCGTGTGGAAATTATTTTTATTAAATGTAATTAAGCTTTTTTGGTCTTCGTTTATTAAGGCGATGGTATCGGGGCTGTTTATAAAACCGATAGACCCAACGTCTGACAATATAAAGAACCATTACGCTGTACATGGTTTTTAATTCTATTTAATTGAAACAAGGTGGATCCAACCGGTATCACAATTTACCGAGCTGTTGGTTCTACGTCTTAATATCTGACGAGGTAACAATGGATGCTGGGTTTAGTGATGGATCAAATTTTAGGATTCTACCTAGGGCATCTGTAGTGGGGGAAAGGCAGTAAAGATGAAGTCATATAAAACGTTATTTGAACTCGGTGATAATTTTCATACCTATGTCGGGCGTGGTACTTCGCAGGAAAGGCAGGCTGTTGCAAAGGTATCTGCTCTTTTGGAAGCGCCGCAAACATTGCCACAGGCTACGTTGGATGCTCTGTCTGCGGTAACGGGGAATTACTCTTTATTAGTAGCCGCAGAGATGTGGTGTCCGGATTGCCAAATCAATGTTACAGCGCTGAATAAGATGTGTGAGTTACAACCCAACATCCAGATGGCTGTTATATCTAAAGGCAGGGCTGAAGATGAAATTATGGAGAATCTTGGGATGGATAAAATCCTGATTCCTGTGGTGGCAATTCTCGACAGCTCTTTTCAGGTAGTCGGCAGATTTGTTGAGGGGCCTGCACCAGTGGCGGTGTCGGACCCTGAGGAAAAAATAAAAAAAGCGTATAGAGAAGGAAAATACCTTAGTGAAACATTATGTGAAGTTCTTGAACAAATTAAGTAAATACTGAGAGGCTTACTAATTATTCTTGTTCTTTAATTCTTTATGTATCAGATATTAATAAGATTGATAAGAAAATAATAATAAATGTTCTTTGTTAATAAAAACAAAGGTCATCTTAGATATTCACTTTTTAAAAGTGATAGATATGTGTAATGGAGAATAATATGAAAACTAAACACGTTGGCTATTCAGTGATGTTATCTGCGTTATTGTCGGCCGCTGCTGTAGCAGAAGATAAAGTTGTCAATGTATACAACTGGGCAGAATACCTTGACCCACAAGTGGTGGAGAAATTTCAGAAAGAGACCGGTATTAAGGTTAACTATGATGTTTATGACTCCAATGAAATGCTCGAAGCCAAGTTGATGTCAGGTAGTTCTGGTTATGATGTCGTAGTGCCCACCGGCTTTTTTCTAGAGCGTCAGGTTAAGGCTGGAATCTATGCTGAAGTTGATCGCCAACAATTAAGTAATTACGGCAATCTGGATCAGAATATCATGAATAAAATTGCTTCTCATGATCCGGGCAATAAGCATAACGTTCCCTATGCTTGGGGAACGATTGGGCTGGGGTATAACAAACGGATGATAGAGGAGCGTTTGGGAGAGCTACCAGTTGATAGCTTAGATCTGATTTTTAAACCAGAGATAGCTGCCAAATTGGCTGACTGTGGTATAGCCGTGCTGGATTCGCCATCTGAAATTGTAGGTATTGCGCTTAACTATCTGGGTATTGCTCCTAACTCAGAAAAAAAGGCTGATTTGAAAGCGGCCAGTCATCTGATAAGTGGTGTACGTTCCAACTATAAATATTTCCACTCTAGTAAATACCTGTCTGACTTGGCTAATGGCGATATCTGTGTGGTATTGGGCTATGGCTCAGATGTACTAATGGCGCAAAGCCGTGCACAAGAAGCGGGTCAAGGCGTGGAAGTCGATTATGTTATTCCTAAGGAAGGTTCTTTGGTCTGGTTTGATCTGCTGGCAATACCTGCAGATGCTCCGCATCCACAGGCTGCTCATCAGTTCTTAAATTACATTCTACGTGGCGAAAATCACGCCAGTATTTCAAACTATGCTTTGACAGCGGTTGCTAACAAAGCAGCAATGCCTTACTTACTTGAAGAAGTGAGCACTAATCCCGGAATATATCCCACTGCTGAAGTGACGCAGAAACTATTCCCTATGAACGCTCATAGTGCTAAGTACGATCGTCTACTAACCCGCGCTTGGAGCAATATAAAAACTGGCCGCTGAGTGGTTTTTAATTTAGGTGTGGGTGTTAGCACGCTAAATTTTCTTTCTCTGATCCTACAGTTACTAAATAAACCTTTGTGCAGTCGCAGACTTAATTAGGCAAAGGTTCATTTAAACGCTTACCCACAGAAGAAGTACCAAGGGGCCTTATGAATTTATCCCAGAATAATAGTCAGTCAGTGTCCGCCGCATTGACCAGTACCAACCTGCCATTATGGAAGCAGGAAGGCGCGGAACCCTTCTTAAGGATTGAGAATATAACCAAGAAATTCGGCGAATTTTCTGCAGTCGATAATATCTCGTTGGATATTTATAAAAATGAACTCTTTTGTCTACTCGGCGGTTCTGGTTCCGGCAAGAGTACCTTGTTACGGATGTTAGCCGGCTTTGAAACCCCGACTAGCGGGCGCATTTTGATCGATGGTGTTGATATGTCCGGTATTCAGCCCTGGAAGCGACCGGTAAATATGATGTTCCAGTCTTACGCTCTGTTTCCTCATCTATCGGTAGAGGACAACGTTGCCTTCGGGTTAAAGCGAGAAGGTATTGCCCGTAGTGAAGTTAAGCAAAGAGTGGGGGAGATGCTTGAGCTGGTGCAGATGTCGCATCTAGGAAAACGTAAACCCCATCAACTGTCCGGTGGCCAGCGCCAGCGTATTGCTCTGGCTCGCTCTCTGATTAAACAACCGAAGTTATTGCTTTTAGATGAACCACTAGGAGCGTTGGATAAGAAGCTTCGAGAGGAGACTCAGTTTGAACTGATTAATATTCAGGATGAGCTGGGGGTTACCTTTGTAGTGGTGACTCACGATCAAGAAGAGGCAATGACCTTATCGACCCGAATCGGTGTGATGAACCATGGTGAAATTGTTCAGATAGCTGAGCCCCATGATGTTTATGAATATCCGAACAGTCGTTTTGTAGCGGAGTTTGTCGGCTCAGTAAATCTGTTTGAGGGGCGCGTGATTGAAGATGAACCGGACCGGGTTCGGGTTCAGTCTAAAGAAGCGGGGGGTATGTTGTATGTAAATCATGGTATTAGCTGTGCGCCTAACCAGAAGGTGCATGTAGCATTGCGCCCAGAAAAGATTCGTATTAGTCGCAAGCAGCCACCTCAAAACGAAAACTGTATCCATGGCGTGATTGAAGAGATTGCTTATATGGGCAGCCAGTCGGTTTATCGCGTTCGGCTAGCCAGTGGCATGGAAGTACGGGTAACTCAGCCAAACTTTGCCAGAGATATGGATGAGCGATTTACCTGGCAAGATCAGGTGTACCTGTTTTGGGAAGTTGATAGCAGCGTGGTACTAACCGCATGAGTATTCAGACTGGCGCGGCGTGGGTGGATGTTGCTTCGCCCCGGTTGGCTCGATATAAGTTTTTTAGTGGCGTAAATTGGGGACGTTTGGCTGTTATCTCTGTTCCTACGCTTTGGTTGGGAATATTCTTTTTCGTGCCTTTTCTGGTGGTGTTTAAGATATCTCTATCAGAGAGCGCCATCGCTATTCCTCCTTACACTTCACTATTGGATTGGGATCTGGAGGAGGCCTACATCAACATTAAGTTAAATCTGGGTAACTATCTGTACCTGTTTGAAGATACTTTTTACCTAGAAGCCTATCTTAGCTCAGTAAAGATCGCCGTTATTTCTACCTTTATCACATTGCTAATAGGCTTTCCAATAGCTTATCTGATCGCTCGCAGTAAACCTTCAACCCGCACGTTGTTGCTATCGCTGGTGATTTTGCCATTTTGGACGTCATTCTTACTGCGGGTTTATGCTTGGATGGGCTTACTGAAGAAGAACGGTATCGTTAATGAGTTCTTACTTAATATTGGTATTATCGAACAGCCTCTGATGATGTTGCAGACTGACTTTGCGGTTTACATCGGTATTGTTTATACCTATCTGCCATTTATGATCTTGCCTCTTTATACCGCGCTGGAAAAAATGGATATGACGTTGCTGGAAGCCGCAGAGGATTTGGGGGCTCGGCCTTCAATCAGTTTTTTTCTGATTACAGTCCCGATGGCGATACCGGGCATTATTGCCGGCTGCTTATTGGTATTTATACCTGCCGTAGGTGAGTTCGTTATTCCGGCCCTTCTAGGGGGCTCAGATACACTGATGATCGGTCGGGTACTGTGGGATGAATTTTTTCTCAACAGAGATTGGCCGATGGCCTCTACTGTTGCCATCGTGATGCTGGTGGTGTTGGTGCTACCCATCATGTTGATCCGTAATAGTCAGGGCAAAGAGGAGAGGGTGTAATGCAACGCAAGTCTTTGTTTTTAAACACGACAGCGACACTAGGGTTTATCTTTCTTTATGCGCCGCTGATTGCGCTGATTGTATACAGCTTTAACAAGTCGAAGCTGGTAACCGTATGGGGTG
>JAWUYS010000008.1:0-9958 GCA_034110685.1 Neptunomonas sp.
GATAGGTAAAACTATTATGGGAACCAAAGACGAGCTTAAATACAGTTCATTAGCACTAATGCTAGATCATTTTTTTATTACTAAAACTAATGCTGAATTAATTGGGCACTCTTTTAACATCGATGACTTTATTAGCCATAAAGTAGATGCAATGAGTGCCTTTAGAACCAATCAGCTATTCGCTCTCGATCGACAAGGTATTGAATACAACATTATTGACCCTGCCGATTATGGCTTCTTTATGAGTGCCGTTAATTTGTTCACCTCGCAAACGGAAGCATTACAGCACCCAGAAAGAACACGAAAATTTATTGATGCATCTAATCGGGGCTGGGCTTACGCTCTAGAAAATCCACGTGAAACTATTGCCACCATTTTCCAAAAATACTCTCAGGGAAAAACTGTCGAAGCGCTCACTTACGAAGTTGCCGTAACTAAAAAAATGATGCTCCTAGACTTTTTTGATATCGGCGCCATTAATACAGATTTAAGCCTGAGAGCAGTAAAGCAATTGCACCACAGCGGCTTATTACCCGCCACTCAGGAACTGGGAACGTTTCTATTTGACGACCTGCTCTTAAAATACAATCACACTGTGATCTTTAATGAAAAGCAGCAACTGTACTTACAAAATAAAAAATCCATTAACCTCTGTGTAGACCCTCACTGGATGCCATTTGAAAGTATTCAAAACGGTAAACATATAGGTATCGCCGCCGATATAATCTCCTCCTTAGCGAAACAACTACCCATACCTATCCATCTAATACCGACGCAAAGCTGGGAAGAATCTATTCAAAAAGCAAAGAATAGGCAGTGTGATATTTTTTCAATGGCATCACACACACCAGAACGCTCGCTCTATATGGATTTCACCACATCTTATACGACCTTTCCTGTCGTGATGGCAACCACCACTGATAAGTTTTTTATCAGTGACATTGCTGACATTAAGGATGAAAAATTTGGCGTGGTAAAAGGCTATTCCGTAGAAGAAAGCCTGCGTAAAGAAGTACCGGGAATCAATATTGTAGAGGTCGAATCCATTAATGACGGATTACAGCAAGTAGAGAATGGCCAACTCTATGGCTACATAGACAATTTAATGACCATTGCGACAGCCATACAGAAAGATTTTACCGGAAGCTTAAAGATATCATCCAGGCTAGATGATGATATCAACCTATCAATAGCCACAAGAAATGATGAGCCCTTACTGAAAGAGATATTTCAAAAGCTCATACACAATATTGATCCTGAATATAAACAGGCAACATTCAATAAATGGGTACCTGTTAAACAGGAAGTCTCTTTTGATTATTCCTTAATGTGGAAAATTATCATTGGTTTATTTCTGTTATCACTCGGTTTTATTTACCACTATCATCAATTAAGAAAACTTAACCAACGCCTTAAGAAATTATCCGTTACTGACAAATTAACAGGGCTTTATAACCGAGTGAAAATGGATGATGTTCTGATTGAACAGAAAGCAGAAGTTGACCGTTATAGCGTCAATACTTCCGTCATCTTACTTGATATTGATTTTTTTAAACGTGTGAATGACACCTACGGGCATGCGGTTGGTGATGTAGTATTAGTTGAATTTTCTAGCGTTCTACAAGAAAACGTACGTAGTACCGATTACGTTGGGCGATGGGGAGGAGAAGAGTTCATTATTGTCTGCCCTCACATTGATGTTGAGGAAGGGAAAAACCTAGCAGAAAAACTACTGGAAAAAATACGCGAACACTCCTACAAACATATTGGGAAAATGACTGCCAGTGCAGGGGTTTCAAACTTTTTGCCATCAGTAACAATTAAAGAAACCCTCTATAACGTCGACCAAGCCCTTTACCAATCTAAGCAAGCAAATAGAGACAGAGTATCCGTCAAGAAAGGGATGGAATTAACCCGGTAGTTTTTAAACAAAAAAAGAGGGCCGAAGCCCTCCAAAAGACCCAAGTAGAACTTAAGCTTAGAAGAAACCCATCGGATTAATATCGTAGCTAACCAACATATTCTTGGTCTGCTGATAATGTTCCAGCATCATTTTGTGTGTTTCACGCCCTACACCAGACTTCTTATACCCACCAAAAGCAGCATGTGCTGGGTAATGGTGATAACAGTTAGTCCATACGCGGCCTGCTTGGATTCCACGACCCATACGATAAGACAGGTTCATATCACGTGTCCAAACACCCGCACCTAAACCGAACTCTGAATCATTGGCGATAGCCAGTGCTTCAGCTTCATCTTTAAAGGTAGTAACAGCGACTACTGGGCCAAAAATTTCTTCCTGGAAGACACGCATGCTGTTGTTACCTTTCAGCAACGTAGGCTGGATGTAGTAACCATTTCCAAAACCACCTTCCAAGCTCTCTGCACCACCACCAACCAGCACTTCAGCACCTTCGTTACGACCGATGTCCATATAGCTCATAATCTTATCAAACTGCTCTTGTGAAGCCTGAGCACCCACCATTACTTCTGTATCCAGCGGATTACCACGTTTGATCAATGCAATACGCTGAATAACTTTCTCGATGAACTCATCGTAAATTGATTCCTGAATCAACAAACGAGATGGGCATGTACATACTTCGCCCTGGTTGAAGAACGCCAATACAGCGCCTTCTACACACTTACTGATAAATTCTTCTTCGTGATTCATGACATCAGCGAAATAGATATTAGGTGATTTTCCACCCAACTCTACCGTTGATGGGATGATATTTTCTGCTGCACATTTCAGAATGTGCGAACCAACAGGCGTAGAACCTGTAAAAGCGATTTTGGCGATACGCTTGCTAGTAGCTAATGCTTGACCTGCTTCTGCACCGTAACCGTTTACAATGTTGATAACACCTGGTGGCAACAAGTCACCAATCACTTCCATTAGCACAAGAATAGAAGCAGGAGTCTGCTCAGCAGGCTTCATAACCACACAGTTACCCGCAACGATTGCTGGAGCAAGTTTCCAAACAGCCATCAATAACGGGAAGTTCCAAGGAATAATCTGACCAACAACACCTAGGGGTTCGTGGAAATGGTAAGCAACGGTATTGCCATCAATCTCGCCAATCGTACCTTCCTGCGCACGGATACAACCCGCATAGTAACGAAAGTGATCAACACACAAAGGAACATCAGCATTGAGCGTTTCACGAACCGCTTTACCATTATCCCATGTTTCAGCTACAGCTAATTTTTCAAGATTAGCTTCAAGTCTATCAGCGATTTTGAGCAAAACATTGGAGCGTGCTGTAACAGACATAGCCCCCCACGAATCTTTTGCGGCATGTGCAGCATCCAATGCTAAAGAAATATCTGCTTCTGTTGAACGAGGGATTTCACAAAAAGACTCACCATCGACAGGTGATATGTTTTTAAAATATTGTCCATTAACCGGTGCAACCCATTCGCCACCGATATAATTACCATAGCGCTCTTGAAAAGTAACAACTGAGCCTTCAGCTCCTGGCTGTGCATAAATCATCTTCTTGGCCTCTTTCTTGTTATATAAGCCCTGCCCAACCAGCAGGCGCCATTCAATTAATCACAGTTCGATATTAGCGACTCACAAGCCAAGTCAGGTATCACCCTTTGGAAGCGAAAAACTACTACTTTAGTGCTTATAATAAGAGCTATGTACTACAAACACTCAACAAAACCATACAAGAAAAACATCAAAAAATTTAAAACACTCTTAACTATCAAAATCTTACGTATTAAAAACATCATTATTACTTTTCATATTTTATTTTAATATTACTTATTATCGCGCTACCCTTCTTTCTCTCAAAAAGCACTTTTTAAGTATTTTCATCCCTCTATTTAAAAGTTTAGCGAACACCGAAAACCCTTTCCTAAACAGGAAACCTACTCAATAGTTAAGGTGTCCTTATTGAAAAAGGCATAAGATAAGAGGGGTAATTTTTGTTTTTTTATCAAAATAATTTTGATTATATTTATGGATGCCTCTTATGAAGCTATCTGATCTTGATCTTTTTATTCGCACTGCTGATAGCGGCAACATTACAGCGGCTGCCCGAGAGTTAGACATATCACCAGCCACCGCCAGTGCCGCACTAAAACGTTTAGAGCAGCGATTAGATACCAGCCTATTTATCCGTTCCACTCGAAAGCTACGCTTAACAGAAGCAGGAGAGCGCTACCTTCCTCACTGTCGGCGTGCACTTTCTGAGCTTAAAGAGGCCAAACAAGCTCTTGAACAAGACAAAACACAACTCAATGGTGCGTTGCGCATATCTGTCTCTTCCGATTTTGGGCGTAACGTTTTACTGCCTTGGCTCGATGACTTTATGCAACAACACCCTCAACTTTCGATAAGTTTGAATGCCAGTGATAGCCTCTCAGATTTTTACCATGACCGTGTTGATATCGCATTACGTTACGGTAAGCCTGAGGACTCCTCACTTATCGCATTTCCCATCTGCGAATCTGATCGAGTGGTCTGCGCATCACCTGCTTACGTTGAACGTCATGGACAACCAAAGCACCCTAACGACCTCGCCGAACACAACTGCCTTTTATACTTATTAGGAGACCGTACATATGACTTGTGGAGTTTTCGGGATGATCAGGAGTTAATGCGCATCAGGGTACAAGGCAACCGTATATGTAATGATGCCGACCTCGTTCACCGCTGGGCTGTATCAGGCCAAGGAATTGCATTCAAATCCAGACTAGATATGGCAGAAGACCTTCAAGCAGGGAGAGTTATTGAGTTAATGCAGGGATACTCAACAGAAGCCGCAAATTTATGGCTGATCTGCCCCAATCGGAAACAGGTGACACCCGCGGTAATCATGTTCCGTGACATGTTACGACAACGCTGCAAAATATTATTAGAGCGTTAAAAAAGCCTGGCTCTTACGAGCGCAGGCTTTTCAACATCCTTATTTCAAGGATCAAATTTAAAGAACAAGTTCCTAAATCAATTAGTTATTTGCTAGGTTGGCATTCTGTTTTGGTAACTTAAACGTCCAGACCGTGCCGCCTTGGTTTAAGTTTTTAATACGCTTAGCCACTTCGCCGCCCCACAATGGAACCGCGCCACCCCAGCCGGAAACAACGGAAACATACTGTTCGCCATCCATATCCCACGTGATTGGAGTACCTACAATCCCGGAGCCTGTGTTGAACTTGTACATCTCTTCGCCAGTTTTAGCATTAAAGGCTTTCAAATAACCTTCAGGTGTACCCATAAACACTAAGTTACCCTTAGTAACCATAGTGCCACCCCAAAGTGGTGAGTAGTTCTTGTAATCCCAAACCACTTTACCTGTCTTAGGATCAATCGCACGCAAGACACCGATGTAGTCTTCATTAACAGCTTTAATAGTAAAGCCTGCACCTAGGTATGCCGCACCTTTCTTGTACGATACTGGCTCATTCCAGATATCCATTTCCCACTCATTGGAAGGCACATAGAACAAACCTGTGTCTTTACTATACGACATCGGCATCCAGTTCTTACCACCTAGGAATGCTGGTGCTGCTGCAACAGAACTACCCTGCTTGCCATCAGCAGCAGCGGCTGGGTTGCCCGGACGGAATGCATCGTTATAAATTGGGCGCCCGTTTTCATCCAGACCTTTAGCCCATGTCATTTTATCCACAAACGGGAAGCCGCGGATAAAGCCGCCGTTCTCACGATTCAAGACATAGAAAAAGCCGTTACGGTCAGCAGTACCTGCCGCCTTAATGGTTTTTCCGTCTGCTTTGTAGTCAAAAGAGATCAGTTCGTTTACACCGTCGTAATCCCAACCATCATGTGGAGTCGTCTGGAAATGCCATACGATTTTTCCATCGTCAGGATCAATACCCAAACGTGAAGAGGAGAACAAGTTATCCCCAGGGCGCAAGTGAGAGTTCCATGGTGCTGGGTTACCAGTACCAAAGAAGAGTAGATCTACATCAGCATCATAGGTGCCGCCTAACCATGTTGCTGCACCACCGGTTTTCCATAAGTCACCAGGCCAGGTTTTACCTGCTTCACCACCGGAAATACCGTTTTCAACTTTTTTACCATCTTTCCACACATAACCCATGTGGCCTTCAACCGTAGGGCGTGTCCACGCTAATTGTCCTGTTTTAGCATCATAAGCTTCAACTTTACCTACAACACCAAACTCACCACCGGAAACGCCGGTAATGACTTTACCTTTAACAACAATGGGAGCTGCGGTTAATGAATAACCCGCTTTGTAATCTTCAACTTTCTTTTTCCATACCACTTTACCGGTATCTTTGTTCAGCGCGACTAGCTTGGCATCCAACGTACCAAAGATAACCAGATCACCATATAAAGCGACACCACGGTTGATTACATCACAGCAAGGCATGATGGCATCCGGTAGGCGGGCATCGTACTGCCACAACTCATCACCGGTTTTAACATCGATAGCAAAACCACGTGAATAAGAACCTGTCACGAACATCACACCGTCTTTAACAACAGGCTGAGATTCTTGCCCACGCTGCTTTTCACCGCCAAACGAGAACGCCCACACTGGGCGAAGATCTTTTACTGTATTTGGGTTAACAGCAGTCAATGAGCTATAACGCTGTCCGCGTAAACCCATACCATTGGAAACAACATCACCCGTTGTTGCCTGATCATTCATAATATCTTTATCAGTTACACCGGCCGAAACAACAGCAGAGAACGAGATGGCTGCGGCGAGCGTGCTGACCGCGAAACCTGTGCCTAAAGTCGTTTTGTTCATCACTAGCTCCTTTACGGAATCGTTTTTTATTGTGGGGTGAGCCGGGAAAGCTTCCCCGAATCATGTCCCTCATTTTGAAGTTTTAGTAGATTCCAACAATTACACCCGAGAACAACTTTTCTCGTTACTTAGTACTACTACCTGTTCCAAATAAGCAAAAAAAGACGCCACGAGGGCGCCAAAAGTCTTGCAGATGTTTGGTCGTATTAATGTGTTTAAAAAGAGGCTTCTTCGTAGCGGCTATAAAGATGAAATACCGAACGCACAAACTCTGATCTTGTCAGGGATATGCCACTAAATCGTACATCGATAGGTAGCTCCATAACCTCATTCATACTAAGCCCTTGTGACGCTGCAGCGGTTAACGTTTTATCCAACCAATGCAAGTAATCGATCATCTGCTCTACCGCTAAGCCTGTTGTATCCACAGGCCCATGGCCTGGCACAAGCGTATTGTATTGCCAGTTTTTAAGTTGCTCTAAATTCTCTATCCACACACTTAAGCTAGGTGTATGCGGTGTTGTTAAAGCGCGTTGATAAAACACAATATCCGAGGCAAAAAGCACCCCTGTCGTTTCATCTAGCATCAGCAGGTCGGCACCGCTATGTCCTACCATTTTGAAAAAGCGAAAATGATGTTTACCCACCGCCATCAGCGGCACAGCGGCTATATCTAGCGGCTCAGTCGGTAACTGCACCTCAGTAGAGCGCATCCAGTCTCCCACCAAGCGATACATATTTTCGGCGAAAGCATTACCGTGTTGCGCTATGAGCTTACCGGTTTCGGGTAACGCCCAAATTTTCGTATCACTAAAGGCCTGATTTCCCAAAAAATGGTCTGGATGATGGTGGCTATTAAACACATGAATAACGGGTTTGTCGGTAACCGAGGAAATAGCTTCGCGCATTGCCTCGCCATAACGCTTAGAAGGCCCGGTATCAAAAACCACCACACCTTCAGCTGTGACAATAAAGGCTGTATTGACAATATTACCGCCGTTTTCACGCGTGAAATCTTCCAACTTGCCTTGTAGTAACCAGGTATCATCCGCAATTTTTTGGGGTTCTAACGAATAGGAAAGCTTGGCCGAAAATACAGAATAAGAAAGACCAATCAGTAAAAAACATAGCAAGCACTGTATCTTTTTCATTGCTCTCTCCTAGAGCGACTGCTCAAACTCATTACCGTTATTATCCCGCAGCCATAAGTGATGCTGCCCACTCGGTTGAGTCACGTCAAAGGAAAATACAGGGTTCTCACTGACAGGTTGTGACAGGTCCATTTTCACCAACGCATCGCCTTGTGCATCACGCAACTCAAGCTGCTGAAGATAAAACTCTGGAATAGCATCCACCAGCCCAGTATCCATAGGGTGCACCACTTTGAACTTATAACGGCCAAACGCTTCTCGTTGGAATTTTTTAGCACTAATCTCACCTAAGTGGCTTTCCCAGTATGGGCTAGTATTGGCCACACTGGGCGTTGTACAACCACCACCCGCTGCATCTAAATAGGTAGTACCCACCAGCCACTGGCCCTTTTTCGTTAAGACAGCAGCACGTATAGGTGTCGCCTGCTGCACCTTGATACGTAAAGAAACGTTAGGTTTTACATCTTTAAGCGGATAATAGGTATAAATATGCTGAATGGGATTTAAGTCTGCCCATACTACGATCTTTTCTATTTTCTCAGACAGCCCGGTAGCATCGACAGTCACCGGTACTTGCGTTGGGTCTTCAGCAAAAGGAGGCACAGAAACAACAATACGGTCATCAAATTGATACGGCGTATCGCCTAAAAACACATTACGTAAATAGTCCCACATAGGCGACTGAAGAGGGTCATCAGAGGCGTGCAGGGCCGGACTAGCTACAACACAGAGCAACAAAGTTGCACGACACAAGATCACATTGATAAAATGCATCTAAACCTCCTAATAACACTCACGGCGGGTAGCCAGCTATTACGTTTCTCTATTGTATTTCTTGATACAGCCCCGGCAGTTCGTACGTTAACCCATACTTGCTAAACAGTGTTTCCATTTCTCCTGAGCGCACCATGCCATCAACAACTTCTTCAATGGCATAGCCCAGTTGCCGATATGTACTTTTTACAGCCATACCCACATCCCACTTCTGCTTACCCATCGATGGAAAACCATTTTCTGCCACCTGATAACGCGGATCATTTGCTGTAAATAACAGATGATCGATCTCTGAGCGCATCGCCATCACTGCATCAACCTTGCCTTCCTGCATGGCGCTAAAGGCTTTACGTGCGTTTCCATAATGATGAACATTTTTGCGCATACGCCCCCGAAAGCCCGATGTCAGATAAAAATCAGGCAGGCTGTCTATCTCAACACCAATCGGGTAATACTGAAAAACAGCCATGGTTTTTACTGCTTCTATCTTTTCTGCATCAAACGAAACCCGCCAAGATTCACGCTGATACGGCCCAAACATAACGACCTGCTCATTCACCATTTCACCGGTCTGGGTATCTTGTCGATAAGCAAACTCTCGATCATACGGAACCCGCATCATCACATCAGCGAGCTTTTTCATCGCCAACGGGTTTTCTGTATTCTTGTCGAGATAATGACCTTTCCAAACATTATTACGCAGATCATCTTCCAGATTTTCGTCTGGAGTGATCCAGTGTAACTTCAGCTCAAGATCAAATGCATTGGCTATTGCTTTACCGAGCTCGATATCAACACCTTTAGGCTGGCCATCAACAAGATAAGAATAAGGAGGGAAATCATGATAAACGCCAACAGTAAGATACCTTGAGGCAATCACGTCATCGTAGGCTCGCGCTTGCACCTGCCCGGATATCACCAGGCAGATACTTATTGCCAGTACGCAGAGCTTACTCATCAACACTGACCGATTCTAACCAGGTACGAATCGCCCATAGCGCTTCCTGACTCAGATAATCTGCCATTTTTGGCATGTAAACAGCACCGTCTCGTACCGCACCGTTCACTACACGATACTGATACCACTCATCACCCTCAAGACCGGCCTCAAGCATTCGTAAATCAGGAGCAATACCGCCGGAAATCCCTTCCAGACCATGACAACGGGCGCAGTTCTGGTTGTATGCTGAGCTACCAATCTTGATAGCCGCTGCATTCTTTTCATAAGGAGGACGGTATGGATTTTCGTCACGCCATTCTTCACCCAGTGGATCCAAT
>JAWUYS010000009.1:0-54808 GCA_034110685.1 Neptunomonas sp.
GTTAACAGGTGCTATGGCAGCCATGGCGGCCATCATATTATTAGACTGTTGGGTTAAAGTGCCGTTTATTAATGAACACGCTAACAAACCAAATACCTAGCTATGCTTAAAAACTATCATCAATATGCAGATAATGATAAGCACCTACCCAACACTTATCGTTTTTTCATCTACGCTTAAATCCTGTCTAAGAATAATAAACTTGAGGAAAGCCCGCGATGCCAGACGCAAATGCATATAAACACCTGTTCATTTGCCGCCATAACACCATGAGCTCTCAAACTACTGAACGCCTCCGACTCATGTTTATCGCCAAGCGCCTTCTATAAATGACACGAAGAAAGCAAAAGAGGCTGACTCTTCAACAAGTGAAATTACTGTTCCTACTTGCTTGGCTAGTACTAATGGCATTCACCTCCAGTGCATCAACCAACGTCCAGCCATTAATTCTTACCGACATTCCTAATCACTCTCTGGGCAATCAAACTCAATATTTTATTGAAGAAAAACAACAGCTCACTCTTATAGAAGCAGTCAATGCTCATCACTCAGGAACGTTTAGAACAGGTAAACAAGCAGCTCTTAGCTTTGGTATTGGCTCGCCTCCAGTATGGCTAGCACTCACCGTGAATAATCCAACAGATCACGTGCTCACATATCAACTAGCCACAGGAACCACATGGATAGATTTACTCGACATATACATTCTACAAGCTGACGGTAAATTAATAGGCAGCGTACAAGCAGGGGACGCACGCACAATAACTTCTGCGCTATCGCCAGGAAAGGGATATACACTTTCCCAACCCTTCCCACCGGGCATAAGTGAAATTTACATCCATGCCGCGACTGAAGACCCACTTATTTTACCTATTACCCTTACCACCACCGAACAGCTAGCTCACTCGAACCTATGGGTCCAGTATGGCTATGGCTTTATGTACGGCTATCTCTGCGCACTCATTGCTTATAACTTCATGCTGTATTCAGGCCTTAGAAAGCGCAGCTATCTCTATTACTTACTTTACCTAACTAGCTTCATTTTCTTAAACATCGCTTATACAGGACATGGTTATTCATGGTTTTGGCCAAACTCCCCAGCTATTCAACGCTATATCATTCTTGCATTGATGGTGCTTTATAGTGCTTGCGGGCTAGTTTTCGCCTGTCGCTTTCTTACGCTGAATCAATATGCTCCAAAGCTATTACGCTGGATACGAGGTTTTATCTTACTTGGCCCCTTCTTAATTGGAATAACCATCTTACAAGATAACCAATTACACGCGGCTATCGTAGCCTTTGGTTATCAAACAGTTTTTACGTTAGGTATGGTTATTTTAGGTGTTATTGCTGTACGGAAAAAACAAGCGGTAGGACGATACTTTTTTACGGCGGCATTTTTTGGCATGGTTGGCACAGCCATCACTACTGTTGCCGTATTGGGTTGGTTACCCTTCACACCACTGACTTTTCATAGCGTGAACGTAGGTATACTCATAGAAGCAACGCTGTTGGCGCTCGCTCTTACCCATCAGGTACGTGAACAACAAAATGCCCAAACACACGCCGAATACATGGCCCATCACGACCCTCTTACAGGCCTTCTTAACCGGCGTGGATTTTATAACCTAGCAAATACTATATGGAGCACGGCTGTTCGAAAACACCGACCCATCACAACCATTATGCTCGATATAGATTATTTCAAGCAGATCAATGATGAGTATAGTCATGCTGCAGGGGATCTTACGCTAGCTAAAATATCTGAGTTACTCACAAAAGAGAGTAGAGCTGGTGACCTTGTTACACGCTGGGGAGGAGAAGAGTTTCTCATATTTCTCCCTGAAACAAGCAGTGAACAGGCACATATCCTTGCAGAGCGAATACGTACCTCAATAGAAACATTAAAAATCGTTTTCAAACAAACCGACATTACTGTAACTATAAGCTCAGGCATCGCTGTACGTGATTCGAACCAAACCTTAGATGAGCTTATTCATGAAACAGACAGCTATCTATATCTAGCTAAAGAGCAAGGTCGTAACCAGATTTACCCTATAGTTTGATTACTTTATCGCCCACTGCAATAACACCCCCCTGAATAATTTTGGCACATATACCACCATGACCAAGCATAGCGGCTACAGCACCTTTGCCAAGTGCTTGCTCCATACGTAAACAAGGGTGACATTGAGCTGTTGCTTCAAACTCCACCTCGCCGATGCTAAAACGCTGATGGCGAAGCGCCATTAAATTAATACCCGACACCACCAAGTTACGGCGCAATAAGCTAGCATCAACAGATTCAAGCCCCAGCAACTTGGCCACTACCTCAATATGCTCACGGTTGATAAGGGTAACCTGCCTTGCCGAACCCGGCGTACCATTACATCGCCGATCTCCGGCAAGGCCCATTTCGGCAATAGCGTCGACATGCAATACTTGCTGCATCTCCATTTTTCGTTCGGGACGCAGGCCAATCCACTCCAGAGAACCCGGCTTAATGTCTTGAAGATGTCGACTTAATAAACGACCAACCGTATTTACACTCACTGTCTTAAGCTTTAACAAATTTAATAGAGATAGAGTTCACACAGTGGCGAGTGTTTTTCTCTGTTATCTGCTCCCCTTCAAACACATGCCCCAAATGACCATCACAATTAGCACACACGATCTCTATACGACGGCCATCAGCATCTGCAACCCGTTTGACGGCGCCTGCGATTTCATCGTCAAAGCTTGGCCAACCACATCCAGAAGAAAACTTATCTGTCGAGCGATAAAGCGCTGCATTACATTGCTTACAAATAAACTTCCCAACTTCTGAAAAGTCATCATATTTACCTGTAAAGGGATGCTCGGTCCCTTTGTGCAATATGACTCGCTGCTCTTCTGCATCAAGTGGATTTAACTGAATATCGTCTGAAGTACTCATAAGCAAAGCTCCTATTCATCAACTGACAGAGCGCCTGTTGCCCCACCAGCTTAAGAGCATACCCTATGTTTATTCAGCTGTATTTATTGTCTATCTAACAGTCTGATACACCGTTATTTGTTTTAGTTCTTAAAAATAAAAGCCAAACTTCATTGAAACTTCTTCTGCTTGATCGTTTGTATAAAACAATCTTACATCTGAATTTTTGGATATTCTTTCGCGTATTTCAACACCGTATTTATACTGAGTTTTAGCATCCCTATCGATGGGCTTTAACGACTCTACAAAAACACTCGCATTAAAGTCCTTGCTTACAGAAATATTTGAAAATACTCTAGAGACAACACCTATATTACCGCTTTTCCTTACATTATCTTGTAAAAATCCACCTAAATACCCACCAAACAAAAACTCTGAGGATATTCTTTTTGAATAACCATAATAGGCTTTCGCTTTCAGCGTCAAACAATCCTGACAACTAAGATCTAAAGGTTCCAACAACGCCTGTATACGCCAGCTATTTCCATTATCACCGGGCAACCCTGTCACTGCTGCATTAACGCTTTCAAGGTTAATTAAAGAGAAACTGCGAAGTTTCAAAGAGTTAGATTGGGCCAATACTTCAATACTACCCATAGATAACACGGAGTCTGCTACATGACTTTTATCTGCATCTAACACATCATAATAAGCAGGCCTTAATGCAAAAATATAACCCACTCCATGAACAGAGTTATGGGTTACCCCAACTTGTATTAAGCTAGGCGAGCGTCCTTGGTGTGGAGGAGACGCAACTCTTTCTTTAATCTTACTCCCACCTAAAGGTAATCTATAGCGCTCTAATAGAACTTCTCTATAGAAAGGAGTCACTATATTGTTTGCCCGCTCATCTGGGCTACGAGCAAACTGTAAATAATCAAGCAGTGTATCAACAACCTTATGTTTCGACTCTACTGCTCTATTTTCATACTGTTCAGTAGCAAGTTGCTTATGATCATTAACAATAGTATGAACCAGCGCTTTCTCATTAGAGGACAGCGATAAGTACTTATCGTATAGTTTTGATTGCCGTGAAGGATGGTAAACAACAGCTTTAACCAAAGGCTCATCTTTAACCTTAGCATTATAGATAGCTGTTATAAGTGACTGAGGAATAGTAACAGGTTTTGAATTAATTATTTTTACATCATTAGCAAGCTCAACTAATTCCGCCATGCGATATGCACAATTTTTTTTGAAAAAGAAGTACGTATACTCCTTCTTTAATATTTCCCAAGCATGAGCAGCAATTAAGTTAGCGTCCTCTGAGCTAATGCTCAGCTCATATTCCCACATATCTCTTAGCTCATTATCCCCATAATTATTCTTATGAAAATAATATCCTATTTCACTAAACCCTCCCGTATAACCTCCAAATATTCCCTTATATATATAGGTGACGGGATTTTCCGAATCAGGAACAACGGCTCCATAATTTATAGTTTTATCTAATGAATATGATTTGCCATTTTCAGAGTTGAATTTTAAAAAAGTATGTCCATAAAAAGATGCAGGATTACCCAAGTATCCCGTAACATAAACCACACTGATTGATTTAAATGAACCATTATCAGCCCACTTATGAAATTCAGGGCAATCAACGCTTTTAGGCAGAGAAACGTAACCTCGCAAGCGTTTTTTCAACCATAAATATCTTGCTGGAAACTGACACTGAGCATGTATATTTCCTTCTGTTTCTTCTGCGTAGAGAGAAGCTATAGTTTCTCTTAGCTCCGAGAAAGGATTTTCTTTTCCATTCTCCGACACATAAAAATCTTTACTATTGATTGCACCCAAAAAACCAGATTCAGATGCAGAAGTTGGCTCATAATGAGCCAACTTAATCCACATTGAATCCTTTGCTAAAGCTTTTACAAATGCAGTATTTAGCTTAGATTCAGATGCCTGTACAACAGAAAAAAAGGAGCAGACTAAAATACAAACAATACGTGGCAACATGAAAGAATTCTTGTATGTTCGAAAAACAGAAGAGCTTAATCGCTTCGCTGAATATGACTATTCAGTGAAGCGAAGTAACTAATTAAGCAGAGCAAACCTTAGCAGCAGCACTAACAGAGTCATAGTACGCAGATGCTTTCTCGACATTAGATTGACTAATGTACCCTTCTGATCCTACTTGCTTAGCCATATCAGCACGAACTGCACCGATAACAGTACTTGCTTGGCCCTGCTCGCATTCATAAATATCTAGCATCGCAGCTAAATTTTCACCTGTGCCTTTAGCTGTTTCTTCTGCCAAGCCTTTATATGACTCAAGAATAAATTGAGCTGCTTGCATATTTTGTGCTGAACACGTTTCCGGGCTCGCAGTTGCAGAAATAACCGCTGTAGTACCCAGATCCCAAATAACGTTTGAAGACACTGCCGCCCACTGAGTGTTTTCGAATAACGCACCACCAATACCACAATCAGTAAATGGGTTTGGTCCTGTTCCTGGTGCTTTTGCATTATCAGCAAACGCTGACGGAGCGGAAACTACAACAGCACATGCCAAAGCCACTGCACTGACAATCTTTTTGCTATTCATATTCATATCCTTATATGCCCTTCAAGGTCCAACTCAAAGCGACGATGCAATATAGCAAACATTATCTGTTGAAATATATAGGGATTTTTATTAAATCTAACCCCAAACTCAAGAATATTAACTATATAACTACAAGAGCTATGGTGAACATAAAATCATTACTAAACAATCATCAAGACACACTGCAAACCAGTGTTAAAAGATAAGGAAAATAATGCCCCAGAAAAAATCATACCCTCTATTAACAACCAAAAATCTTTAACTAGCATTAGATTAATAACATCAATTTTCATGTCGATTGCAGCACAGGTAATACCACAACGCTTGTTAAAAAGTAACCTTCTGCGTGACCGAAACCATCACCATTAACTTCATACAAGCGGGATCCAAACCATTAGTAGCTGCTGACGGGCCGTATTCTCCTTTAAGGCATCACAGTGCCTGGTACACCTTTACCAATGCCGCTCTATCGCATGTCGAATAAACTTTAAACGCAAGCTGGGTAAGGCTTGATCCTCTATCAGGCCAAACTGCCCTAGAATACCCGGGTACAATAATAATCCATCACCATTACCACCAAAATTCCATGGATCTTTAAAAAGATCTATTTGATTGCGCATCAACGGATAACCTTCAACAGCATGATAATAAAGCCCTCCTTCGACATTTGCTTTAGCAACCTGTACAAAAAATGATTCAAGCTCTGCGTACGAACGATCAATCAAAAAATCCGTGATATGGGCAGCAGGGCCAGGCGTTTTAACCGCGTCAGGCTTATGAAGTCTGTTCGGGCCACACGAATGCATACACGAGGGATATGGCCAGACTGATTTTCCGATATACCCCGGATCATCGGCTTTCCATAAAGACAATTGCGGAGAAAATATATCCACCCAAGGGTCAAGCTCTGCGCTATATGACGTTGTTACCATCGTTTTGACGCTTGGAGCATGCAGCCTATAGAGCTTCAATTCTTCTATCAACGCAGGCATATCACTAGGCTCATCATCAGCATAGACCCATGCACGACCTTGCAGGTTATTCTCTTGGATCGTTGTCTCGAGAGCCTGAAGGTAGGCTAGAGGATCAGGGTAGTCCGAAAAACGCGGAAAAATGACCTTATCATGCTCACTATTCATTTCTAGTGATGTTTGGTTGAACGAGTAACCATTTCGCCAAAAAGCGTTGAGGTTTAATCGCCCTTCTATTATCGGAGGAAAACGAATCCAGCTTTGGATGGGTGTTAAATGGTGCTCTCTCAATAAAGCCTGATATTTATTAGTCAGCTCAATTTCTTTCTTACAGTAAACTCTGCAATGGCCTTTAACCAGACTGGAAGGATTCAAGCCCATGTAAAATGCGCGTTTACTGCCCGTGTACTCACCCTGAAAAATAACATTCAATGTGAGAACATACCCCTCAATTTTCAGTTTATATGCACCTTCCTTTTGCGGCTTCCATTCCAGCAGTCGTAATCCTGATGTTAGACAGCTTTCCTGATTAACGGGCAATAGCGCATCATAATATCGGCCCGCTAGAGTCTCTTCATCACTGGCGTGTAGGAGATCAACCGGGAGCATGACCCAAGAAGCCAGCCCTTCCCACTGGGCCTCTAATGGTTCACACCGCAACCTGTCTGGGACTCGAATAATAAAAATCGCATAACCGCCTTCGGGGATAGCTTGAGAAGCGGGTTGTTTAGTTCGCCATCGCTTGCTTAGCGCCGGCTGCTCTAATATCGCTAGAACAGCCGGCATGCCTGTATACATATCTTTTTGATTAAATAACCGTTCTGCAAAACTACTGGAGCTGTTAGATAGACCAACAAACAGTAAAAGCAGGCTAGTAAACTTACATGCTCCAGTGAATGTAATCACAGACCTGCTCCTTACCGCATTAATTTCATTTATAGATGAATATTTAGCTTAGACGATGGAAGCAAACATGGGGGATAGATAGAAATCAATAAGTACATAAAGGAAGTGGTGCCGGCACCAAGAGTCGAACTCGGGACCTACTGATTACAAGTCAGTTGCTCTACCAGCTGAGCTATACCGGCACTGTGACCATATTGTGACCAATCCCCTGTTTACGCCTCGCAATCAATGTTAAGTTGCGCCGTAGCTCAGGTGGATAGGGTAGTAATTCCGAAAGGAATCATGCAATTAGCCATAATATAAAAGTGGTGCGCCAGGAGGGAGTCGAACCCCCGACCAATAGGATCGGAACCTACTACTCTATCCAACTGAGCTACTGGCGCAAGAAACCATGAAGATTTCAAGGCGATAATAATACGGGGGTATTAGCCTTTTGCCAAGAACTTAGATCGATTAGTGGCTTTTTATATCAACCATTTAGGGCTTATTAGTACCCTCATATTTATATATTCTCTGTTTTTTTCATTAAACCCACCAAGCTTCGATTTTTTCCAATACACACCAATAAATAACGTTATTCATCTCTCAATATCGACTAAAACCATTAAAAGCCACAAATTAAAGTCGCTTAAAGCTTGATATAAGCCATAAGGTGCAGAGAAACCCCATTTTCGTGGGGGCCTTTTGCCGGTATAATTCTGACCAAATTAATTATCTTGATGCTTTAGTTATTGCATCTACCGTAACTGTAATGAGGTCACCACTGTGAAATTGACTGCTAAAATTGCTTCTGTTCTAAGTATTCTGGGTTTAAGCGTTGCGCTATCAACTTCGGTTGGTGCTAATACTTCTGATGAAAAAATTGCTGAGCGTATTAAGCCACTTGGTAATGTATGTGTAGAAGGTGATGATTCTTGTGGTGGCGCAGTAGTAGCGGCAGCATCAGGTGGCGCACGTTCTGGCGAAGACGTTTATAACGCTAGCTGTGCAGCGTGTCATTCAATTGGTGTTGCTGGTGCACCTAAATACGGCACTAGTGACTGGACTGACCGCGGCGCTAAAGGTATCGATGCTCTATTAAAAACTGCAATCAGCGGCATCAATGCAATGCCTCCACGTGGCACCTGTGCAGCATGCTCTGATGATGAACTACAGGCCGCTGTTCAGCATATGATGGACAGCGCTCAATAAATATTCCCAGCGAATAGAAAAAGGCTGCTTTTGCAGCCTTTTTTAATACCTGTTATTTACAGCCAGAAGCACACTTACAAATCATCAAACATATTACGTAAGCTATTTAATGTAGCCTGCCCTCGCTTCTTATTAACTTCTGGATTTTTCTCGCCATTTCCTTCTATCTCTAAGTCTTCTTGTGGAAGCTCGTCTAAAAAGCGGCTTGGTGCGCAGTCTAATAGCTCACCAAACTGTTTGCGCTGTCGTGCCAGTGTTATTGTTAAAGTGCGTTTTGCCCGCGTAACGCCTACGTAAGCCAAACGACGTTCCTCTTCAATATCACCATTTTCTATGCTGTTACGATGAGGTAATAACTCTTCTTCCATTCCCATCAAGAAGACATGCGGAAACTCCAACCCTTTGGACGCATGCAACGTCATTAACTGCACTTTATTGGAGTCATCTTCCTCTTCTTGTCGATCTAGCATATCAATCAAGATGATACGGGCAATCGTTTCTTCTATGCCTGCTTCAGGGTCATCTTCTTGTAAGCGTTCCAATGTACTTTTCAGCGAGTCGATCAGAAAGAACACATTTTGCATGCGTGTTTCGGCCACTTTATCGCTGGATGCGTTTTGTCGTAGCCACCCTTCGTAATCAATGTCATAAACGAGATCCTTAATTGCTTGAATAGGATCCGAGTCATAACATTGGCGATATTTTTCATGCAACCAACGCGTAAACTGCCTCAGTTTTTCTACCGCAGCTGCCGGAAGGACTTGCTCTAGCCCTATTTCATCACACGCATCAAACAAGCTTACCTGTCGCTCAGAGGCGTACTCGCCTAGCTTTTTGAGTGTGCTGGGGCCAATCTCTCGACGAGGGAGGTTAATAATGCGCAGAAAAGCATTATCGTTATCGCGATTAACCAGAACCTTGAGGTAACACATCAAGTCTTTAATTTCGGCGCGAGCAAAGAAGGATGTACCACCCGATAATTTATAGGGAACCTGAAAAGCTTGAAGCTTTATCTCTAATAGGCGCGCTTGGTAGTTCCCACGATAGAGAATGGCAAAATCGCTAAAGGGTGTATGTTTACGCAAATGCTGATCAAGAATCTCAGTGGCGATACGTTCACATTCAGCATCCTCATTACGGGTGTGGATAACTCGAATAGGATCGCCTGGGCCCATTTCACTCCACAAGGTTTTTTGAAATACATGAGGATTATTAGCGATTAACGTATTAGCGGCTTTTAGGATACGGCTGGTAGAACGATAATTTTGCTCAAGCTTCACAACTTTAAGGCTTGGAAAATCGACTTGTAACTGCTCAAGATTTTCTGGCCTTGCACCACGCCATGCATAGATCGACTGATCGTCATCGCCTACTACCGTTAACGCACCGCGATGCCCAACTAGCTGGCGCACCATACGATATTGGCAGAGGTTGGTATCCTGATACTCATCCACTAACAAATAGCGGATGCGATTTTGCCAGCGCTCCAGAACATCTGGGTGCTCATCAAAAAGCTTAACAGGTATTTGAATTAGATCATCGAAATCCACAGCATTATAAGCACTTAGATAGCTGTTATAGGATTCATACGCTCGTGCTGCCAGTATCTCTTGTGGACCAACCGCTTGAGCCTCTGCAGTCTCAGGGCTTATCATCTCATTCTTCCAGTTTGAGATCATATTTCTAACAGAGTCTACCTGGTCGCTATCTTCATCATTATGCAGCATCAAATCTTTAAGGAGCGCTTTACTATCTTGATCATCAAACAAAGAAAAGCCTGACTTTAACCCCAAACGTTTATGCTCTTTGCGGATGATATTCATACCTAAATTATGAAATGTAGATACAGTTAGCCCTTTACCTTTGCCTTGTAGAATCTGCCCGACCCGCTCTTTCATTTCACGCGAAGCTTTATTGGTGAACGTTACAGCAGCGATATGCTTAGGTTCAACGCCACACTGCTCCACAAGATAAGCAATTTTTCGTGTAATTACGCTGGTTTTTCCTGATCCAGCGCCGGCAAGAACTAGCAAAGGACCACTGATAAATTTCACAGCTTCGTTTTGTCGGGGGTTTAATTTACTCATTTAACTAAAAAGCCACCAAACGTTTGATAATTAATCATTAAATTTCCATAATGCTGTAACAAAACTACGTTCAAACACTTGTTTTCCACTCAGAAACTTCGTGTTACAGTGAGTGTATGAAATCAGTTGTATCATTATATACAAACTAAACTGTCGGAGCTGTTAGGTCTACTTCATTACTATAAAGTAGATAGCCAATAATATTCGACAATGCGGTATCCAAGCATAATGCCTATTAATATCCTTATTTTATCTCCTCGCTCAAGGATGAGGGACATATTGGAATCGCACCTTATTCAGCAAAATTTGGAGCTGAATTTCGCCGCTACCCTCCATGAGCTATTTCTTCGTTTTGAGGAGGCGCGTCCTAACATCATTCTAATCTGTGGCAGTGTAAAAGATGTACTTCAGTCACTAGATACATACTCACCGCTTCTCACCCAGCAGCATACTCCAATCGTACTCGCAGATGAGCACATCACAGAAGAAGATGGCAATCAGTTGCTTTCAGCTTCATTCGCTGATTTCATTTCTCTTAATGATGCCACAGACGATACTTTTAGTCGCAGCATTAGATTACTGAGCCAAATTAATAAAAAGAGCACAGAATTAAGCGCTACAAATGATACGGACTTACTAACATCATTAAAAAACCGTTCCTGCTTTTATACACATCTCCAGTGTGAATTAGATCATATTCGGTTACATAACGAAGCCCTAGCATTGGTTAGTTTAGATATTGATAATTTTAAAGCCTTTAATCAGCGCATGGGTTATGCCGCTGGAGACCAAGTACTCTTAGATCTTAAAAATCGCCTCCTAAACTGCGCACGCCATTTTCCTGTATTTAGAACAGGTGCTGATGAATTTTTCATCATTATTACGGCAGCTACTGTTGATGCTGCAAAAAAAGAAACCAGCCACTTACTCGAAGTCATGGCCGGTTTTTTATTCTCAAGCTTTAATATTGCCGATCAAGAGAGTGTACTTGGAATAAGTATTGGCGTTACGTTTGCACCCGAAAACGGCCTCAATATTGATACGCTAACTAACCAAGCGAACCAAGCCCGCAGTCGAGCTAAACGAACCCATGGTTGTAGCTTCTCTATTTATGAGCCAGATAAAGATCAGGCACTACCTTATGCAGGTTTATTAGAGTCAGATATTTGGACCGCCCTGAAAGAAGAGCAGTTTGAGCTTTATTACCAACCCCGTATTGACCTGCATTCCGGCGAGATAGTGGGTGCAGAAGCGCTAATGCGCTGGAACCATCCACATCACGGCTTAATTATGCCAGATGATTTTATTCCTATTTCAGAGCAGACTGGGCAAATAGTCCCTATGGGTTTTTGGGCTATATTTCAATCTGGGAAGGATCTGAAATCGATTCAAGAAGCAGGATTCAACCTAACTAAACTAGGTGTGAACTTATCATTTCGGCAATTTCAGGACGATCATTTAGCGCAAACGATCCATCGAATCATCGATAAAGAAAACATAGACACACGGATACTAGAATTTGAGCTCACCGAGTCAGCACTATTCAGCGATGACCTGCATGTTCAAAACAGCATCGAAAAACTCAGTCAAATCGGTATCGACTTCTCATTAGACGACTTTGGGACCGGTTACTCTTCCTTTGCGCTTTTGCAAAAGTTGCCCATTAGTGCCCTGAAAATTGATCGATCTTTTGTCGCTAGGCTGCCAGAAAGCACTGATGACGCTGAGATTGTTCGAGCTATTATCAATTTAGCCCACAACCTTAATATGGGCGTTGTTGCAGAAGGCGTTGAAACAAAGCCTCAACTAGAGTTCCTTATTCAAAATAGATGTGACCAAGTACAGGGGTTTTTCTTCAGTCCACCCGTGCCACTAAAAGCATTTATGAAAATGCTGAAGACTGACTAGCCAGCCCTTCTCTAAACCCAAGCGCTTCCATTAAATCACTGCTTTCTACCTTTTCATTACCATTCAAATCAGCAATGGTACGCGCCACCTTCATAACTCGATGACATGCCCGTGCAGACAAACCAAAACGTGTTGCTGCCTTAGCAAGTAACTGCCGGTTGTTATCAGTTAACTGGCAAATAGCATCCAGCGATTGCGCCGCCAACACACTATTACGACAAGATTGACGCTGGTACTGTAATAGCAATGCAGATGAAACTCGACGAGAAACATCAGCGCTGGATTCCGTTTTAGATTCATCCAGTTTCAACAGTGTTTCAGCAGGTAGCGCCGCTACGGTAACAAACAGGTCAATACGATCCAACAGAGGGCCGGAGAGCTTTTCTTGGTAGCGACGTACCTGGTCTGGTGTACAGCGGCATTTTCCCGAAGCATCGCCTGCATAGCCACAAGGGCATGGGTTCATTGCTCCTATGAGTTGGAACCTAGCGGGGAATTCGGTTTGCCTAGCCGCACGAGAAATTAATATTGATCCTGTTTCTAAGGGTTCACGCAGCACTTCTAATACTTTACGTGAAAATTCAGGTAATTCATCCAAGAATAAAACGCCTTGGTGCGCTAAAGAGATCTCACCAGGGCGCGGATGACTCCCGCCACCCACCAATGCAGCAGCTGACGCGGTATGATGCGGTGCACGAAAAGGACGCATCCCAAGGCAAATGCTATCAACAGGCAAACCTGCAACAGAATAGATAGCGGCTGTTTGCAAACGCTCCTCTTCTATCAGAGGCGGTAATAAGCCCGGCAAACGCGCCGCCAACATGCTTTTCCCACTGCCGGGCACTCCACTCATCAGTAAATTGTGTCCACCAGCAGCGGCGATTTCTAATGCTCGCTTCGCTTTAACTTGCCCTTTCACGTCCGATAGATCATTTACACTTGCTGGAGCAGACATTTCATGCGGAGCTTGCTCTGCATTTTTCAGCTCTTTTTTACCCGCTAAAGCAGCACATATATCTAATAAATGATCGGCAACACGGATATCCAGCTCACGCACTAGAGCGGCTTCATAACAATTCTTAGTTGGTATCCACAATGCACGACGTTGTTTTTTACAAGCCACCGCCGCGGGTAAAACCCCAGTAATACTTCGCAACTCCCCAGAAAGCGCTAACTCCCCTAACAACTCAACACCGTCAAGGGATGTATCAGGAAGCTGGCCTGAAGCCACCAAAATACCTACGGCTATCGCTAAATCATAACGCCCACCTTCTTTAGGAAGGTCTGCCGGTGCGAGATTAATAGTGATACGACGTTGAGGAAACTCAAACCCGGAATTGATAATAGCACTGCGCACCCTCTCTTTACTTTCTCGCACCGCCGCTTCAGGCAGGCCTACTAACATAAGCGCAGGCAAACCTGCCGAGAGGTGAATTTCAACGGTAACAGAAGGTGCTGCCACGCCTAACTGAGCGCGGGTGTGAACAATTGCAAGTGACATAGATCCTTCCTTGGATACAAAAAAACAGGGTATAACTATATTTTTTCTAAGATTAACTGCTCAAATAACAATTCAACACTCAACAAACTACCAAAGTAATCACCCTGCATATAGCCCACACCTTGATGTGACAACTGCATACGCTGACCAGCAGACTGCACACCATCAGCAGCCAATGCGATATCAAGGTCAGCGGCTATATCGGCTAGCTTTTCTAACTTTAGACGGCTCTTAACATCAGCTTCCATTGATTGAACAAGTGAAGCATCTAGCATGAGCAACTGCGGTTCGAGCTCTTTTAATTGTTGAATAGGCGGCAAGTAATCACTTAAGCCACTCAACACAATAGAGAAACCTAGTGCTTCTAAATCAAACAACACTCCTTCATGGTCACGTGTTTCAATCGAGTCTACTTCCAATAACACTTTTTTACGTACCTTCTCAGATAACGTCAGGCGCGTGGTCATAAACTCCATAAAGGAGGGTAGTTCCAGTACATCCGGTGGAATTCGGACAATAACGCCTTGAAAGCTTTTTTGTTGTGATAACTGTTGCAGAGGCGCCTCAAGTTGATTAAATATCCAACTCAAATAGGTATGCCAACCACTATCGCCTTCTAACATTTGTGTTAACACATGCTCTTCTGAACCAACACAAGGAACGCCTTGTAGCAAAGGCACCAGTTGAGCACCTTCAATGCGGTGACTACGTACACCATAAACAGGGCGATATCCCAGCTCTATACTCTGATAATCTGGCTTAATCAGCTGAGCTAAATCTTTAAGGTTTAGCGCTTTACGCTGTCGAAGAGGATCATATAAACGCACACCACTTGTTCCAGAGCGGGATAGGGCTTTTAGTGCTTGGCTTGCAGCCCCGAGCAACTCACCAGCATCATTTGCCTGCAGAGGAGCCAAGGCAACACCGACAGACGCGCTTAGATGGATTTCTCGCTGATCTATACGAATTCCGTATGACAACTGCTCAATAAGACGATGCGCGACACTCACAGCAACTTCGGCCTTATTTATATTCGACAATTGAATGATAAAAGCATCGTCATTCGCACGAAAAAGAATATCACCCTCCCTTAATGTCGAAAGTAAACGACTGGCTAGCTCTTCAATCACCGTTTCGCTGGCTGTTTGGCCCAATGAATCCTGAATCCATTGAAACTTCTCCAACCCCAATTTTAACAACGCTACTTGCTTACCCGCTTTCTTAGCACTACTTATTTGAGCATTTAAAGCCACTTTAAAAAGAGGAACTGGAGAGTCATTTGTCGCTTTAAGAAGCTGCTCGTAAAGCAACGGTTGTTTTACTGCCCGTTCAGCATTCAACACAAAGTGCTGCGATGCTTCAATCCACATCAGGCGGCAATCATACAAAGTATGTGCATCAAACAATGCCAGTACAGCGTCAGCCATACCTGACTCACACGCTATTGCACAAAGTTCTTGTAGCTTATCCGCACTTGTAGATAGATGTAGCGTTTGCAAACTTTGCCCCGCTATAGACTCTACCGACTGCTCGCACAAAGCAGCAAATTCTGGTGTGCTATAAATATAATGGCCCGCTGTGTCGATCCAAGCTAGGTTACATCTCATTATCTGTCCCTTTGAATGAAAACCTTATTTACACTGTGCACTTTCATCAAGCCTATATGGGGCACATGGTTTTAAATTAGTCTGCTTTTTTACCGACACTTTCCTGAGCGTCAATACGGCTCTCAAGTTCAGCTAATACTTTTTCCAGCTGCTCTACTTTTTCCCGAGTGCGCCCTAACACAGCGGCTTGGGCATCAAATTCATCACGAGTGACTAAGTCCATTTTGCTAAGCGCAGATTGCAAAAATACCTTTATCTGCTGCTGCCCCGGAAGCTCCCCACCACCATTGAAAGTGTTCATCACCTGTGAGAACTGCGCCGACAAGCCTTCTATAATCTTTTCATTCATCTTAACTAATCCTACTTATAGCAAATTTAAATCTCGTATTTTGCATCCACTATAGCGGCTGAAACCTTTTCCTTCTATTACTGCGTTTACACTTTTCATCTCATTCACTCCTCAACACCACGCACCAAATAAGTGCGCGCACAATAAATGAGCACATTAACCTCTCTATTTTTGCTAAAAAAGCCAAAAAACCATCGAAAAACAGACAATTTAAAACTCAACTAATTGTTTTTAAAAGATTTAACAAAACAGGGCACAAGTTTCGCTATAGGGAAGATAACTTACTAATAATCATCGGCACCCAAATAATGCCAATGAACATATCGCTAACTATAGGGAGACACCCCATGAAACTAATTTCGGCGATTATCAAGCCATTTAAATTGGATGATGTACGCGAAGCACTTTCCGAGATCGGGGTACAAGGTATCACCGTCACCGAAGTTAAAGGTTTTGGCCGCCAGAAAGGCCATACCGAACTTTATCGCGGTGCTGAATACGTTGTCGATTTTCTACCTAAGGTACGTATTGATGCCGCAATCTCAGATGAAATGACTGACCAAGTGGTCGATACCATCAGCCAAGCAGCACAAACGGGAAAGATCGGTGACGGGAAAATTTTTGTCATGCCACTAGAACAAGTCGTACGAATTCGTACGGGTGAGTCGGGTAACGACGCACTGTAAACCGAATTAAGTATCGAGCCTGACGGAGGGCAGATGTGATGGAAGAATTATTAAATACAACAGCGGGTGATCTAGCCCAGCTAAAATATGCAGTAGATACTTTCTACTTTTTAATATGTGGTGCATTAGTCATGTGGATGGCGGCGGGTTTCGCCATGCTTGAAGCAGGCTTGGTTCGCGCAAAGAACACCACTGAAATTTTGACTAAGAATATTGCGCTGTACGCTATTGCCTGCACCATGTACTTACTGTGTGGCTACTTCATTATGTATAGCTCTGATGCTGGCGGCATCTTGCCAAACATTGGCGCTTTAATTGGTGACGAGAACGGTGTTGATGCAGTTCTTGCTGGCGGCGATGATGCCCCCTATTACTCTTCACGTTCAGACTTCTTTTTCCAAGTAGTGTTTGTAGCAACCGCGATGTCTATTGTCTCGGGTGCCGTCGCTGAACGCATGAAGCTTTGGGCATTTTTAGCTTTTGCAGTCGTCATGACAGGTTTCATCTATCCAGTTGAAGGTTACTGGACATGGGGTGGCGGCTTCCTTAGTGAAGCTGGTTTCTCTGACTTTGCAGGTTCAGGTATTGTCCATATGGCAGGTGCTTCGGCAGCACTGGCTGGTGTACTCGTACTTGGAGCTCGTAAAGGTAAATACGGCAAAAATGGTTCTATCAACGCAATCCCTGGTGCGAACTTGCCGCTTGCAACACTGGGTACATTTATCCTTTGGATGGGTTGGTTTGGCTTTAACGGTGGATCACAACTCAAACTATCAAATGTAGAAGACGCGAATGCGGTGGCTCAAGTGTTTATTAACACTAATGCGGCTGCGGCCGGTGGTTGTATCGCGGCGCTTATTGTTGCTCGCTTGCTGTTCAAAAAAGCCGATTTAACCATGGCGCTCAACGGTGCATTAGCGGGCTTAGTTGCTATTACAGCTGATCCTTTATCACCAACAGCAGTGGGCTCTACGGTAATCGGTGCTATTGGTGGAGTCATCGTTGTTTTCTCAATATTGACACTCGATAAAATGCGTATTGATGACCCTGTCGGTGCAATTTCAGTACATGGTGTTGTTGGAGTCTGGGGACTGCTAGCGGTGCCTTTGAACAATGCAGATGCAACCTTTGGAGCACAGATATTAGGTATTGTTTCAATCTTTGGTTGGGTTTTCTGTGCCAGTCTTATTGTTTGGTTTGCCCTTAAAGCAGTCATGGGCATTCGCATAAGCGAGGAAGAAGAGTACGAGGGCGCTGATATTGCTGAATGCGGCATGGAAGCTTACCCAGAGTTCAAATCAGCAGGTAAATAACAGAGTAACAGCAGTAAAACTTAACGAAAAAGGGTGCCTCGGCACCCTTTCTGTTTTGCATCCAGACAATGCGTAACTTAATAAATGTGGGTATACTGACGCCAGCTTATTTGAGTATGCTCGACAGTCGGTAACGATAATCGACACTAAAAGGAGACATCTATGAAACTTGTTAGCGCAGTAATCAAGCCCTTTAAATTAGACGACGTACGTGAAGCATTGTCTGATATTGGCATTCAAGGCGTAACGGTTACTGAAGTTAAAGGTTTTGGCCGTCAGAAAGGCCATACCGAACTCTATCGCGGTGCAGAATACGTTGTCGACTTTTTACCTAAAGTAAAAATTGAAGTCGCTATCGACGACGACATGCTTGATCAAGTCATCGAAGCCATTAGTAAAACCGCAAATACCGGCAAGATTGGCGATGGCAAAATTTTTGTAATGCCTCTAGAACAAGTTATTCGTATCCGTACAGGTGAAAGCGGCCCTGACGCTTTGTAACGTCTTTTGCATAAAATATTAAAGCACCTCATAGGTGCTTTTTTAATGCCCCAGAAACAAAAAGTATAAAAATAGAGACACTTTCATTGATGTGAATCAGCGTCTCAATAAGAGTAAACCCTATACTATCCGTTTTAAGCGCTCGGATACTCTACTCCCATGTACTTTTTATGATCAAAGGCAACGACACCTCTACTGATCACACACGCCTGATCAACAATATCTTTAAACCTTTCAGTGATGCCAAAATTGCTGTTGCCTGTATCCAAAAAGATGGAAATTTTTTACTCGTTAACCACACCTTCGCTGACACTCTAGGGTATGACTCTGACACGCTTTCAGAAGAATCATTTTTACTGTTATGCGAAAGGAAACAGCACAAGTGCACACTTACGCGTTTAGCGGCTCTATTTGATGATCAGGTTAAAAGCTACAAGCTAAAACGCAATTTACTAAAAAAAGATAACGTATTCTTTACCGCTTCAGTATCTGTATCTGCAATAAAAGATGATACCAATACGACTATCGCGGCTATCATTATCATTTCCGAAATCAGTGATAGTATTGGCCAGTTGCTTGAGGTCGAAAAGCTCTCTTATGCTGTGGAGAATAGCGGAAGTGCGGTAATGATCACCGATGCTAACGGCTCCATTGAATACGCCAACGCACGACTGACCGATATAACCGGTTACCCGCTGGACGAGCTACTTGGTAACACACCGGCAATTCTACGCTCAGGGCAAACTCCCGTTGAAACGTATAACAATTTGTGGGCCTGTATTCTTGCCAACAAACCTTGGCGCGGCTCTTTAATCAACCGTAAAAAAGACGGTTCATTCTATTGGGCTTATCAATCCATCGCCCCCATTTTTGACAAAAGCGGTACGCTAATCAGTATTGTTTCAGTGAGCGATGATATATCCCAAATTAAAGAACATGAAGGACAGATGGAACAGCTGGCCTTTTTTGACCCGCTAACAACACTGGGAAATAGGCGTAAATTCAGAGATGAACTCAATCGCCTCATAGCTACCCCTAATACACTGAGCAGTGCTTTATTTTTGCTCGATTTAGACCACTTCAAACAAGTTAACGATACCTTAGGACATGATGCGGGTGATCAGCTGCTTATTGCTGTTGCCAACCGATTACGTTTTTGTAGCAATGAAAACTACACGGCATTTCGCCTTGGTGGTGACGAGTTTACCCTTCTAGTTACTAAGGTTCAAAACCCAAGCACACTTGAGCATTTAGCGGCAGAAGTGATTGAGCTGCTTGCTCAACCGCTTCAAGTTGGGCCACACGAAATCACTATTACTGTAAGCCTAGGAATTACGCTTATACATACGGATGGAGGTGAAGCCAGCGACCTTTTAAGAAATGCTGATTTAGCCATGTACGAAGCTAAACGTATAGGCCGTAATACTTTTGCCTTTTTCAAGCCGCATATGGATTTTGAATCTAAAAGGGCCCTGACTCTTGAGCTAGATCTTCGCCATGCCATTGAACATGAAGAACTGTCACTGGTTTTCCAACCCTTAATAGATCTTCGAACAGGGAAGATAACCGGCTTAGAAGCGCTACTCCGGTGGCACCACCCCATTGAAGGCGACATCCCTACTACAGAATTCATAAAGCGCGCAGAGGAAACAGGGCTCATCATACCTTTAGGGAAATGGGTACTGAGAAAGTCTGCCATGCTGATGTCACAGTTACACCTAGCGGGATACCCCTACCTTTCGCTATCAATCAACATCTCTAATCGACAGCTCGAACGCTTCTCTTTAATAACAACCCTGTATGAAGTATTACAAGAAATGCCTTTTTTAGCAGAGAAGCTAACACTAGATATTAGTGGCAGTTTATCACTGCTCAACACGTCGCAAGTAGTCGATGCGATGAAGCAGATTAAAGGGATGGGAGTCGGCCTAGCTCTTGATGATTTTGGAACAGATTTTGTTTCATTAGAATTACTGCAAAAAATGCCTATCGACTATCTAAAAGTGGACCTAAGCTTTATCCAAAAACTACCCAACGATCACGATAGCGCCGTTATTACATCAACAGCTATCATGATGGCTGAAAAGCTAGGCGTCACGTCACATGCAGAAGGCATCGAATCCCAAGAGCAACAGCAATTCTTATTAAGTCATCATTGCTTTTCGGGGCAGGGGAACCTTTACAGCGCCCCCCTATCAATTGACGAGCTACTCTGCACTCTTGATGAAAACACAGGCGTATTTACCGATAAGCAAATTTACTCTCCAGATAGTAAGCACTTACAGTAACTATCTCACTACAGCATCAACTTACCGATAACGGTAATTCAATAGTAACGCACAACCCATGTTCAGAGCTGTTCGCTGCCCAGATACGCCCCTGCAAACGCTCTACAGCACGTTTAGCAATACTCAGCCCTAGACCAAACCCCTTTGCATTATCGTTATGGCGAAAGAATGGCTCAAACAGTGACGCTAATGCCGCTTCACTAACCCCCTCACCGTAATCACACACACACACTTGAATGTGCTTATTACCAATCAAAGCTAATGACACATCAACTGCACAATTCACCTCGGTATGCTTAAGAATATTCCCCAAAACATTGCTAAGCGCACGTGTAAACAACTCAGGGTTTCCTTTACACAAAGCGGCAGTGGGCAAGCTATTCTGTACCGTAATATTTCTATCTGCTTGCGAGAACTGAAGATCATCTAACTCTTGCTGTAACACTGCTGCAACATCAAAATCATTATCTTGAGCTTCTAAGTTATCCAGCCGAGCAAGCGATAAGACCTCATCAATGAGCTTACTCAAACGTTCACATTCAAGATTCATTCGCTGTGTAATTTTACTATCACGCCCTAGCTGTTGTTCTGCCAGCCCTACTGCCGCCTGTAGACGCGCCAATGGTGCCCGCAACTCATGCGAGACATCCTGCAATAACCGCTGCTGGCCTTGCAGGGTGTGCTCTACATACGATGCCATTTGGTTAAACTCGCGTGCCAGCGCACCAATTTCATCACCACGCTTCAATAACGTAGGCTCAACACGCACACTGAGCTGCCCAGCATAAAGTTGTTCCACGTATTCCCTTAGCTTATTAACTGGCCTGACAACAATGACCGTTAATAGCAAACTAGCTAATGCAGAAGCAATTAATACCAAGATAGCTTGAATAGAAAAAAGAAATGCCTGCAGCCTCGAAAAATGACTGCTAATAGGGTCGACCATAGCCTTAATGAAATATGTTTTCCCTGACGAAGAGATCAACTCAAACGCTAGAGGAGTGTCAGGCGTATTAAATTGTTTTTTCCCAAAAACCAACTCTCCTTGAGCGGTTCTTATTTGCAGGGGCAGGTACCTGGGAGGCTTATTATATCGATGGTGATCTGATTTTTCTTTGTCATGATCACGCCGTGATTCTCGGGGTAAACGCACAGTACCGGTTTCAAAACGCGTAATGATTTTTTCAGCTTGCGCTCGCGCTCTATATTCAAACACTTCTGCAAGTTTATCTCGTTCTGTTATCTCTCCCACCACTAACACAGTGACCAAAATAACACTTAAGCTAGCAAGCCAAAAAGACAGGAATATTTTCCAGAATAAGCGCTTAAAAAACTTCATGCACTATCTCTCACGAATAAATAACCCTCGCCTCTTACGGTTTTAATTAGCTCTTGCGGACCATTACAAGATGCTATCTTTTGCCTGACGCGGCTCACATGAACATCAATCGCTCTATCATATGCGGTCAGTGGGCGGTGTAGCACTTTCTCTGTGAGTTCCGACTTACTGAGTATTTCACCTGGCCGCTGCATAAACTGGTACAACACATTAAATTCTGCACTTGTCAGGTCGACTACACGTGTATCGATCAATACTTCTCGTTTAGAGGGGTCTAGCTCTATCTTTCCATGTTTAAGTATATTCGCAACACTCGGCTCTGGCTGTTTCGCTCGACGCAAAACAGCACGGATACGCGCCAACAGTTCTCTTGGATTACAGGGTTTAGACAGGTAATCATCAGCACCCATCTCTAACCCCAGAATGCGGTCAATATCTCCTCCGCGTCCGGTGAGCATGATAACGGGAAGTTGAAAACCCGGCCTCAATTGCTGTAACAGTTCTAGCCCAGACATTTCAGGCATCATAATATCGAAAACAGCAAGATCAAACAGTTCTCCAGCTTGTAAGCGCTCTAATGCATCCATAGCACTATTAGACACACTCACTGTCACACCTTCCGCTTCAAGATAGTCAGACAGTAGCTCCGTTAACTCTTGGTCATCATCCACTAATAAAATATGACTCACACCCATACCTTCAACTCCACGCTATCTATGTACCTATTGTAGCCTTGAAAAAAGTCTCTTAGCGAAGCCTTTACCTAACTTTACACCCTCTCAACCCAACTTTGCATTTACTCGGCGCACAATAGCTCCATCACTTTAAAACATCGGAGAAACACCATGAAAAAGCTAACTATTGCATTGCTTACTTTACCCGTACTACTCGTTGGAACCTCTGTTATTGCCGGCATGCAACATGAAGGATTTAGCAAATGTGATCGTGATGGAAAGATGGAAAAGTATGATCAAAAAGATCGTTCTAAATACATGGTAAAGAAAATGTCTAAGAAACTTGAGCTAAGTGACACGCAGCAAGAGGAAGTACAAAAACTTTTCTCCAGCAAACACGAACAGCGTCAAGAAATGCATACTCAAATGCGCACCTTACATAAGGCAACACGTGACTTAGACCCAAGTGCTGTCGACTACGACCAGCAACTGGCTCAAACCAAGAAAGCTGCCGCAGATATGGCTGTGAGTAAAGTGGAACAACAAGTGAACATGAAAGCTGAAATGGCAAAAATTCTAACCGCAGAGCAAATGAGTAAACTAGAAGATATGCGTGGTAACTTTGGAGAAGGACGCGGTAAACATCACTAAGAAGGTGACAGTAAGCAACAAGAGCAAATACCGCTCACTACACTACTCCAACAAAAAAGCCCGGACATTTCCGGGCTTTTTATTATGTACTAAATAACAAAGCTAATCGCTTACGCTTTCTCTGTTTCAGATGTCTTCGCTTTATCTTCTACTGGATCAGCAAAAATAATTTCATCAGCTGGGTCATGCTTACCTAACAATCGTGGACGCTCAATCAAGAAGTACAACACCAACCCAATCACTACAGCAAACACTGTCGATTTTGGATCCGGCATTGCTAGCGTTACAGCTACGATACCTGCAACACCACGCTCAGTTGAGTTCTTCAACTGCTCCATTCCAACCATAATGCAAATATAAGCAGTCAGTACTAGCGTGAGTGAAAGAGCAATAGGAAGCACGGGTTTGAATAAGGTAACCAACGGCAATATAAACAATGCCACTAAGCCAGTAATCCAGAACGTACCACCTCCACTATAGATTGAATCCATTGCCTTGCGGCCCATTGCATAGCGCTCAGCAACAGTAGCATGAGCGGCCGTCCATAGAGGACCGGCCAACGCAGGCCAAGGAGCCAAGAATGCATGCATACCGTTACGCAAAGCAGTGACCAAATGAACGCGGTCTATGTCAGTTTCAATTTTCTCATCATCACGTATATGGTCGATACGCTTTACCAGCGTAAAGCCAACAATGATGTCACCAAACGCAATAACATAAGCGATTATTGCCGTTGGAATAGCCAACAAATAAACCTCAAAATCAGGGAAGCCTGTTGAAAAGACCAAATAATCCAACATCAGGGTAAAGTTTGGATTAGTAATACCCCATTCAATCTCTGGCATTGGGTATTCACCCACGCCCCAACCAATGACCATCGCAATTAGCATGCCCGGAACCATCCCGAAGTTAGCAATTTTTTTAGCCAGCGGATTACTATCGAGAACGTTTTTAAACGACAGTGAGAACAAAACATAAGCAGAGATAATCGAACCGAAAATCAGTGAATACGGGGTTGCATCAATACGCCCGCCGACTTTTAATTCACCCATCATCGCCGCAATACCCGCACCAATAATTATTCCTGATTTCAAAGAATTAGGAATAACATCAACCAGTTTCGAGCCCCAACCGGTCATCCCAAGAATAAGGAAGATCAGCGTCACTTCAATCTGTAACGCGAACAATGCTTTAATAGCCTCTGGGCCAGGTTCAAAGCCATTAAGATAAAGCAGTACTACCGGTATCGCCGGAGTAATCCAGCCGGGTACTAATGGTACACCCAACATTGCTGGCAAAATGTACCCTACACCAGCAATAAAAGTGAACGCCAAAGCCGCCTCATAAGGCATACCTAAATATTTTTCTAGCAGCGGGATAATTGCTAACCCCACGACGAACATCACTAATCCCTGAATAACCTCAGGCATCTCAATGCGGTAATGAACACCGGGTAAACGGATTTTAAAAGGTCCAAACCCCCAATATGGTTGTTCTTCACCATGAGTTCTTTGTATCAGCGCCATACACTTCACCTAGTAAGATTTTGGCTCGCCACCCCCAAACAACCCCTACTAGTTATTCCGGATGATCTAGAGCTATTAAAACCTCGCTACGTTATTCTTTTGCGGTGCAACAATCGATACCTAGAGCGGATACTTTAGTATTGATTTAAAACTAAAGTATTACGGGAATAGCCTTACTATTGCTATTTATTAGAATTATTACTTAATATTTCGTAGATTTTTATAGATATATATACTTATTTAAAGTCAGCAGTAGCAGTGGAACTGCGATTTTTAAACGACACATTAATCAGTATGCAATACCTATTAATGTGCCGCGTACCCAAGTAATAAATTAAACTTTAAACTTACCTAGCTCAGCATCCTGACGTGTTGTTAATTCAACCATAGAAGCACAACGTTGCTCCTGTGTTTTAGCACCATTTGAGACAGACTGGCTAATATCGCGGATATTTGTGGTATTACGGTTAATTTCTTCAGCAGTAGCACTCTGCTGCTCTGCTGCTGTCGCAATCTGAAGAATCATCTGATTTATCTCATGAATGCTATCGCGTATCGTCCCAAGTACTACGTCTGCTTCGCTCGAAGCAATCTGAGTATCACTGGCCTTTTGGCGACCATTGAGAATAATATTTTCAGCATTACGTACACCCAGTTGCAGCTGATGGATCATGCTTTTGATCTCTTCTGTCGACTGCTGAGTTCGTGATGCAAGCGCTCTTACCTCATCTGCTACAACAGCAAAACCACGCCCCATATCACCTGCTCGTGCCGCCTCAATAGCCGCATTTAGTGCCAATAGGTTAGTCTGATCAGCAATACCTGTTATGACTGTGAGAATTGACTCTATATTATCGCTGTATTCGATAAGGTCGTTGATTGTCTGAACAACATCATCCATCTCGCTCGTTAGCGAAGCAATTGAGCGAGTCGTTTTGGATACAACCTCCACACCTTTCGTTGCAGCAACATCTGCCAAGTGAGCTGAATCAGCGGCATGTTGAGCATTGGAAGCAACATCTTGTGCTGTTGCCGACATTTCATGCATTGCTGTAGCTAACTGATCTAACTCAAACAACTGAGTTTCAAGGTTCTCTGAGGCTTCTGATGCTGATCCAGCAGTCACATCGGTATTGGATTGAATATCCAAAGACAGCGTTTTTACACGACCAATTAGGCTTTGTAAGTACTCAACAAATTGATTAAAGTCTGCCGACACTTGGCCAAACTCATCTGTACTATCTACCGATAAACGCTTAGTTAGATCACCCTCTCCTCTATTAATCTCTAACAAAGACTCACGCAATTTTTGCAAAGGTAGTAACTGACGCGAGACCGTAATATACAATGCCAGTGAACACAGCAATGCACTTAACACGGTTCCTATAAGTGCCGTCCAGCCGAAACGGCTCGCACTTGCCATCACTAAGCTTTTATCCAACACCACACCGATATACCACTCACTTCCATACAAGCCTTCTAGCTCATGAAAAGCGGTGAACATTGTTTTACCCCCTATTTCTGTTTCTTGCAGGGTTTCAGATAGTGCAGGAGAGCCCCCCTCAAACAACTCAGAAATAGACTTCCCATTTAAAGCTTCATCAGGATGACTAATAATATTGCCCTTACTATTGAGTAAGAATGCATATCCCGTGTTATTAAAGTTCAACGTATTCACAGCGTCTGATACTGTTTTAAGGCTTAAATCCCCACCAAATGCTCCTTTGAACTCGCCTTTATCATAAAAATTAGCAACCGCAGAAATCAAAATATCTTGGGTGGCGGCATCTGCGTAGGGGTCAGTTAACACTGCTTGTTTATGGTTCTTCGCATAGGGATACCATGGTCGTTTCCTTGCATCCCAGTTCTCAGGATTCCAAGAAGGGTCGTTCGTAATACGCTGCCCATTCGTGTCTAAGCCACCGAAAATCAAAATAAACTCTTTCTTAAGTAGCGGAGTATCAAATGTTTGTTGAACAGTTTTTCCATTGAAATTTTCATTCATTACTTCTGACATCATATCGATCAGAACCAACTTACCATTTAGCCAATTCGTGACTTGTAGACCTAATGCTTCCGTAGCTTCGCTAGTGCTTTGAGCCGTTTTCTCATACAGAGCGTCACGGACAGAGCTGTACTGGACCCACGAAAAAACGGTAAATGCCAAAACAACAATAGACGACGCTAATAGCGCAACTTTATGCGACACTTTCATGTTTTTGATCTCTATAATAATTCTTATTATTTATATGGCGCACATTAAAAAAGCGCCTCTTATAGACAAAAGTATAGACGTAAAATTTAAGATCAAAAAAATAAGTTTCCCAGCCATATTCGCAAATTTACTGGCAGGCATAATAAAGTAATTACAAGCAGAGAAAACAACGAAAACTTAACAATTTATACGTGAATTCCACTAAGGAAAAGAGAGAAAAACAGATTAATCATAATAAAAAAGGAGCCGAGGCTCCTTTCTTAGATCTAACTATTATATCCAGATTTTATTCTGTTTTCTCAAACATTAGATCCCATATACCATGACCGAGCCTTTCGCCACGTCTTTGGAACTTAGTCACCGGGCGCCACTCTGGCTGCGGGGAGTATTGGCCTTCACCCATTTTATTCGTGTAACCTTCAGCCACACTCATTATTTCCATCATGTGCTCAGCGTAGTTTTCCCAGTCTGTTGCCATATGGAAATAACCGCCAACTTTCAACTTTTTACGAATGCTCTGCGCAAAGTCAGACTGTACTATACGGCGCTTATGATGACGCTTTTTATGCCAAGGATCGGGGAAAAATAGCTGCAGCGTATCCAAACTATTATCCGGCACGCATTGCTTAAACACTTCAACAGCATCTTCTGCATATATCCGAATATTAGTCAGCCCCTCTTCATTGGCGTTACTTAGCAAACGGCCAACACCAGGACTATGTACTTCGATACCAACAAAGTTCTTGTTAGGCTCACGACTGGCCATCTCTAACAGAGAGTCACCCATTCCAAAGCCAATCTCCAACACAACAGGCGCTTCACGACCGAAGACCTCATTGAAATCCACAGGACCATCTTTAATTTCTAGCCCCATAACAGGCCACACTTCTTCCAGTGCTTTTTCCTGCCCTTCTGTAGTTCTACCGGCACGTTTTACAAAACTTCGTACCGTACGCATGTGTTTCTTTTCTTCTGTCATTACCGCCAACTATTTTTTGAATGCCTAACCAATAAAAGCTTAACTAATGAGAAGCCTAACTAATACTTACTTAACCAATAATACCATCGAGTGGAGATGAAGCACTGGCATACCTTTTACGCGGCATACGGCCCGCTAAAAAGGCTTCACGCCCTGCCTCAATGGCTTTGCGCATCGCCGACGCCATCAGCACAGGGTTATTTGCACCAGCAATAGCTGTATTCATCAAAACACCCGCACAACCCATTTCCATAGCTATCGCGGCATCCGATGCTGTACCAACACCTGCATCTACCAAGATAGGCACATTAGCCGCTTCCATAATGAGCTTAATGTTATGCGGGTTCAAAATACCCAAGCCAGATCCAATCAGCGACCCTAATGGCATGACAGCAATACAGCCCATCTCTTCCAACTGTTTAGCAACGATGGGATCATCATTGGTATACACCATCACTTTGAAGCCATCTTTAACAAGCGTTTCTGTAGCTTTGATGGTTTCTACAATATTTGGATAAAGGGTTTTTTGGTCACCCAACACTTCCAGTTTGACTAGGTCATGCCCATCCATTAGTTCACGCGCTAAACGACAGGTACGAACCGCCTCTTCTGCGGTATAACAGCCCGCCGTATTAGGCAAAATGGTATATTTATCTGGAGTGATAACGTCTAGTAGATTCGGCTCGCCAGGGTTTTGACCGATGTTAGTACGGCGTACCGCAACAGTAACAATTTCTGCACCACTGGCCTCAATGGCTTCACGCGTTTCATCAAGGTCTTTATATTTACCCGTACCGACCAACAAACGCGAATTATACTGCTTCCCTGCAATAACCAATGCATCATTCAAATCTGACATCTATTCAGTCCTTAATTCTTTTGTAAGGGGGTGTATTGGATAACGACAGCAGGTTTTTAGCCACCACCAATCGCATGAACCACTTCTACTTTATCGCCTGCGTTTAACGGGTGTTGCATATGCTGACTACGCGGAATAATTTCTTGATTCACTTCAATCGCAATACGCTGCTCTTCTAAACCCAGCATGACTACTAGATCATTCAGACTTGCACCTTCTTTTAGGCGAGTTACTGCACCATTGACTTCAAGTTCCATCAAACGCTACCTTTTATTCAAAGTAATAAAATTCCAAGCCAGTATTAACCAGCCTGCAATAAACGCCAAGCCGCCCACAGGCGTGACTATACCTAACCAATGAACACCTGAAAACGCTAACAGGTATAAACTCCCACAGAACAGCACTATGCCAGCAAAAAATAATGTAGCGCTTAATTTCAAGAGTGCTGTTGCTTGCTGCTGAAGCAGTATGCCTACCAGCAATAACGCTAACGAATGATAAAACTGATACTGCACGCCCGTCTGCATCACTGCCATCAACTGACTACTGAGAATATCTTTAAGTGCATGTGCAGTAAAAGCACCCATCATCACAGCGATAGCGCCACTAACACTCGCCACAACTAAACATAAACGTGCATTCATATTGCTATCTCAAAAATAAGGGCAAGATTATAACACCGATTAATTACTGTGCTTTAAAAACGACAAAGCCGCCCATGGGCGGCTTTGTAACAGCATGAATAAACCGTGTTAGTTAGGCTGGCTGTAAATCCTGACCAATTGCTAACTTCAGTTTTTTCATTGCATTTTTTTCTAGTTGGCGAATACGCTCTGCGGATACGCTGTATTTAGCGGCCAATTGATGCAGTGTTGCTTTTTCTTCCATCAACCAACGCTGTGCCAAAATGTCTCGACTACGATCATCTAACGATTCCATCGCACCGCTTAAACGCGCCTGAGAATCTTGCTCCCAATTAGCAGCTTCAAGCTGCTCTGCAGGGTCAGCTGAATGGTCTTCTAAGTACTGAACAGGCGCCAGATAGCCTACGGCATCGTCATCATCGCTGCCGGTTAGGTCAAAAGAAGTATCAACCGACGCCATACGGCCTTCCATTTGACGGACAACTTTCTCATCAACACCCAAGTCACCAGCAATAGCCGTTACTTCATCATTATTCATCCAGCCCAAGCCTTTCTTCTTGGAGCGTAGATTAAAGAAAAGCTTACGTTGCGCTTTGGTGGTAGCAACTTTAACAATGCGCCAGTTACGCAGGATATATTCATGCATTTCAGCTTTGATCCAATGCACAGCAAAGGAAACCAAGCGCACGCCCATACCTGGATCAAAACGTTTAACTGCTTTCATCAAGCCAACGTTACCTTCCTGCACTAGGTCACCTAACGGCAAACCATATCCAGAATAGCTACGGGCAATATGTACAACAAAACGAAGATGAGATAAAACCAGCTGACGCGCCGCTTCCAAATCATCCTGGTAAAACAGACGTTCGGCCAGTGCACGCTCTTCCTCTACACTTAGCACAGGGATAGTGCTAATTGTCTGCACATAAGCGTCCAGGTTTTGTCCTGGCGTAATATGTTCGATGAGTTCTAAGCTTTTACGCATTAAGTCGTAACCTCGTTGTTGTATCTAAAAATCTGTACCTAAAATCAACTTATTCACAATAATCCACAAATAAGACGCTGAATCTTACAAATAGTTCCCCAGAAAATAAAGCCCTAGTACTTAAATAACACGATGCAAAAATGCACTAGAGTGTTCTTAAAATCATTTTAGCTAGGTTCTATTTCACGCAGATGACGCCGAACAGCTACCCATGCGCCCAACCAGCCTAGTAAAACACTCATAAATAGCAAGAGCGCAGACCCCGAAAAACCTAATCCGCTCAATTGGAACTGGCTACGATACAGCTGCGCTAGTTCTTGAGCTGGCGTCTCTAACATTAGCCAAGAAATTTGCACGATCAACCATGCAGAAAGCGCACCTAACAAACCATACCATACACCCGTATAAAGGAATGGTCGTCGCACCCATGCATCTGTCGCTCCTACCAACTTACTGACTACAATTTCGTCTCGACGACTCTCTATTTCCATTTTTATGGTGTTACCAATCACCAGCAGTACAGCCAACCCCAGTAACACACCTAAAACAAAGACAGCGCGCTTGGCAACGGCCAACATTGCGTCTAAACGTTGCAACCACTCTAAATCTAATACCGCTTCATTAACCTCAGGCAATGCCTGTAAACCCGCACGCATGATCCCCAAATCAGCAACCAAGCGTGATTTAGGCAATAAAACCACCACGGCAGGTAACGGGTTATCATTCATAGAATCTAATACATCACCAAAGCCAGAATACTTTTTAAACTCCAGCATGCCTTGCGAGCGACTAATAAAATCAATAGCGGCTATATCATCTCGCAACAACAAGGTACGGCTAAAACGATCAGCATCTTCATCAGTTAACGACGTTTCCAAGTACAAAGATAACCGTGTTTCACCTTCCCAGCCTTGTGTAAGGTTCTGAACGTTAGATAGCACGGTAAACAAAAAACCTGGCAACGTCAGAGCTATGGCCAACACCGCTACGGTCATAATGGTGGCTATAGGTGCGCCCAGCAGCTTCGCTAAAGCATTTTTGCCAACGGCCATATGATTACGCACCCAGCTCTCACTGTGGCCTTTAAGGTCGACTTTATGATGCTCTGCACCACGCTTACTCGTTGGCTGTGGCTCTACCGTTGTCGCTCTTGATGGCTGAACACGCTCAGCGCCTCGCTTTTTATCCATCTGCAATCAGTCTCCCGGATTTTAGCGTCAACATCCGGTGGCGCATGCTCCTGATCAGTGACAGATCATGACTGGCAATCAAAACCGTGGTTCCAACTCTATTAAACTGCTCAAATAAGCGCATAATTTCTTCAGATAGCTGTGGATCAAGGTTGCCGGTGGGCTCATCGGCCAACAGCACCTTTGGTTTATGCACAATAGCTCTGGCGATACCCACCCGCTGCTGCTCGCCACTTGATAACGCTCTAGGATTCATTTTTTCTCGATTGAGCAAGCCAACTTTATCTAACGCAGCACGTACGCGTCGTGCGGCATCCGCGGGAGAATAGCCACAAATCTGCAACGGCAAAGCAACATTTTCAAACACACTTCGATCAAATAACAGCTGATGGTTTTGAAAAACCACCCCAATAGAGCGACGCAGAAAAGGGATATCATGGCGACCCAGCTTACTCAGCACCTGATCACCTACTTGAATATGCCCAGCTGTCGGCTGCTCCATAAGCATCACTAATTTAAGTAAGGTGCTTTTTCCGGCACCCGAATGCCCTGTTAAAAATGCCAGCTCACCGGTATTCAATGTAAAACTCACATCTTTGAGGGCATCGTAGCCTTCATCGTAATGCTTACTGACATGTTCAAACTGAATCATGATGCTGTTGGTCTATCCTTAATAATGCAGAGTAACTTATTATAGTGGTATTTTACGCATAACTGCTTCATCTACGGGAAAATTATGGATCAACCGAACCAATCACTATTTAACCGTACCTATCTAAAGATTTTATCGTGGATTGTCGCCATTGTTATCGTGGTACTCACTGCCAGCAACCAAAATACAACAACGCCACCCACTACAGAACTAGCAGATGATTGGATCTATCTCACTATCGAAGAAGAGATGGATCAACAGCTGCGTTTAACTTACCCAGTCACACCCGCTTACACAGAAAAACAAACCCAACAACGCCTTGCCCTGCAGTCTGCGTTAACGCAAGCGGCAGCAAAGAAAAGCAACTTATCTATTCAGTGGCAAGATGACCGAGTCATACTGACCTTAGTAATACCTCAGTCAAACGATAAGCTACCCCCATTCAATTTAGATGACTTACTCAGCGACTTAACCTCTGCTGTTAACCAGCATTATCCGGCAGCATTGCAACGAGCTACAGCAGAACGATACCTAGCATTAAACAAGATTGAAGAATTAGCCTTAAGCAATTTAAAAGCGCAACTTCCAAGCTACCTTTCGGTATATATAGAGCCAAGCAATACCTTTAACTTGCTAACCCAACGGCCAACTGTGTTACTCGTTTTAAAAGACGAGCAACAATCTTTAATAAACCCGATACTTCAACAGCTTGAAACACGCTACTCGCAATCAGATATATCCCAAATGATAGAGCAAACAGACATCCAAAAAACGCCTATTCGTATCAATCTCCAACACCGTAGCTCGCACCATTTATACCTAATAGGCAAAGCGATCAGCGCTGATACTGATAACGCTAAACGTACGCTAACCTTCCACTATGTAAACCAAGCAATCCAACCATTGATAGAAAGTAGCGGCAGTACTTATCGCCTACTCCTCAAACCGGCATCCCCTATCGGCTATTCTGCTTTATCAATCACTCGTGACAGAGCATTGAAAAAGACGCTAAGCAGCAATTTACAAACGTATCTACTAGAAAACTTTAATAGTAACCAACTTGAACAGATAAAAGCCTCATTAGTTCAGAAATATCGTGAGCAGCTTTCTACACCCCACGGACGAGTTGAACAGTTAACTAATACTCTTTTCTACCAAGATAAATTTCAGTCTGAGGATGAGTTTCGTGATACGCTTAACAACATATCCGATGCACAGATACAAACAAACATAGAACAACTGTTTGACCCTCTGCGCACTATCATTGTTCGAATTACACCGCCGTAGATTATCCAATGCCCCGTAGAAACCCACCTCGACAAAACAGCAATAATCAAGAACCCCGACAGATGTTACGTATCATTGGCGGGGAATGGCGCAGCCGTAAAGTGCCTTTTCCAAATGTAGAAAATTTACGCCCTACACCCGACAGAGTCAGGGAAACATTATTTAATTGGCTGCAAAACATCACACCGGGAGCACGCTGCTTAGATTTGTTTGCTGGTAGCGGTGCTTTAGGCTTAGAAGCTCTGTCGCGCGGCGCTAGCTCCGTCACCTTTATAGACAACTCGCCTGCCGCAACCTATCAGTTAAAAGACAACCTACAGACGCTAAAGTGCCAAAATGGAGAGGTAATAACCTCCTCTGCTATCAACTGGCTAGAAGCAAGGCAAACGGATACAGAGGCACGCTATGATTTGGTGTTTCTAGACCCGCCTTTCAGAAAAGAGATGATCCCCGTGATTTGCGAACTCTTGGAAAAGCGAAACTTGCTCTCCGATAACGCTGTGATCTACATTGAAGCTGAGTCAGAGTTGAGCCAACTACTTGTCCCTGAGAGCTGGAAAGAAAACCGCAGTAAAACAGCAGGGCAAGTGACCTACCGTCTATTCTACAAAGAACCCTCATAAAGCACTAAATACGCCTACTTACAGCGAGTAGCATCCAGCCCACGAATAGCATTATTAATCGTGGTGCTGGCCATCTCTCTGAAAACTACTGGTTCAGGCATATATTCGGCTACAGCCAACACACCAAAAACCTGACCCAACATAGCTTCTGCGATGCACTGCTGCTTAGTCTTTTTAGCTATCTGTTTTTGCTTACGTGCTTGTTTAAGAAAACGATTAATATAGCTAACCCAAATCTCCCACTCTGCCGCTAACGCATCCTGCAAAGCGATATTCAGTGGCAACTCTTTACGCCGCGCATAAAACAATGAAAAAGTTTGTAAAGCTCTTTTATGCGAAGCAATATGACAGGTCGTTTCTATCAAAAAAGCTTTCAAGGCTTTTAGCGCATCTTGGTCGATCGCTTGCAGCTGCTCTAGATAGTACTGCTCAAATGGCAAGGTCACCGACTCACACAACGCTAGAATCAAATCATCACGATTTTTAAAATGCCAATACAATGCGCCATGCGTAACCCCTGCTTCAGCAGCGATCGCTTTTAAGCTTACATTATGAATACCATGTAACGCATACTGCTCCAAAGCCATATGCAACAATGCCTGGCGGGTTTGCTCAGCCTCTTCACGAGTGCGACGTGCCACTACAATCTCCTTTTGCTATTAAGCTAACGTATTCCAGTCTAACGCATCCCACCAGTATTAACATTCCTTCCTAGGCTTATAAGTGCTACCTATAAGGTATCGCATCATCCAGATAGTATTTAACCTGCATTCATTTTAGCTGCGCAACCGTTAGGTCTGGCAAATTAAACTGACCTGCAAAGCGCGCACCTGGACGAACACTACCTTTTACATGCGTCACATAACGCTTAACCTTCCCCTTGGAATTTTTAATCAACACCCCCATAACTACATTTTTCATACTGACATTATTTCGGTTCTGCCACACAACTTGCCAAGAATTTTGGTCAATCACTTTTTCGCCCAAAACCACCACTTTTTTGTCCAATGCCTGCATTACTTGAATCTGTTGCGCCTGGCGATTGGCCTCTTGCTTGGTGCCTTGATGCTGTACGTAAGCACCTAACGCTGTTCCCAAAATAGCAGATAGGCCTGCGCCATTACCTGCGGGTTCTGCTGCTGCACTTTTACGCCATAAAACATTGTTATTTAGTAACGCTGCCGCCTGAGGATTTTGCCTACCTTTACGATAATACGGCTTCACTTTCTTAGCGACATTACGCGTCAATACAGCACGCTCAGGATTTACTGGGTGATCATGAAAGAACAACCCACGCGCACTGCCCTCTTTCTTATATTGTCTTTCCCAAATTCGACTAGCCGCATATGGGTCAAACCCCGCCAGCGCGGCATAAAGAATCCCTATTCTGTCTGCTTCAATTTCACTCTCATGGGTAAACGCAGCTTGGTACCCACCTTTACGTGCCGCCTTAGAACCGGCAATCAAAGCCGCTGTCTGATGTGTTTGTCGCTCAAAAACATGATTAGCAACGGTGTGTGCCACCTCATGACCTAAAACAGCCGCTAACTCAGCATCGCTTTTGAGGTCTTTCATTAAACCGCTATGCACCACAATGTAAGTACCACCGGTGGTAAAGGCATTAAATGAGGGATTATCAATCAAGATAGGCAACCAACGCTCATTCGATAAATGGCTGACTCGATGAACACGATCAAACACTCTCACCAAACGCTGATAAGCTTTGCGGTCTAATGCAGCATTAATTTTTTTACCTGCTTTCTTTTGCTGGGCAATTATCTGCTCAACGGCAGCATTCCCTTGAGCTATTTGCTGGCCTCTACCTGCCATACTTAATGTACGCTGGCCGGTAACCCTATCACGCTCACTTACCGCTTCTGCTGCGTTATAAAGCCCTCTATCTACGCTCTGTAACGCCTCACAACCACTGAGCAAGACTAAACACATGAGGGCAGAAGAGATTTTGATAAGACTAGCGCTAACCTTACAAAGCATAATTGACACCTGTTTTCGCATCCATATATTCTAATTTGAAATATAAAATTTATTTTTTATAACCAATAATGATGGATACATTCCATTATTATATTTGTGCCTCTGCACCAATTCCGATAATATGCCGCTCTTGTAATAGTGGCAATAAGTACAGCAAAACAGGGTTAGAGTGAATCGACAATGAACATTGCCATTTATCCAGGAACATTTGATCCTATCACAAATGGTCATTCCGACCTTGTCCAACGTGCTTCTCGCTTGTTTGACAAAGTAATTGTGGCTGTTGCAACAAGTCAGACCAAGCAACCTTTATTCCCATTAGAGACGCGCACTTCCCTTGCAAAAGAGGTTTTTGCTCATCTAGATAATGTTGAAGTTATTGGTTTTGATTGCTTGCTGGCAGACTTCGTAGCTCAGCAAAATGCCAATATCATTTTGCGTGGTCTGCGTGCTGTATCTGACTTTGAATACGAATTCCAGCTGGCGAACATGAATCGGCAGCTAGCTCCTCAGGCAGAAAGTCTCTTTCTAACACCTGCGGAGCACCTTTCCTTTATTTCTTCTACGCTGATAAGGGAAATTGCACTACTAAACGGCGATGTGAGCAAATTTGTTCACCCTGCTGTCAACAAAGCGTTACAGAACCATCTTGCAGTGAGAAAAGACTGCAAAAAATCTTCTTAGCAAGAGAGGTAGCCAACATGGCATTAATTATTACCGACGAGTGCATCAACTGCGATGTATGCGAACCAGAATGCCCAAATGAAGCTATTGCTCCGGGTGAAGAAATTTATGAGATCGATCATAACAAGTGCACCGAGTGTGTAGGCCACTATGACACGCCACAATGTGTTGAAGTATGTCCTGTAGACTGCATTCCGAAAGATCCGGATCACGTTGAAACTGAAGATCAGTTGATGGACAAGTACACTCAACTGACCAGCTAATCGATTCTCAAATCGAGCACACTAAAAAGCAGACAATTGTCTGCTTTTTTATTGCCTAAAAAACGCCACTTCCTACACAAGCCTTCAATTAAGAGCCATAAGTTATGAGCGATGCTTTTTACGCTCTTTCGATACACGCGTTCGAGTATTACTCGCAACGTGATTCACCTTAGCTTGCGGTTTAGGGCTATCAACTGCGGTCTTATTGGATGTGACTACAGCAGCATTAATTTCTGCCATTTCATCACGTGTGAGGTCACGCCACTGGCCAAGCTTTAACCCTGCTAACGAAACATTCATAATTCGCGTACGTTTTAATTTCTTAACGTCATAGCCCAAATACTCACACATACGGCGAATTTGCCGATTAAGCCCTTGAGTTAATATGATTTTAAACACAAAACGGCTTTGGATTGTCACTTGGCAAGGCTTAGTGACGGTATCAAGAATAGGTACACCGCGAGACATGCGATCAACAAAACGCTCGCTTAGCGGCTTATCTACTGTGACCACATATTCTTTATCGTGAGCATTTTCTGCACGCAGAATTTTATTAACGATATCACCATCGCTAGTAAGGAAAATTAAGCCTTCAGAGGGCTTATCCAAGCGTCCAATAGGGAATATGCGCTGTTTATGCCCGATTGCATCGATAATATTACCTTTAACGTGACGCTCCGTGGTGCACGTAATACCTATCGGCTTATGGTAAGCTATATAGATGCGATCGGATTTATTTTCCGCGCTGGCATTGATTCGCTTTCCATCAACGAAGACGGTATCCGAGGGTGTCACTTTTGTGCCAAGTTCGGGTTGCTTACCGTTGATCGTGACTCGCTTTTGCTCAATTAGCTTATCGGCTTCGCGTCGGGAACAAAAACCTGACTCGCTGATATATTTATTGAGACGTTTTTCAGGAAGGGTACTCACAATTTTTTCCAACTGTTTTACTTTTTGACAGAGTTAATTAAAGCATAATGCACAGTGCCAAAGCGGTTTTGTATTAAAAAGCAGCTATAGTTTTAACTGGCAGTTTTATCTGACACAAATCATACCATGAAAGTATAAGTTACAAGGGTGCCATGAAAGCTCCAAAACGATTACAGCCCCTAATAGAAGACGGCTTAATAGATGAAGTCCTGCGTCCGCTCATGAGCGGTAAAGAAGCAGATGTTTTTGTCGTTCGCTGCGGCGACGAAGTTCGTTGCGCTAAAATATATAAAGAAGCGAACAAACGCGGCTTTAAACAAGCAGCGCAGTACCAAGAAGGCCGCAAAGTACGCAATAGCCGCCGCGCTCGTGCGATGGAAAAAGGTTCTAAATTCGGCCGTCACCAACAAGAAGAAACCTGGCAGAACGCTGAGGTAGATGCACTTTATCGTCTCGCCGATGCGGGTGTTCGCGTGCCCCAGCCTTATGGTTGTTTTGACGGCGTATTATTGATGGAGCTGGTCACTGATAACGATGGCCATGTAGCACCACGCCTAAATGATATTGCACTAACGCCTGAACAAGCCCGTGAAGATCACCTTGTCGTTATGCAGTACGTCATGTTGATGCTCTGTGCTGGCTTGGTACATGGGGATTTATCAGAATTTAATGTGCTGGTAGATTCATACGGCCCAGTCATTATTGACCTTCCACAAGCGGTAGATGCGGCAGCCAATAATAATGCCCAGAAAATGCTGGCACGTGATGTGAATAACATGACAACTTATTATGCCCAATACGCCCCGGAACTGATGGAAACTCGCTACGCCAAAGAGATTTGGGCATTATTTGAAAATGGGGATTTAACACCAGAAGTAGAGCTAACAGGCCTGTTTGCCGAAAGCGAGCAAGCCGCTGATGTTGATACGGTCTTACAAGAGATCAAAGCGGCATGGCTAGAAGAACAAGAACGACAAGAACGTATACTTGACGCAGAAGAGTCGGCTTAACCCAAAGAAAAGCCAGCATTTGCTAAAAGCACTTATCCACAATAAGTGCTTTTAGTAGTCATCAGGTGATATCACACGCTACAACACATATCACCCTGCCTGTCATAACGAATAGTTTCGCTTATTAAGCTCAAATTCCTGATCCATCAAAGCCCCAATCACATTCCCGTCTGCCAAATGATGTGCATACTGCATATGCAAACAGCGCACTTTATCCCACTGAGAAATACCACCGATACCATAGCGCTCAAACATTTGTGTAAAACCTAACTCTTCAATACGCTGCTTATCCTGCGGTAACATTAGCTCCCAGCGACGAGCTACATAAGCTTTCTGGTTCTGTAAAAAGGCTTCTTTAAGCTCAGTATCTTCTTGCAAGCGGCTTTCTATCTCTTTAACCCAACCCTTACCTTCTATACGCCCGATCGCTTTGCATAACTCTTTAGAAGAAAGCCAGTAAAGCGTTGGAAAAGGCACATTATCCACTAACGAGCGCATCTGCAGTACCAACGGAACCCCTGTTGCAGTAGCAACGGTTACGTCGACCAACCCTTTAGGCTCACGACCTATTTGCTCAGCTATCATGGCCAACTGTTGTTCTGATACGCTCACATAAACCTCATTTACTACTCTATTGAATATTTATATTAGTACTAATATAAGTCCCGATGAAAGACTACACATGCCCATACTCATCATGATGTCCCAACCAGCGGCGCACCACGGCCTCCATCACTAAGGGTTGATCAGCTAACTGCGTGGCAACCTGCTGTACACGATCCAGTAAATCAGAATCACGCTGCAAGTCAGCAATACGAAACTGCATCATACCCGTTTGGCGGGTCCCTAGAATTTCTCCCGGACCACGTAGCTCCAAATCTTTCTCAGCAATACGAAACCCGTCAGTTGTTTCTCGCATCACCGCCAAGCGCTCACGCCCTTGTTTAGAAAGCGGCGCATGGTACATCAGAACACAGAAACTTTCGACTGAGCCACGCCCTACTCGCCCGCGTAGCTGATGTAACTGCGACAAGCCTAAACGCTCTGGGTTTTCAATAATCATAACGCTGGCGTTAGGCACATCCACCCCTACTTCAATTACTGTAGTGGCCACCAGCAGATCTAATTCAGCCGCCTTAAAGCGCTGCATCACATCAGACTTTTCTTTCGCCTTCATACGCCCATGTACCAACGCAATACGCAACTCAGGCAGAAGCTCTTGCAGCATAGCTTCTGCTACTTCAGCAGCCTGGCACTGTAATGCTTCTGACTCTTCTATTAACGTACAAACCCAATACACTTGGCGGCCTTCTGAACACGCCGCTCGTACACGTTCTACCACTTGATCACGACGAGAATCAGCAATCACCACGGTATTGACCGGCGTTCTACCTGGAGGCAGCTCATCAATAATCGAACAATCTAAGTCAGCATAGGCACTCATAGTCAATGTACGAGGAATAGGCGTGGCTGTCATAATCAACTGATGTGGGCTGCGCTTTCCGTCTCGGCCTTTTTCCCGCAGACTCAAGCGCTGGTGCACACCAAAGCGATGCTGCTCGTCAATAACGGCTAAGCCAAGGTTATAAAACCGCACCTCTTCTTGAAACAATGCATGAGTACCAATCACAATCTGTGCTGAGCCGTCGGCAATAGCAGCCAGCTGCGTAACGCGCTGCTTACCTTTCACTTTACCGGCGAGCCAAGCAAGCTTGATGCCTAACGGCTCCATCCACTGTGAAAAATTAATAAAGTGCTGCTCTGCCAGAATTTCTGTTGGGGCCATAATGGCTGCTTGCAAACCATTCTCGACCGCTTGCAAGGCCGCTAGCGCTGCCACCATGGTTTTACCCGAACCCACATCTCCCTGCACTAAACGCAGCATAGGGATGCTTTTCTCAAGATCTACAGAGACCTCTTGGCTAACGCGCTGCTGCGCATTGGTTAAATTAAAAGGCAACTGCGCTAAAAAAGGCTCTGTCAGTTGTTGCGAAGGAGGCAACACAGGCGCGCCATGCTCCTGCACCTTATGACGTAGCTGCAATAGCGTTAGATGGTGAGCTAGCAGCTCCTCAAACGCTAAACGACGTTGTGCAGGATGTAGTCCTTCTAACAACAAGTGCTGGTCGGCATCAACTGGCGGCGCGTGTAAATAGATCAGAGAGTCTTTTAGCTCAGGCAAGCGCCATTTCCGCCGAACTGATTCAGGCAATAGCTCAGACACACTACCCGTTTCTAGCCATGCAAGAGACTGTTGCACCAAGGTACGGACTCTTGCTTGCTGCAGGCCTTCGGTCATTGGGTAAATAGGTGTAAGACTCTCTTCAACTGGCGTTAAGCCATCAGCGGTGCTGGCGCGATATTCAGGGTGGACCATCTCTAGTCCAGCAGGCCCCGGGCGCACTTCGCTAAAACAACGTAACTCGCTACCCACAGCCAAAGCATTTTTTTGAGACGCCGAAAAATGAAAAAAACGTAGCGTTAGTGTGCCAGTACCATCTTGTATTCGACACAACAGGCTTCGCCGACGTCCCATTTGAATATCACAAGCCAGAATCGTTCCTTGAATAACACACTCATCGCCTGGGCGCAGTGAGCCAATCGGAACAATACGGGTACGGTCTTGATAACGGGTTGGCAGATGAAACAACAAATCCTGAATCGTACTGATACCCAACCGTTCCAGCTTCAAAGACAAGGCAGCACCTACGCCTTTTAACGCCGTAACCGCTGGTGAGTCCGCGCCATAGCTCGATGAAACACTCACGTTATGATGCCGTCTTAATAGGAATACTTACCTGGCAATGACTCACTGCATTCACCAGCACATCAATCGCTTTAGAGCGCGGAAAACTAGCCCGCCATGCCACTGCAACACTGCGGGTTGGCTGTGGTGTTTTAAAGGGTTTAGTGACCACCATATCTGACTGGTAATAGCCGTTAGTAGCCGACATTGGCAGCACACTAGAGCCTAAGCCACTGGCCACCATCATCCGAATAGTCTCTAGAGAACTACCCTCAGTAACACTGTGCTGATTCTGAATCGCCTGCTGAAGTGTAGGGCAAGATTCCAACACCTGATCACGGAAGCAGTGGCCTTCACCCAATAGCAACAATTCAGTATTGGCTAAGTTAGTCGCATCAATGGCCTTTTGCTCACACCAAGGGTGCTGTTTAGGTAGCAGCATCACGAAAGGCTCTTCATACAGCATACGTGTGACGACATCGGGTTCTTCAAAAGGCAGAGCAATAATGATCGCGTCCAACTCACCATTGCGTAACTTTTCACGTAAGCGCGCTGTAAAATTTTCTTCTATGTACAACGGCATATGTGGCGCGAGCTCTTGCACCTGCGGCACAAGATGAGGAAACAGATAAGGCCCAATCGTATAAATAGCGCCAACACGCAATGGCGAGCGCAGCTGATCTTTACCTACCTGAGCTAAATCTTTAACCACATCAGCTTGCTGTAACACTTTTACGGCCTGCTCAACCACACTCTTACCGACATCCGTTACCCGCACTGCATTTTTACTTCTCTCGAATAAGGCAACGCCTAGTTCTTCTTCCAGTTTTTTAACCGCAATAGATAAAGTAGGTTGGCTAACAAAGCATTTTTCGGCGGCATGGCCAAAATGCTGCTCTTTAGCAAGAGTGACAATATAACGTAGTTCTGTGAGCGTCATTGCTCATACCCTCTGTTATGATGCAGCTTTTTAATAGGAATTAACTCCCATGAATAAACTGCGTATCCTTATTGCTGGCTGTGGCGACGTAGGAAGTGCATTGGGTGTTACGCTAGCAACACAAGGCCATCACGTCTTCGGTTTACGGCGTACTATAAACCAGCTTCCTGACTGCATTCACGCTATTTCTGCTGATCTCTCTGATAAAGATACACTATCAGACTTGCCAAATGTTGATATCTTAATCTATTGCGCTGCAGCAACTGGCCGCAGTGAAAATGCATACCAGCAAGCCTATATAGACGGTTTCAACAATATCTACGATGCGCTACCTCAGCAGCCAAAACATCTATTCTTTACATCCAGCACCAGTGTATATGGCCAACACCAGCATGAATGGATCGATGAGCAATCGCCCACCGAATCTGAACTGGTATCTGGGCAGATAATGCGACAAGCAGAGCACACTGTATTAGAAAAAGGTAATGCCACTGTGGTGCGCTTTAGCGGTATTTATGGACCGGGCAGAAACCATCTGATTGAGCGCGTAAAAAACGGCAGCGTTGCACGAGAAGATTTGCACTACAGCAACCGAATTCACCGAGACGACTGCGCCGGCGTGCTTGCTCACCTAATCCAGCGCATTAATGAAAATAAACCAGTAGATACTCTCTATTTGGCCAGCGACCTAAACCCAACACCAATACGCGAGATCACCGTGTGGCTAGCAGAACAGTTGGGCATAGAAACAACACAAGCAATAGAAATTAGACGTGGCGGTAGTAAACGCTGTAATAGCCAGCGCTTACAAGAGTCAGGATATCAATTTTTGCACCCCGACTATAAAGCAGGGTTTGCACTCGCGCTAAGTGAGCAATCTTAGAGCGTCTTTTATATATCCAACACCAAGCGCTTACCTTTAGCGCGCGATATACAAGGGCAGATCGAGGTTTGCTGCTCAGCAGGAGTCAACACTGAGTCACGGTGTTCAGGCTCGCCCTCAAGCACTCTTACAGCACAAGACTTACAAATACCTGCTTTACAGCTAAAGGGCGCATCTACACCTGCATCTAGCATGGCATCAAGGATACTCTGATCACGGCCAACCTGAATCTGCACACCTGAACGGCGTAACTCCACTTCAATCGGTTGAGCATTGGCAGCAGGCGTTGCTGAAAAGCGCTCAAACCTTATCCGTTCTGGGTTTATCTGCAATGCTTCTGCTTGCTTAACGACATCATCAATTAAACGATTTGGTCCACACACATAAAAAACGGCATCATTAGGTGCAGTACTGAGCAAGTGAGCAATATCCATACGCTCGGCATGTGTGGCGCGATACAGGTTTAGACGCTTAGTAAACTCTCTGGTTAAGCGATCACTAAAAGCCATTTCCACTTCGCCGCGCCCCGCATAATGTAACTGTAACTCAGTACCTCTTGCCTTTAACTCCTGAGCCATCGCTTTAATGGGCGTAATGCCAATACCACCAGCAATTAATACGGCAGGACGCGTATCGGTATGCAATAAAAAATTATTCTGTGGAAGATCACAATTTAACTGCAAGCCGATGTCAAAGCGTTCATGTACCGCCTCAGAGCCGCCCGTACCTTGCGCTTCTTTCAATACGGCAATTTCATAGATATCGCGGCGCGCGGGGTTAGAGCAGATCGAATAATGTCGCTCTGATAACTCTGCGTTTTCCAGCCGTACCGGCACACGTAAATGCGAGCCTGCTTCTACTTTAGGTAGATCTGATCCATCAAGTGCTCGCAATTCATACGCTCTTACACGTGGGGTTAGCTGTCGGACACCCGATATCACTAACGACAACTCACCTTGGCCAAGCACTGACAAAGTGTTTGCCTGCTTATGAGTTGCTTGTTCAACGGTTTCTGCAGCCTGCTGTGCAGATCTCTGGGCAGCTATTTCTGCATCCTTCGCCTCAAGGATCGCTTCCACTTCAGCTTCGGTGTATCGCGGCGTAATATGCTGCGGACAGTTCCAATCAAATGCCTCAATATGAATAACAAAGCCTCGTTCTACACGTGCTCGGTAGTCATCCACCTCAAGCGCTGCTAACAGCTCCGTCTCCTCAAGACCAACTAAGCGTACGCGCCCTAAAATTTTGAGACGACGACGGTTTTTATAGTCCATGAGAAACAGAGAAACGCGGTCATCTTTACGAAGGTTACCCACAGTTACGTACTGTCGATTACCACTAAAATCAGCAAAGCCTATCGTTTGTGCATCAATAACCTTCATAAAACCAGCCGGCCCACCGCGATGCTGCACATAAGGCCAACCCGTTTCGCTCACACTTGCCATGTAAAAACTATCACGCGCAGTGATAAAGCCTGCTTCGTACTGGCTAAGAAAGTTGTTGTAATCTTCTCCTTCATCCATGCTGGCATATCCTGTGCGGCTACCCAGCTGATGCTGTACATCCCGGACAGATTCAGTGAATGCGATCTCTGCAAATTTGTGTCCCATAACGTGAACCCTCCGGGGTTTATTTTTTAGTTAACAGTGCGAAACTTACGAAGCCAGCTGTAGATCTACTTTAGGAAAATCGATATCAACACGGCTCGCTTTACCCAGAATATTGGTTAGTGTGTTCATTCCTACATGCGTAATAATCTCTACAATATCAGATTCGCTATAACCAGCAGCACGTACCTCAAGCAATTCTGCTGTTGTAATATCCCCACTGTGCTCAGCTAATGCTCGTGCAAATTTAACAGCCGCCGCCGCTTTTGCATCTTCACTTGAGCCTGCACGGTTAGCTTCAATCTCTGCATCAGATAATCCAGCTTTTCGACCAATCGCCGTGTGGGCAGAAACGCAATACTGACAAGCATTCTGCTGCGCAAGCGCTAACGCAATACGCTCTCGGGTTTGCTCATCCAAGCTGCCCTCACCGGCAATACTGTGTAACCCCAAAAAAGCGCGTAGTGCAGAGGGTGAGTTTGCAAAGATTTTAAGAAAGTTAGGCACCATGCCTAATTGTGACTGGATAGCATCAAGCAGCTCTTGTTGTTCTGCGTTGGCATTGTTGTTATCGATAACGTTAATCCGGCTCATGTTACTTCTCCTGAAAATCTCATTAAGTGTTTAGTTCACAACATCACTGCGTTGCTGTGATGACACTATGCAAAATTCCACTTAGAATAAGAATCACCGACAAATACAATTTATAATTCCATTTAGTGAAACTATAAGAGCTAACTACATCAGGAAACTCTATGGACCGCTTTCATCTCATGAATGTTTTTGTTGCTGTTGCCGAAGAGCAAGGCTTTGCGTCTGCAGCAAGGCGGTTACGTATGTCTCCTCCGGCAGTTACCCGCGCCATCACTGCTTTGGAAGAACATTTAAGCGTTAAGCTGCTCAACCGCACTACACGCTATGTACGCACCAGTGACGCAGGACAACGCTACCTTGAAGATGCACGACGCATATTGGCTGAAGTTGAATCCGCAGATGAGGCCGCGGCCGGAATCAACGCCGAACCTCAAGGCCACTTAGCCGTAACCGCCCCAGCTCTGTTTGGTCGGCAATTTATCACGCCCGGCATTGTTGATTATTTACAACGCTATCCAAACACCGAAGTATCGGCAGTATTTCTTGATCGAGTAGTCAATCTGCTTGAAGAGGGGTTAGATGTAGGCATACGCATTGGTGAACTGCCGGATTCAAGCATGCGAGCACTCAGAGTCGGTTCTGTGCGGCGTATTATATGTGCCTCTCCTGAGTACTTACAGCACCATAAAACACCGCATAAACCTGACGATCTATTACAGCACTCAATCATCGCATCCAGCGCCATTGCAGGCTCAATTGATTGGCATTTGAATACTACAGATGGCAAACCTTTACGCATAAAACCAAGGCTTACCGTTAACACCAATGATGCAGCGCTAGAGGCTGCACTGGCAGGTTTTGGAATTACACGATTACTGTCGTATCAAGTCAGCGAGAAACTCGCCTCAGGGGAGTTAGTAAGATTACTAGAAGCATGCGAGCCAACCGCTTGGCCAGTGCATATAGTGCATCGAGAAGGCCGTTATGCCTCCGCAAAGATTCGCACATTTGTAGACTTAATGGCAGAGCGCTTACGCGCCGATAGCTCCTTGAATTAAGGATTGAGTTTTCAACAAACCTTTCTTTACCTTTCGCCATATACAGCTTAATAGTGCTTCGTAATGTGTAAACCTACAGAGCAAGACTAATAACAGTACAGTGAAAAGTTATTTCTTTATAAGGCTAATAATAAAGAGCAGCAATGCAGCTCCAGCCGTTGCCGTCACGATGGAACCCACCATACCACCTGCAGAAATCCCGAGAAAACTGAACACAAAGCCCCCGACCACAGAACCGACAATACCAACAACAATATTACCAAGCAGTCCAAAGCCACCACCTTTCATTAGCGTGCCAGCCAACCAGCCTGCAACAGCACCAATGACTAAAAAAATGATGATACCCATATCTATATCCTTTTGTTGTTTAAGCAATTTATTCAATAAAACCCCAACCAACAGGCTATATAAATAAATCTACGCCCTTTGAACTGAATGAATCATGACTTCAAAGGCGGTAAATAGTCACACCATATAAAACAGCACAACATAGCAGCAGGAACAGTACACCTGGGCGCATCTTTTGCAGAAAGCGTGGTAAGCACTTTGCATTAAATATATAAGCAGAGGTAAGTAGCATTAGACAGCCAGAGATCAAGGCCGCAGTTCCCCAAAACTCAGTAAAATGGCGCATTGCGTACCAAAAGACATTCCAACTGCCTGCTGCAAACACCACAAACGCCATCGTTTTTCTAAACCATGCAGGTAATTTCTGCACTGTACGCAATACCGGTAATCGAGTCGCAAAGAGCAACCCTAGTGCCATGCACCCCGCCATAATTGTTCCCATCGGAAGCACGCGCTTCTCCTTATCAAAAAATACTAGCTCTGTACCAAGACTGAAATTAGCCTCGGGCCTATTGTAGAGTAAGAAATTAGTTCTTCAGTTCAATTTTTACTACAAGCAGGTTCCTGTATAAATATTTTATATCCACCCTAAAAGCAGATTACATTCTTGTGGCCATACAAAGAGGGCTTAACATGCTAAAACCTCTAATAATTAAGCTCATCAGGCTCACCTGTATGGCATCATCCTTCGCTGCTTTATGCATAGCAGCTCTCTCTTTCATGACATTACCAGTTCACGCTGATACGGCGGCAGCTAGCACCGCAGATGCTGAAGAACTCGACTTATACGACATTGTACGCAACCCCGTTATTGGTAACTACAAAGGCTATGCCGAATTTAAAATGGGCCACTACGACAATGCACACGCCATCTGGGAAGCGCTCGAAAACAGGGGTAATGCACAAGCCAGCTTCAATTTAGGCATCTTGTATGAAGATGGACTCGGCGTAACGCAAAGTAACCAACAAGCGATAGAACACTATGAAAAAGCGGCCACAGCTGGCAGCGGTAAAGCACAATACCGCTTAGGGCTGCTTTACTCTGGTGGTATAAAAACGCCTAGGGATGATGCTAAAGCAGATAAATGGCTCTCAGCTGCTGCCGCGCAAGGCGACGAGGATGCAGTAGCACTGCTTGAGCAACGTAACAGCACGGTAAAAAGCCAGCGAGACAAAAACTTTTACCGCGCAGAAAGCCTGCATGTTGCTGGGCAATACAAAAAAGCGGCAGCTATCTGGCAACGCCTTAACAATACGGGTGATACCCGCTCCCGCACACGGCTCGCCTGGATGTACGAAGCAGGCCAAGGAATGCCTCGCGACCTTGATAAAGCCGCCATGTACTTTCACCAATCAGCAGAAGAAGGGGATGCCGAAGCACAATACGCACTCGCGGTGATGCTACATACAGGCAAAGGACAAACTAAAAATATAAAAGCTGCACAAGAATGGTTACAACGTGCTGCTGCGCAGAATTACGGCCCCGCCAAAGAGGCGCTCGCGCAGGATTAATATGCTTTTTTAGTTAACAGTCGTACAGCGCTACGTACACTGCGCCAACGGCTAACCAGCAATGCACTAAAAATCAGCGCACAACCTCCTAACTGCATAGCGGTCATTGTCTCGCCAAACCATACTGCCGCCAGCATAGCCGTCCATACAGGCTCCAATGTCATGATCACCGCAGCATTACTTGCACTGGATAAGCTTTGCGCCCATGTTTGCATAAAAAACCGCAAGCTGGTCGCAATAAAGATACTGGCAATCATCCACATCCAGATTGAGGCTGGCCAAGCAAACGTCCAGGTTTCGATTAACAATGACACAGGTAGTGCCACCAGCCCGACCACCATCAACTGAACCGCCGCCAGAGCAATAGGCGATGTTTTAGCAGCCGCACGGCTATTCAAGACAAAGGTAAACGCAAACAAAACAGCAGCACACAAGAATGAGAGCTCACCCCAGCCCATCTCAAACTGGCTATCCAGTGACAAGCTGGCAAGACCAATAGCCGCCAAAGGAAGCGAGAACCACACAGCGCGGTTAGCTCGTTCACCAAACAAGGCAGCAACAATCGGTACAAACACAGCGCCTAGGCAGGTTAAAAACGCACCTACGCCTATATGATGCGCATGATGCAGCCCTAAGATCCAAAAAATCATAGCCACACCAAATGACACACCCACCAAAACCGTGCGCAGGACGCCTCGTCTATCAAGTGCCCGCAATGCCTGCCAACCAAATAGAGACAGAACCAGCCCGGCCACTAAAAACCGAAAACCAATAAACATCAGAGGAGGGATACCAGAGAGTGCTTCTTTAGAGAAGATCCACCCCACCGCTGCAAGTAGCGTTACGACGACAAGTAGCAAGTCTGATTTAGCGGCATTTGATTGAATCACAGCAAACATCTCAAGAGGCTATTTAAACGCACACATAAAAAGCACAGCAGCTATTGTTATAGCTCCGCTGCGCTAACATGGCTAAGTACGGACATTAGACTTAAAAGTCTCAATCGCCTGTTTAACGCGTTCCATAAAAGAAAATTCGGTATAATCTTTAAACTCACCCGCATCAAAAAAGACACCGTCACAATACGCACACGCTTCAAACTCAATATGCAATTGTGAGCGATCCACCATTTTAATCATACGTTTTGCACACTCAGGACAATCAATATCCCGGACTGGGTTATAGGCTGCTGCGGCATTGGTTTGTGAGTCATCAATAGCCCCGCTACTTTCGATAGACCTCGCTAATTCATGGCTCCCATCCTGAAACCAGATCCCATTACACCCTGAGCATTTTAATGCTGAGAATGCTGTATCTTTAATTTCATGCATCGAGCCCTTACATTTTGGACATTCCATATTACTTCCTTTTAAAAACAAGAATCTGGGATCAGTTTAGTACACTGGAAGAGATATCTTACTCGCATGAACGAGAGATTACATTGCAATCACTGTCTCGATAATAGGTACAGCCATTAGACTCTATAACCGCAGCGCAGCTGCCATATTCATCATCCTCGTAGCTGCTTCCATCGCCACCCGATAACAAACTCAATGCCCATAATCCAAGTAACGCAGTAATAACCCAACGGACTGTTTTAGAAAAGTGCTGGCCTTTCCACATGCAATACAAGCCCAAAGGGAAAAAGAAAATCAGCAAAACAATAACAACCACCCGGTTGCTCACACAGCTATCAATCGTCTTTTGAAAATCCATCATATTGCTCCCTAATATGAATATAGACTCCCCCGCAGCGCTTATCGTGTCACCTTATTCCAAACAAGTCGTTAAAGGAAAGCATCTTCAACTGTATATAATTTGTACAGAAAATAATATGAATGATGCTGTAGAATCCACCTTTTACAGCCCCAGCTAAATGCATTTAATAAAAATAGGAAGCCCTATGAACTGGAATATCTACCTCTCTGGCGAGATACACACTGACTGGCGCCAACAGCTTATCGATGGCGCAAAAGCGCATAACTTACCGGTAACCTTTAGCTCTGCAGTCACTAACCACGAAGCAAGTGATGCAGCAGGAGACTTGCTAGGCGCTGAAGAGAATAGTTTTTGGCGTGACCACAAATCATCTAAAGTTAATGGCATCCGTACCAAGAACCTCATAGCTAAATGTGACATCGCTATTATTCGTTTTGGTGATAAATACAAGCAGTGGAATGCAGCCTTTGATGCAGGCTACTGTGCCGCATTGGATAAGCCTTATATTACTCTACACGCTGATGACATCATCCATCCCTTAAAAGAAGTGGATGCATCTGCCATGGCATGGGCAACAACACCTGCGCAAGTCGTTGAAATTTTGAGATACGTTATTTTAGAAAAATAAGTGATTTACTGAGAACTTGCTTGTTACGTAGTGAGCTTTCAAAAAAATCACTCTAGCAACTCTCAAGAGAAAGGTATTTTTCTTGGGAGTTAGCCGCTTTATAGCCTGAAAATTTGCTTTAACACTCGCTTTAGCTGTTGAAGAACTTATAAACCAGATAGATTATCAACCCAACAAAAAGCAGCTTAGCAACACTAAAATTGCTTTCAGCAACTTCTATAGATTTGCTTTCAGACTTATGTGTATCAGCGTAGCTATCAATGAGCTCTTTGGCTTCTTTAAGGCCGATGCCTCGTAATGATCGTAGCGCTTTAATTGCATCGATTTTTCTGCCCGCATTTAACGCCGTTAACACTTCGGGTTCAAACTCAACATGTGTGCTCAATTTATAGTCCTTTATTAAAATCTTACGTCAGTAAGCTTACTGATAATCAGACCATGTCACCTCTCGCCATGGTGAAACTCTAAACCTCTGGGTGACAGACGAATAACATTCAGTGTAGTCGATCCTTGCTCATAGACTAAATCATTACACAATTATTATTGAGCGCTCCGCTAAACGCCTTTACACATTGCTGTGTTGGCAGTTCCAGCAGACCTCAAAAGAGGGATCGTTTTTCTCGTGGCAGTTTTTACAAAGCCACTCTACAGCATTGTCGCGACTAAGAGATGTTTCAATGATGTTGAGAGCTTGCTCATAATCTGAATCGCTAAAAACCCAGACTTCCGGCCAAGCATCAAAGGCTGATGTCTCACCGACAGCCCCCTGTGCAAACTCATTCTTAAGAAACGTACCAATGCCCTGTGCCTCAATAAGGTTTTTAGCATTATTCACTAAGAACTGGTTCTCGCTGGTGTAAACCATCTTCATCATTGAATCCTCATCACGCTACAACTGAGAACTACTTAATTTCTACTTCAATCAAGGTAATGTCAATTTCTGAAGGGTTAATCACATTATGCTCAACCCCGGCATCACGGTAATAACACTCACCCGCTGTTAGCTTAACCGGCTTCGCCCCTTCACCTGAATCTATAAGCAACTCACAACTATGCATTGGCACTATTACATAGTCTCTCTCGTGACGGTGCCAACGAGTTTCACTCCCAGCAGGAAAGTGCAGGTGATTAACACAGGTACGTGGGTTATCAATTTGTTCTGTCATTACAAACGTTGGACGTTCAGTCATTATTAGTTTCTCTTATTTATTGAGTATTTATATGCTGATCAGATCTTTTATTCGTTTGCTTTTAACGACTCAAAGATTCTATCCGCTTCACACACGGGGATAATATTTCTTTAACCAAGCCAACGAGATCAAATTAAAAAAAACGGCCTCGCAACTTTTGGGGCAAAAAAACGAAACATAACCCATTATATTTCAAACTTAAAAGCCTGATATAGTTTGCATCAAAAAATGGCTCGTTGCATTCTCGCCTGAAATAACAGCTAAGAGTATTTATGCTAGTACATATCTGGTTCGGTTTTTTCGCCACCGCATTCCTTGCTGCTCTTTATCAATGGATAGTATTAAACTAGGCGGATATCTTCGGCCTACTAGTTCAATCAACCTTCGACATGGCCTCGCTCAGCGTGGATATTTCTATTGGTCTGGTTGGTGTGCTATGCCTTTAGTTAGGCTTGTTTAAATGCGGGATTGATACAAGCCCTCTCTCGTGGACTAGAACTCTTATTTTTAAAACTTATGCCCGGCATATACCTAAAGGGCATCCTGCACACGGCAGTATAACGATGAATGTCGCCGCCATCATGCAAGACTGCACAGAGAAAACATTTTATGTATTGGCCGTTTATTTTGGCAGTGTTGGCATAAAACACGTACGACACGCGATTGCCTGTGCCTTGCTCGCGGGCATTACCGTGGTAATTCTAGCGGGCTACTGGTTTTTTCACTAGAACCAACAAAAAGTGTTAGGTTTTCATGAAAATTGTGAAGTTTCATGAAAGGATTGAACGATGATTTAAAAGTCAAATTGCTTTAAATATTGCGACTGCTCTAATTTGTAGCACCTTGATACTTTTTGAGCCTTCGCCCACCGCCGTCGTGATAAGCTGGAAGGCAAATATATAAGGAAACTTAAAACAGGCTGCTCTGCGCAAACGACAGACGAAATAGCTATTTCGATGCTTTATAGACAGTGTTCGTAAAGAAATTACAGCAAGAAGTCCATCCTATTTCCCTACAGCCAGCGCTTTATTTTGAATAACCAAAGTATTAAAGCAGTACCTATCATGAGAACACCTGTAAATATCATAAATGCCAGAGGGTTGTCGCTGCCAGGAATGCCGCCGACATTTATTCCTAGAAGTCCGGTCAGAAACCCAAGTGGCAAGAAAATCGCCGTGACTAGCGATAGTACATACATGCGCTGGTTCATTACATCGGTTGTGCTGTTGATAATTTCTTCATGAAGGACTGATGCTCTTTCGCGTGCTTCATTGATGCCTTCAATATAACGGAGCAAGCGCTCTCTACTTTCACGCAGCTCCATTATATGTGCATCTGTTAAAATATCAGACGACATCTCTTGTAGCGCGTCCAATGCTTCCCGTTGCGGTGTTAGGTAGCGTTTCAATGCAATCAGCTTACGACGTAATCGTGAAAGCTGATCACGAAGAATGGTCGTATTCCCTTCCAGCATCATCTCCTCAAGTTCGATAATCTGGTCTTCAACTTGATCAATGACACCACTCATGCGATTTAGCAAACGTTTACTAAGTGTAGATATGACGTCGCCGGTTGTTTTGGGGCCTTTATTATCCAGTAAGCTAGAGCTGATTTCACGAATAGATAAGAGTGGCCGGTTACGCGTACTGATAATTCTATTGGTTTCGAGCCACAGTCTGATAGCTACCATATCCTCTGGATCTTCGCCTGGATTGAGATTAACACCACGGAGCGCGAGAAACAGCCCTCCAGGATATACATCTGCTCGGGGACGTGTATTTTCGTCAAGCAGAGCTTGCGCAGCCAGGGAATTTAATTTCGATTGATTAGCGATCCATTCAGCTGCTTCTGGAATTGTATAGTCAAGATGTATCCAAAGAACTTCTTCATACTCAGGGACTAAAGAGATCGCTTCTTCCCAGTGAAGCTCTCTGCCACTTCCTTTGCCATCTAGTAATATAGCGTGAATTAATCCTGTCATATTTTTTGTCCCTGTATCCATTATGCTTTGGAATGCTTCTTGTAGCGGTGCCTTTATCATCAATTAATGAATTGTCGTGCTATTTATGAGAAAGGCATTTAGATTTTTTCAAACCGCCACCTATACCCATAGATCACCAGTAGTGGGGTGAGCGGTATGACTGATTACTGATATTGAGACCCAAATTTCTTCACTTCATGAATCCCCCTTGATGTTGTGCTGTTCAACAATAATTACTTCTACATTTTTGAATTAATATTAACTAC
>JAWUYS010000010.1:0-10213 GCA_034110685.1 Neptunomonas sp.
GGGGTGGTTGGTCCCATGATGACATCGACGTCAGACAGTACGCGTACAAAATCTTCTTGGATTAGGCGGCGAATCTGTTGCGCTTTTTTATAGTAAGCATCATAAAACCCTTCAGATAGGGCATAAGTACCTACCATGATACGACGCTTAACCTCGGTGCCAAACCCTTCTCCGCGCGTACGTTTGTACATATCTTCGAGATCTTTTGGCTCTTCACAACGGTAACCATAACGCACGCCATCAAAACGAGATAAGTTAGACGATGCTTCTGCCGGTGCAATGATGTAATAGGCAGGAACAGATAAAGCTGTATTTGGCAGGCTTACTTCTTTAACCGTTGCACCTAGTGCTTCATATTCTTTGACAGCGGCGTGAATCAGCGTGGCCATTTCAGGATTAAGGCTTGCAGAGAAAAACTCTTTTGGTAAGCCTATTTTTAAACCTACCAGTGGTTTATCCAGGCTGGCAGTGTAGTCAGGAACCTGGCGGTCTGCACTGGTGGAGTCTAGAGGGTCAAGACCTGCCATGACATTCATCATCATGGCTGCATCTTCAGCCGTTTGAGCCATTGGACCGCCTTGGTCTAATGATGATGCATAGGCAATCATTCCGTAACGGGAAACGCGACCATAAGTAGGTTTAAGACCCGTTAGGTTACAAAATGCAGCGGGCTGGCGAATTGATCCGCCCGTATCTGTCCCGGTTGCAGCCGGTGCTAGGCCCGCGGCAATAGCCGCCGCAGATCCGCCCGATGAGCCACCAGGTACATGCTCTGTGTTCCATGGGTTGCGAGAAGGGCCGTAAAAGCTAGATTCATTGGATGAGCCCATAGCGAACTCGTCCATGTTGGTTTTACCCAATGTTACTGCACCTGCGGCATTAAATTGGCGGATAACCGTTGCATCATAAGGTGAGATGAAGTTATCCAGCATTTTTGAACCAGCGCTCGTGCGTACGCCTTGTGTGCAAAAAATATCTTTATGAGCAATGGGTAAGCCAGTCATGCGAGTAGCATTACCCGCCGAGCGAGTTTTATCCGCTGCGGTAGCTTGTGTTAGCGCGAGCTCTTCGGTGACAGTAATGAAACTATTGTATTTACTGTCTTCGCGTTTAATACGCTCAAGATATGCCTGAGTTAGTTCAACGCTACTGAATTCGCCTTGATCAAGCCCTTTGGCCAATTCGGCCAGTGTTTTATTCAACATCTTTATTTAGTCCTAATCGTTATGCAGGCGCTGTTATTCAATGACCTTAGGTACAAGAAATAGGCCGCTTTCCACAGACGGAGCTACACTTTGTAGGTGCTCGCGTTGGTTTTGTTCGGTGATACTGTCTGCCCTTAGGCGTTGTACGGCATCAAGTGGATGTGCGAGTGGCTCAACATCTGATGTGTCGATACTCTGCATCTGACTGATTAGATCCAGTATGTTTGATAAGTTTGTTGCGTACTCAGGCACATCGTTTTCATCTATTTGCAGACGCGCCAGATGTGCGATTTTTTCTACGTCGGTTCTGTTTAGAGCCATGGGTGATCTCGCTAACTGTCTCGGATTTGGCGAAAAAAGACTAACTTAACATATTTGCTCCTTGCTCTAAATCCCTGCCGTTGCTAGAGTTACGTGTTTTTAAAATACTTCAGCTATACCTGTAACTCTTTAAGGTTTCCATTCGACATGTTCAAAAAAATACGGGGTCTGTTTTCGAGCGACCTATCAATCGATCTGGGTACAGCAAATACGCTGATTTTTGTGCGTGATAAAGGCATTGTTCTTAATGAACCGTCAGTTGTTGCCATCAGGCAAAGCGGTAATCAGAAGTCTGTCGCTGCTGTGGGTAAAGATGCTAAACGCATGCTGGGCCGTACGCCGGGTAATATTACAGCGATCCGTCCAATGAAAGACGGTGTTATTGCAGATTTTCATGTTACTGAAAAAATGCTGCAATATTTTATTAGCAAAGTACATGACAACAGTTTTTTCTCGCCTAGCCCGCGAGTGCTTGTTTGTGTTCCCTGCAAATCAACGCAGGTGGAGCGCCGTGCTATTAAAGAATCTGCTTTAGGTGCTGGAGCACGTGAAGTCTATTTAATTGAAGAGCCAATGGCAGCAGCAATAGGCGCAGGCTTACCTGTTGAAGAAGCCAGTGGTTCAATGGTTGTAGATATCGGCGGTGGTACTACTGAAATCGCGGTGATTTCTCTAAACGGTATCGTTTATGCTGAATCGGTACGCATCGGTGGAGATCGCTTTGATGAAGCGGTTGTGACCTATGTGCGCCGTAACTACGGTAGTTTGATTGGTGAGGCTACCGCTGAGCGTATCAAACAAGAAATTGGCTCTGCTTATCCAAGCAAAGAAGTGCTGGAGATTGACGTTCGTGGTCGTAACCTTGCAGAAGGTATTCCGCGTAGCTTTACTCTCAATAGCAATGAAATTCTTGAAGCACTGCAAGATCCGCTTTCTGCTATTGTTCAAGCAGTTAAAAGCGCTCTTGAACAATGTCCTCCGGAGCTGGCATCCGATATTGCTGAGCAAGGTATTGTCTTGACCGGTGGTGGTTCGATGTTGCGCCATATTGATCGTTTGATCAGTGAGGAAACAGGGCTTCCTGTTATTTTGGCTGAAGACCCTCTTACATGTGTAGCCCGTGGTGGGGGTAGAGCGTTGGAGTTGCTGGATAAGCACGCGTTTGAGCTACTAACCTTCGAATAACAGCGGTTGTTGTTATGAATAGTTGTGAATCGTCTTCTTTTAGATTGAGGAGGGCGTCTGCGTGAAACCTATATTTAAAGGCGGTATACCCCGCCTTTTTTTTCTTATTCTTGTCATCCTTGCCATTATTTTTATGGTGAGTGATCTGAACCCCTCTCGTACGCGTGAAGCACGCAGTGTGCTTTCTCTTGTGATGACGCCTATTCAGTGGTTGGTCGATATGCCAACACGAATAGCAGATGACTTATCCGATGTTTTGGTGAGTAGGCGTTCTCTAGTTAAAGATAATATTCAGTTACGCTCTGAAGTTATTTTGTTAGATGAGCAGGTACAGCAGATGTCTTCTCTGACAACTGAGAACTTACGGCTCCGTGAGCTCTTGAGTGGTCGTCAGCGTATTAAAAATGATGTGCAGCTTGCCGAATTGATTGGAGTAAACCCAGACCCTTTTCAGCATCAAATTATTTTGGGGAAAGGCCAGGAAGATGGTGTATTTCTTGGACAGCCGGTATTAGATGCTAGGGGAGTTCTTGGTCAGGTGGTGGATGTATCGCACTATACCTGCCGGGTTATGCTAATCACAGATGCGCGTCATGCTCTTCCGGTTGAAATTAATCGTAATGGGTTTCGTGCTATCGCTTTAGGTAAAGGTACATTGGGTGAGTTGGAATTGGAGCATGTACCCGATACTGCAGATGTCCGTGTAGGTGACTTACTGGTGACATCAGGTTTAGGAGGGCGCTTTCCTTATGGATATCCAGTAGCGAAAGTTACCAGTGTGCTTCGTGATCCAGGAAGACCATTTTCGATCGTTAAAGCGACACCAGCTGCTCGTTTAGATAAAAGCAGGCACCTATTGCTGGTCGAACCGATTATCGAGAACAGACAAGAGCCAGTAAACCCAGCTGGAGAAAGGGTTAGCAATGAAATTGGATCTTCTGAGGTGACAGAATCACATGAGTGAGCGGCGTACTGGCGGTGTATTGATTGTTGTAGGTACTTTAATTATTGGCTTTATTTTAAGTCAGATGCCGTTACCCGCGATGTTTGTCTGGTGGCGGCCTGAGTGGGTGGCCATGATCGTTATCTATTGGGTCATGGCTTTGCCGCATCGTTTTGGTATAGGTATGGCCTGGGTGTCGGGGCTGGCCTTAGATGTATTGAAAGGTAGTTTGCTTGGCATGAATGCGCTCTCATTAACGATGGTGGCATTTATCACTTTGATACTGCATAAGCGCTTAAGAATGTACCCTCTGTGGCAGCAAGCCATGATGGTGTTAGTGTTAGTGGGTATTAATCAGTTGATTTTTCATTGGATACAGTCTTTATCTGGTAGCACTGGCGATAGTCTTATTTTCTTATTACCTGCCTTAGTTAGCGCAATTTTATGGCCATGGGTGTTTGTTGTTTTACGAGGTATAAGACGTACATTCCACGTTAACTGATTATTTCTTTAAGAGTTTATTATGTGTGAGCTTATCCTGGCCTCAGCCTCCCCACGACGCAAAGAGTTACTAGCACAGATAGGTGTAGCTTTTAAGCAGTGTAGTGTTGATATTGATGAAGATGTTCTAGCGGGGGAGTTACCTGCAGATTATGTAAAGCGTTTAGCGTGTGAAAAATCACAGGAAGGCTTTCTTCGAGATAAGCAGCGCTCTGCAGTATTAGGTGCAGATACTACTGTCGTTATTGATGGAGAAATATTAGGTAAGCCTTCATCCGAAGATGAAGCGGTAGCCATGTTGCAACAGCTATCCGGTCGGACACACCAGGTTATGACAGGTATCGCATTGACGAATAACGGTTTTACCGATAGCCAGGTTGTCGTTACACATGTTACTTTTAAAACATTGGATGCTGAATTATGCCATCGTTATTGGCAAACGAAAGAGCCCTGCGATAAAGCTGGCGGGTATGGTATTCAAGGTTTTGGTGCAATTTTTGTTGAAAAGATAGAGGGGAGTTATTCAAACGTTGTCGGTTTGCCTTTAGCAGAAACGTCGGAACTCTTAGATAAGATCGGAATCAAAGTTTGGCAATATTAACCATTTAATTTTTTAGTTAGGAAGGCTCCTGTGGCAACGAACGTTGGAGAAGAAATACTGATTAATTTCACCCCGATGGAAACCCGAGTTGCTGTTATTGAAAACGGGATGCCGCAGGAAATCTATGTAGAGCGCTCTACAAAGCGTGGAATTGTCGGAAATATTTATAAAGGAAAAGTAGTTCGAGTGCTACCAGGCATGCAAGCTGCTTTTATTGAAATAGGGTTGGAGCGAGCCGCTTTTATTCATGTTGAAGATGTCTTACCTCAACAGAGTAATGGTGAAGAGAAAAATAGCATCTCTATTTCTCATGTCCTCAGGGAAGGTCAGGCACTGGTTGTTCAGGTCACTAAAGACCCTATTGGAACTAAAGGGGCGCGTTTAACAACGCATATTTCTATCCCTTCTCGTTATTTAGTGTACATGCCTGGAAATAGTCATATTGGTGTCTCTCAGCGTATAGAAGATGTCGAAGAGCGCGAACGCTTACGTAGTGCATTACAAAAATGTGTTGCTATGGATGAATCAGATACAGCTGGTTATATTTTGCGCACAGTTGCAGAAGGTGCATCGGAAACAGAACTAGTTGCCGATGTGCAGTTTTTAAAGCGTTTGTGGAAAGCGATAGAAGCCGGCACTGTTACAGCCTCTGTTCCCTCTATTGTTTATGAAGACTTACCGTTGAATATGCGTGCTTTGAGAGATATGGCGCATGCCGGTATTGAACGTATCAGAATCGATTCACGTGAGACCTTTCAAAAAGCTCAGTCCTTTTCTAAGGCCTTAGTACCTGAAATATATGATCATCTTGAGTATTATCCCGGTGAAAGGCCTATCTTCGATCTCTACAACGTAGAAGATGAGATGCAAAGGGCACTTGGGCGTAAAGTTGATCTGAAGTCTGGTGGGTATTTGATTTTTGACCAGACGGAAGCGATGACAACCGTTGATGTAAATACTGGCGGTTTTGTTGGGCACCGTAATCTGGAAGAAACCATTTTCAAGACAAATCTTGAAGCAGCAACGGCTATAGGAAGACAGCTGCGTTTAAGAAATCTTGGCGGCATTATCATCATCGACTTTATTGATATGGAGATGGTTGAGCATCAGCAACAGGTGTTGAGAACGCTTGAGCGAGTGTTGGAAAGAGATCATGCTAAATGTAAAGTTACCGGCGTGTCCGAGTTAGGGCTCGTGGAAATGACGCGTAAGCGCACTCGAGAAAGCCTAGAGCATATTCTCTGTGAACCATGTAGTCAGTGCCAAGGTCGAGGTTCCATCAAAACTCCCGTTACCGTGTGCTATGAGATTTTTCGAGAAATTTTACGCCAGCATCGAGCCTATGATACCGAGGCGTACTTAGTCCTCGCTTCAGCAGGCGTGGTGGAGTATTTAACCGATGATGCTTCTGATCATGTTGCAGAACTTGAAGCGTTTATTAATAAAACCATTCGCTTCCAGGTAGAAGCAATGTACAGCCCTGAGCAGTTTGATGTTGTGTTAAGGTAATATACTACTGCGCTTATTTATAATAATAGTTCTAAGGTGACAGGGCTTAACTATGCTCTGCTGAAAATTTAAGCGTCAAAATACTCTGCTGATCAGGCGAGTAGGTGAAGTTAAATGCTGAATCGTCTCTTTAACTGGATAGGTTGGGTATTGTTGGTGGTTTTGCTGTTAGTGGTAATCGCAGTGGCGCTTACCCGACAGTTTCTACCCTCTATCGCCGAGCACAAAACTGCCATAGAAGAGTATATTTCAGAGAAAGCAGGTACTCCTATTAGCATAGAGGTGGTATCTGCACACTGGGATGGTCGTTACCCCGCTTTTCATTTACAAAATATCCGTACTTATAATGATTCTGCTACAGAACCTGATGTGAATTTTAGCATTCATCAGGTAGATGCTGAAATTGATATTTTTGCCTCTATTATTGCTCGCTTTCCAGTGTTTTCTATCTTAGAAATTGATCAAACATCTGTGTCTCTTTACCAGCGTCAGGGGCGATGGGCGGTAGATACGAGTTCATCTTCAGTCAATAATGATGACCTTGTGAGAGGCATTATTAATATGCTCACTCAGCAGCCTGAGGTCTCTTTTACTAATGCGCGCTTATCTTTGTACCCTGAGCAAGGAGCTGTGCAAAAAATATCGCCTATTACCTTCTTATTAAATAATGCGGGTGATCAGCATTATCTGTATGGGTCTTTAGCGTTGGTAATAGCTGGTAGTGACTCGTCAAATGTTGAGTTTGCTATTGAGACAGAGAATCTTCCCGCTGATCCTTTGGCAGGTGATTATAAGCTTTATGCAAAAGTTAGTAATTTTGGGCAGCAGATACTAAACCTTGATTTAGTAGATTTACCATTTGATATAAAAGACCTAGATATGGGCACAGAGCTTTGGGGGCGTTGGAGTGACCAGCGCGCTGAAGCTTTACAAGGGCAGTTAAGTATTAAGAGTTTATCCTTTGAGCAGGAGTCATTGGAAAACATTACTGATAGTGCTGTTACCTTTGCGCTTCAACCTATCTCTGCAGAAAAATTTAAGTTTGTTATTTCTGATCTTCTGCTGCAAAACAGCCAAGCAAAAGTAGAGATGTCTTTTGCTTCCGCTGATATTAGTTTGAAAAAAGGGAAAGTGTTAGTTCATCAGGCTAGCCTTAAGGAACTAGATTTAGCGATGTGGTCCCAATGGTTTCTTGGTAAGTCTTATATGCCTGAAAGCTTGAATGATGCGTTACTAAAGTTAAAGCCTCAAGGGTATCTTCAGAATTTAACAGTAGTCTGGGCTGATCCGCATAATCTGACAACGCTGCAAGGTGAAGGTGATCTTCATGAGGTTAACGTTGATGGCTATTATGGTGCGCCGGTTTTAAAAAATGTCACAGGGCGTATTGCCTTTACTGAAGCCTCTGGTGATATTGACTTAGATACTGAATCTTTTGTAATGGGATTTCCTGGGCTATTTTCTGAAAACTGGGAGTACAGTGAGGCGAGTGGTCGCGTTAGCTGGGTTATAGAAGAAAGAGAAGGGCATTCGCGTCCTGTGGTTACGGTGAATAGCAGCTTATTAAACCTGAAAAATGAATCGTTGAGTGCTGCCGGTCGATTTAGCATGTATCTGCCGTTAGATCGTAAGTATCAGACTGAGCTGACACTGCTGATTGCACTCAAGAATGCGGATGCTAAACAAGCGCCTTTATACATACCTCCTGCTGAAGTAGGAGAGTCTTTACATCGTTGGATATCTGCAGCGATCAAAGAAGGGACTGTCAAAGATGGTATGTTGCTTTTACGAGCTGGCACGAGAAGTTTAGAAGGACGCTTGCCTCCAACTGTACAACTCTATTTTGATGTTGAGCATGCCACTGTGAAATTTCAGCCAGACTGGCCTGTTGTGAAACAGGTCGAAATGGCGATCAATTTGGATGGGGAGGCACTAGATATTACCGCTAGTACAGGCATGTTACTTAATAGCCGAGCAAGTAGTATTCAAGTACAGCTACCTGCTAGATCGGATCAGTTGAGTGTCAAAACATCGGTGGCAGGTAATGCTAAGGATATTTTTACTTTGCTCAAAACTACGTCACTGCATGATTTAGTGGGTGATGGTCTAGATTCATGGTCTTTGTCGGGCAAGCATAAAACAGAAGTGGATGTGCTGGTGCCTTTGTCAGGAAAGAGTACTCCAATTGTTAAGGTTTCCTCACGCCTTGATAAGGGACGTTTTGACAGTGCATCGGAAAATTTAGTTTTTAGTAAAATATCTGGGAATCTAGATTTTTCAACTAAAAAAGGCCTTTCTAGCAATAACATAAAAGCTTCTTTTATGAATGCCCCGGTTGCTGTGCGCATTGAGCCCGTTGAAAAAACACAACAGCTTCCTGACGTGACGAGAGTGTACCTTTCCGGGAAAATGTCTGTAGACGCTTTAAAAAAACAAACAGAGTTGTCTTTATTAAACAGCGCTGAAGGTGCTGCTGTTATGAATGCTCGATTGGATCTTTGTTCTGGTGTTGCTACGTGTAACAAGTTAGTCGTTGATTCAAATTTGCAGGGGGTTGAGCTGCGCGCTCCGGCGCCCTTTGGAAAAACTGCTGCTTCTATTATGCCATTACAGATTGTAGGTCAGTTAGGAAGCAATAGCCCTGTTTGGCGGTATAAGTTGGGCAATCAGCTACGTGGTGTTACTAAGTCTATTGAGGATGCTTCAAGAACTCGTATTAGCTTTGGAGGGAGTCGCCCTCAAGAGCCTGTTGAGGCAGGTTTGTGGGTTGAGGGGAGTGTTGAGCAAGTTGACCTTACTCAGCTGAAAGTGTTTATGGTTCAGAATAATTGGTGGAGTAGTGATAGCCTTTCAGCTTCAAAGGATGGCCTGAAGCAGTTGGCATTGCATATCGGGCGCGTATCGGCAGGAGACATACAAGTTAATAACATTGATTTGATTGTTAATGCTGAGGGTGTAAATAATACTGCTATTGGTTTTGTAAGCCCTAAAGTTGCAGGTGAGATACGTATTCCTAAAGAAGATAATACTGCTTATCTTGTAAACTTAGACCATTGGTATTTGGATAAAAACCAAGAGCCATCCAAAGATGATAGTGCCCAACAACTAGAGATATTGGATACTAGTGAATGGCCGTTAGTTAAGCTTTCTATTAATCAGTTGTATCTGGACTCTAAGCTAGCAGGGCAATGGAATATGAATATTGAGCCAGATAATGCTGGCCAGGTCACAGTAAAAGACATTGTTGGGCGTTTCGGGAAATTTACTCTTGCTGGTGAGGCTGGATGGCGCTTGAAAGGTAATAAGCCCGCTAGTTATATGAATATGGCGCTACAAGGTAAGAATTTAGGTTCACTTTTAAAGAATTTTGGTTACGACGGTGTAATTGAATCACAGTCAACAAGCATAAGCAGTGATGTTTCCTGGTCAGGATATCCGTGGGGTTTTGAGACTAAAAACTTGAACGGAAGTTTTAAGATGTTACTGAAGAAAGGGCGAATTATTGAAACTGGGCAACACAGTAATATTTTACGCTTATTCGGTATTCTAAATCTCAATACAGTGGTTCGGCGTCTACAGCTTAACTTTACCGACTTGGTAAAAGCGGGTGTCGCTTTTGATCGTGTAAGCGCGCACTACTTGCTTAATAGTGGTATTGCATATAGCCAGGAGCCATTTTCTCTTGATGGGCCTTCCGCGAATGTGAACATGCAAGGAAGTATCAACATTGTGGACCAGACGTTGGATAGCGAAATTGATGTGGTCTTACCTCTAACAAGCAATTTACCTGTCGCGGCAGTCTTGTTAGGTGCTCCTCAAATTGCCGGTGCTGTTTTTTTACTGGATAAGCTTATTGGTGATAAGTTTGAGAGGGTGTCCACAATCAAGTACCAACTATCGGGACCATGGGTTGAGCCCGATATTAAATCAATTACTCCTCAAGCTGCT